>NZ_AP022584.1:2743924-3048805 GCF_010731675.1 Mycobacterium marseillense
CGCCGGACTGCGTGGGCTTGTAGAACGACGAGGTGTCGAGCACCAGGTCGTTGCCCTGCCCCTTGAAGGTCGCCCCGGCGATCGTCTTCTCGACGGAGTCCTTGGTGATCGGCACCGCGTCCGGGCCCGCCGAGGTGATGATCGACGCCATGTTGAGCTGCTTGCCCACCGCGAAAGACCACTCGTTGTAGGTGATCGACCCCTCGGTGTTCTGCAGCAGCGCCGACGTGCCGTTGTTGCCGCTGGCGCCCTGGCCGACGCCGCCGTTGAACACCTCGCTGCCGCCCTTGCCCCAGGCGCCGTCCGACGCGCCGTCGAGGTACTTCTGAAAGTTGGCGGTGGTGCCGGATTTGTCGCTGCGGAAGATGACCGTGATGGGCGTCGACGGCAGGCTGAGGCCGGAATTGACGGCCTTCAGCGCCGGATCGTCCCACTTGGTGATGGTGCCGTTGAAGATCTTCGCGACGGTGGGCCCGTCCAGTTTCAGCCCGCTCACCCCGGACAGGTGATAGGTGACCGCGATCGGCCCGAACACCGTGGGCAAATCCCACGCCGGCGAACCGCACCGCTGCGCGGCCCGGTCGTTTTGACCGGTGGACGGGTCCAGCGGGACATCGGAACCGGCGAGATCGGTTTGGTTGTTGAGGAATTCAGTCACGCCGGCGCCCGAGCCGTTGGCGTCGTAATCGAGCGTGTAACCCGGGCAGGCCCGGACGTAGGCGTAGACGAACTGCTCGATCGCGTTCTGCTGCGCGGTCGAGCCGCTGTCTTTGAGGACCTTCTTACCGCCGCAATCCACCGGCGCCGACTTGGCATTCGATCCCGACGACGAGTTGTTGTCGCCGCATCCCGCCAGCGCGAGGGCGGCGGTGGCCACCAGGCTCAGTGCGACGCCAGATCGAGCGAACCTCACGAAACTCCTCTTCGATCGTCAACAAAAGTTAACCAATCGCGAATATACAAACCCTTGACAAAGAATAAGAGGTTAATGGCCGGTGACCGCGCGCCGGGCGCAAACACGTAGCATCGGTTGTCAATGCGTCGCGAACAACAGCTACCGGCCGCAGTTGCGGCACCTGTCGCCGATGATGGTGGCCAGCCCATGCGCGCGGTCGACCTCACTCTCGGCTTCGGCCCCAAAACCGTCCTCGAACAGGTCAGCCTCGACTTCCCCGCCCGCTCCGTCACCACCCTGCTCGGCCCGACCGGCTCGGGCAAGACCACCTTCCTGCGCACCCTGAACCGGATGAACGACAAGGTTTCCGGATTCCGGCACAGCGGCGACGTCCTGCTGGGCGGGCGCACCATCTTCGCCGACCGCGACCTGATGGAGTTTCGCCGCAGCGTGGGCATGTTGTTCCAGCGTCCCAACCCGTTCCCGATGTCGATCATGGACAACGTGGTGGCCGGCGTGCGCGCGCACAAAATGGCGCCGCGCAAGCAATTCAAGAATGTCGCCGAGGCCCGGCTGACCGAGGTCGGCCTCTGGGACGCGGTCAAGGATCGGCTCGGCGACTCCCCGTTCCGGCTCTCCGGTGGCCAGCAGCAGTTGTTGTGCCTGGCCCGCGCGCTCGCCGTCAACCCCGACGTGCTGCTGCTCGACGAGCCCACCTCGTCGCTGGACCCGACCACCACCGAGAAGATCGAGGGGCTCATCCGATCACTCGCCGACCGCCTGACCGTGATCATGGTCACCCACGATCTCGCGCAGGCCGCCCGCACCGGCGACCGGACCGCCTTCTTCTTCGAGGGCAGGCTGGTCGAGGAGGGGCCGACCAAGCAGTTGTTCCTGTCGCCCAAGCACGAGGAGACCGTCCGCTACTTCGCCCCGTTCCGGCCGGCACAGGGCTCGGATCAGGGCTCCTCGCACGCGGCCGGGGTCTCGGAAAGCGTCTCAGAAAGCCAATAGCGGGAAAGGGTCTCGCCGGGGAAGAGGAAGCGAGGACGTGAAGAGTCGTCTGGGTACGCTGCTGGGTCTGGTGGCCATTGGGCCCCCGGCCCTGGGGATCGCGGCGTGCGGTTCGCACGCCGAGACCGCCGGGCGTGGTGCGTCGAGCACCGGGCCGGCCTCCGGCAGCGTCGCCACCGCCCCGGCGACGTCCAGGATGGAGCTCTCGGAAACCGGCAGCACGCTGCTCTACCCGTTGTTCAGCGAGTGGGGCGCTGCCTACCGCGCGAAGTACCCGAACGTGACCATCACCACCCAGGGCAGCGGCTCGGGCGCCGGGATCTCCCAGGCCGCGGCAGGGGCGGTGGTCATCGGCGCCTCCGACGCCTACCTGTCCGCGGGCGACATGGCCGCGCACAAGGGGCTGATGAACATCGCGCTGGCCATCTCGGCCCAGCAGGTCAACTACAACCTGCCCGGCGTGCATCAGCACCTCAAGCTCAACGGCAAGGTGCTGTCCGGCATGTACCGGGGCGCGATCAAGACCTGGAACGATCCCCAGATCGCCGGTATCAACCCCGGCCTGCAGCTCCCCGACACCCCGGTGGTGCCGCTGCACCGCTCCGACGGGTCCGGCAGCACGTTTCAGTTCACCCAGTACCTGTCCAAGCAGGACCCCGACGGCTGGGGCCACTCGCCCGGCTTCGGCACCACCGTCGCCTTCCCGGCGGTGCCCGGTGCGCTGGGCGAGAACGGCGACGGTGCCATGGTGACCGGGTGCGCCGCGAACCCCGGCTGCGTGGCCTACACCAGCATCGGCTCGCTCGACGAGGCCGACGAGCACGGCCTCGGCGAGGCCAAGCTGGGCAACGCCGCCGGCAAATACCTGCTGCCCACGGCGAAGACCATCCAGGCCGCGGGCGCCGGCTTCGCCTCGAAAACCCCGGCGAATCAGGCGGTCTCGCTGATCAACGGCCCGGCGGTGGACGGGTACCCGATCGTCAACTACGAGTACGCGATCGTCAACGACAACCAGCGCGATGATGCCACCGCCCAGACGCTGCAGGCGTTCCTGCACTGGGCGATCACCGAGGGCAACGGCCCTTCGTTTTTGGACAAGGTTCACTTCCAGCCGCTACCGGCCGAGGTGGTCAAGTTGTCGGATGCCCAGATCGCCAAGATCAGCGGATGAGCACCGAAGCTCAAAGGGACGCAAGGGATCTAAAGGAAAGAGAAAGGGAGAAGACCGTGAAAGTTCGTATGAGTAGGTTGCTGGCGGCGGCCGCGACCGCACCATTGGTGTTGGCCGCGGCTGCGTGTGGTTCGAACTCGCAGAACGGCGCGCCGAGTCAGGGCGGTGGCGCCGGCGGCCCGGTCGCGACGACGCCGGCATCATCGCCGGTGACGTTGGCCGAGACCGGCAGCACGCTGCTGTACCCGCTGTTCAACCTGTGGGGCCCCGCCTACCACGACAAGTACTCGAACGTCACGATCACCACCCAGGGCACCGGCTCCGGGACCGGAATCTCCCAGGCCGCGGCCGGGGCCGTCGAAATCGGTGCCTCCGACGCCTACCTGTCCGAGGGCGATATGGCCGCGCACAAGGGATTGATGAACATCGCGCTGGCCATTTCCGCGCAGCAGATCAACTACAACCTGCCCGGCGTCACCGAGCACGTCAAGCTCAACGGCAAGGTGCTGGCCGGCATGTACAACGGCTCCGTCAAGACCTGGAACGACCCGCAGATCACCGGGCTGAACCCCGGCGTGAATCTGCCGCCCACGCCGGTGGTTCCGCTGCACCGCTCCGACGGCTCCGGTGACACCTTCCTGTTCACCCAGTACCTGTCCAAGCAGGACCCCGACGGCTGGGGCAAGTCGCCCGGCTTCGGCACCACCGTCGCCTTCCCGACGGTGCCCGGCGCGCTCGGCGAAAACGGCAACGGCGGCATGGTGACCGGCTGCGCGGACACCCCGGGCTGCGTGGCCTACATCGGCATCAGCTTCCTCGACCAGGCCCAGCAGAAGGGGCTCGGCGAGGCTCAGCTGGCCAACGCCTCCGACAAGTACCTGCTGCCCGACGCCAAGAGCATCCAGGCCGCGGCCGCGGGCTTCGCCTCGAAAACCCCGGCGAACCAGGCGATCTCGCTGATCAACGGCCCGGCGCCGGACGGCTACCCGATCGTCAACTACGAGTACGCCATCGTCAACAGCGGCCAGAAGGACGCGGCCACCGCCCAGAGCCTGCAGGCGTTCCTGCACTGGGCGATCGGCGACGGCAACAACGCCTCGTTCCTGGACAAGGTTCACTTCCAGCCGCTGCCAGCCGACGTGGCGAAGCTGTCGGACGCCCAGATCGCGAAAATCAGCGGCCAGTAGGGGTTAGGTGACCGACTTCACGATGGGCGGCGCGCTGCAGCGGATCCGCGGCGCGCGCCGCCCGGGCCTGGCCATCCGGTCCCTGGGTGCGGTGGGCGCGGTGGTTCCGCTGCTCGCGCTCGTGTTCGTGCTCGCGACGCTGCTTCTCGAGGCGCTGCCCGCGATCAGGGTCAACGGGCTGCACTTTTTCACCGCCACCGAGTGGAATCCCGGCAACACCTATGGCGACGCCGTCGTCACCCGCGGCGTCCGGCATCCCGTCGGCGCCTACTACGGGGCGTTACCGCTGATCGTGGGCACCCTGGCGACCTCGGCGATCGCCCTGGTGATCGGGGTGCCGGTGTCGATCGGGGCGGCGCTGGTGATCGTGGAGCGGTTGCCGAAGCGTCTCGCGTCGGCCATCGGGATGGTGCTGGAATTGCTCGCCGGCATCCCCAGCGTCATCGTCGGTCTTTGGGGCGCAATGACATTCGGGCCGTTCATCGCCCACTACGTGGCCCCGGTGATCGCCCGCAACGCCCCCGACGTGCCGGTGCTCAGCTACCTGCGCGGCAACACCGGAAACGGCGAGGGCCTGTTGGTGTCCGGACTGGTGCTGGCGGTGATGGTCATCCCCATCATCGCCAGCACCACCCGCGACCTGATCCGGCAGGTGCCGGTGCTGCCCCGCGAGGGCGCCGTCGCGCTCGGGATGACCGACTGGGAGTGCGCGCGGCGGGTCACCCTGCCGTGGGTGTCCAGCGGCATCGTCGGCGCCGTGGTGCTCGGCCTGGGCCGCGCGCTGGGCGAGACGATGGCCGTCGCCATGGTGTCGGGCGCGGTGCTGGGCGCGATACCCACCAACATCTACGCGACGATGACCACCATCGCGGCCACCGTTGTCTCGCAGCTGGATTCGGCGATGACCGACTTCACCGACTTCGCCGTGAAGACTCTCGCCGAGGTCTCCCTGGTGTTGATGCTGATCACGTTGCTCACCAACGTCGCGGCCCGCGCGATGGTGCGCCGGGTATCGGGCACCGCGCTGCCGGTGGGACGAGGTGTCTGACATGGTCGGTACCCGACGCAAGGTCGTCAACGCGCTGTTCTGGGTCGCCTGCGTGTGCTGCCTGGCGGTGGTGGTCGTGCCGACGCTGTGGATGCTGTTCGAAGTCATCGGGCGCGCGTTGCCCGTGTTCACCTGGAGCGTGCTGGTGACCGACACCCGCGGCAACGGCGGCGGCCTGCGCAACGCCATCATCGGCACCGTGGTCATCGGCGTCGGCGTCATGCTGGTCGGGGGCACCGTCAGTGTGCTGACCGGGATCTATCTCTCCGAATTCGCCCGCGGCAGAACGCGTTCCATCCTGCGGGGCGCCTACGAGATCTTGTCCGGCATCCCATCGATCGTGCTCGGCTACGTCGGCTACCTGGCGCTGGTGGTGAAGTTCGGATGGGGGTTCTCCCTGGCGGCCGGGGTGCTGACGCTCTCGGCGATGAGCATCCCCTACATCGCCAAGGCCACCGAGTCCGCGCTGTCCCAGGTGCCCACGTCCTACCGGGAGGGGGCTGAGGCGCTCGGGCTGCCGCTCGGTTGGACGCTGCGCAAGATCGTGCTCAAGTCGGCGATCCCCGGCATCGTCACCGGGCTGCTGGTGGCGCTCGCGCTGGCGGTCGGCGAGACGGCGCCGATGCTGTACACCGCGGGCTGGTCGAACTCGGCCCCGAGCGGGAAGCTCACCGACTCACCGGTCGGCTACCTGACCTACCCGATCTGGACGTTCTACAACCTGCCGTCGAAGGCGGCCCGCGACCTGTCCTACGACGCGGCGTTCCTGCTGATCGTGTTCGTGTTGCTGCTGATCTTCCTCGGACGGCTGATCACCTGGTTCGCGCGACGGCACTCGGAATCCGCCTAGTCCGATTCGGTTGCCGCACAGCGTCGTTCAGCCGGTAGGCAGCCGCACCACCTGAACGAAGAATTCGTCGATCTGCCGGACCGCCTTCATGAACTGGTCCAGGTCAACGGGTTTGGTGACGTAGGCGTTGGCGTGCAGCTTGTAGCTCTTGAGGATGTCCTCCTCGGCCGAGGAGGTGGTGAGCACGACGACCGGGATCTGGGCCAGGTCGGGGTCAGACTTGATCTTCTCCAGCAGCTGGCGGCCGTCGTATTTGGGCAGGTTCAAATCCAGCAGGATCAGGTCGGGCCGCGGCGCGTCGGCGAACTCGCCGCGCCGGTAGAGGTAGTTGAGCCCCTCTTCCCCGTCGTGCGCGACGTGCAGCCTGTTCTTGAGCTTGTTGTGCTCGAACGCTTCTCGCGTGATGAGCTCGTCCCCCGGGTCGTCTTCGACCAACAGGATGTCGATCGCTCTGCCTTCGGGCGTTGTCACTGATGCGCTCCTTCCAAAGCGACTGGGTCCTCTTCCTCGGCGGGCATGGGCATGGGCAAGGTGAATTCGAATCGCGTCCCCTCGGTGTAGGACGTGTCGATCCGCACGGTGCCGCCGTGGTGCTCGACGATCTTCTTGACCAACGCAAGCCCGACGCCGGTGCCCGCGTACACCTCTCGGCCGTGCAGCCGCTGGAAGATGACGAAAACCTTGTCGGAGAATTCCTCCGGGATGCCGATGCCGTTGTCCGACACGCTGAGCAACCACTCGCCGTCGTGCGTGCCCTCGCCGGGTGCGCATTCGATGACGACGCGGGGCGCGCGATCCTTGTGCCGGAACTTGATCGCGTTGCCGATCAGGTTCTGCCACAGCATCGTCAGCAGTGTCGGATCGCCCACGATCTCCGGGAGCGGCTCGGCCGGCCGCACCACCTCGGCGTCGGTTTCCTCGATCGCGATGGCCAGGTTGGCCAGGCCCGCCTCGAGCGCCGCGTCGAGCTGCACCTCGGTCTCCGTGGTGCCCAGCCGCCCGACCCGGGAGAAGGTGAGCAGGTCGTTGATCAGCGCCTGCATGCGCTTGGCGCCGTCGACCGCGAACCCGATGTATTCGATGCCGCGTTCGTCGAGCTTGTCGCCGTACCGCTTCTCCAGCAGCTGGCAGAAGGAGGCCACCTTGCGTAGCGGTTCCTGCAGATCGTGGGAGGCGACATAGGCGAACTGCTCGAGTTCGGTGTTGGAGCGGCGTAATTCGGCGGTCTGCTCGTCGAGCAGGGTTTGGGCCGAACGGGACACGTCGAGCTCTTCGACCATGCGCTTGCGCATGTTCTCGACGTCGATGGCCATGTTGCGAATGTCCTTGGGACGCCTGGGCGCGGCGATGACTTCGTCGAAGTTGCCTTCGGTGATCCGGCGGCACGCCGCGGCCAGGTTCGCGATCGGCCGGGTGATCGCCGCGCGGCTCAGCAACCCCAGCAGCAGGGCCGCGCCCAAGACGATCAGCACCATCGCGCCCAGCACCCAGTCGCGCCAGCCGTTGATGTCGTTGAGCTCGTCGACGGCGCCGCTCGCCGCATTCGCCAGGTGTGTGTTCTGCGTGTCGAAAAGCACTCGCAGCCGGTCGAATTTGGCCTTACCGACGTCGGCCATCGAGGTACTGACGACGGTCGGAGCCTTCGGGGTCACGCTTGCGATCACCGGTTCGGCATAGCTGGTCCGCCAGTCCGCGGCAGTGGTTTCGACCGCGTCCAGGTCGGCCATCAGCTCCGCGCGCCCGCCCACCAGCCGCCGAATCTCGTCGGCGGCCGCCCGTTCGGCGCGCTGCCCGTCGTAATACGGCGCGAGGAATTGGCGGTCGGCGGAGATCAGGTAACCGCGCACGCCCGTTTCCTGGTCCCGCAGGGCCGCCTGCAGGTGGGTCGCCTCGACGCGCGCCGGCTGGATGTCCTCGCCCACCTGGCGCGACACCTGGTCGGTGCGATCCAGCAACACCCCGCCGACCACCGCGCCGAGGAGCACCGTCGCGCCCATGATCCACAGGACGAGGGCCAGCCACCCCCGCACGGTGAGCTGCTCGAGCCGAAGCGGCCGCGGTGCCGTCACGTGGTGGTCCTCTCGATTCGGAGCACGGCGATGTCGTCGGTGAGGCCCCCGCGCGGCTCCGCGAGTTCCTGGGCGCCGTCGATGAGCGCGTCGACGAACGCCGGGCCGGGTCGGTCAACGTGCGAGCGGGCCAGCTCCAGCAGGCCGTCCTCGCCGAGCCGCTCGCTTCCCTCCCCCGAATAGCCCTCGTAGAGACCGTCGGTCAGCAACAGCAGGCCGTGGCCGGCGGCCAGCTGAAGCTCGTGGCGCGGCCAGTCGCCGGCGTGCAGGCCCAGCGCCGGCCCGCCCGGGGGCTCGACCCACTCCACCGCGCCGCCCCCCTGCAGCAGCATCCCGGGATGCCCGGCGCGGATGACGCTCACCTGTGGGCGATCCGGGGAGATCTCGAGGCTCAGCACGGTCGCGAAGATGCCGGTGGCGGTGCGTTCCGAATACAGCACCCGCTCGAGCTGCCGCATCAGGTCGACGCCGTGCACTCCGGCGAAGGTGAGCGTGCGGAACGCGATCCGCAGCGCCGCGCCCAGGGCCGCCTCGTGCGGGCCGTGCCCGGCGACGTCGCCGATCAGGACGTGCACGATCCGGTCGGGCGTCTGGACGACGTCGTAGAAGTCGCCGCAGAGCAACGCGTCTTCACGGCTGGGCCGGTAGCGCGCGACGATGTCGACGCCCGGGTTGTCCAGCAGCAGCGGGGAGGGCAGCAGTCCGCGTTCGAGCAGCGCGTTCTCCCGGGCCCGCAGTTGGGTCGCGTGCAGGTCGGCGGCGATGAGCTCGGCGCGCTTGCGCTCGATCGCGTACAGCAGCGCGCGGCGCAGCATCTCCGGCTCGACCCGGCCCTTGACCAGGTAGTCCTGGGCGCCGGCGGCAACCGCGGAGGCCCCGAAGTACTCGTCGTTGAGCCCGGTCAGCACGACGATCGGGACGGTGGGGTCGAGCTTGGCGACGCGGTCCAGCGCGTCGATCCCGCTGGCGTCGGGCAGGTGCAGATCTAGCAGCACGCAATCGGGGCGGGCGGCTTCCAGCTCGCGTTCCGCGTCCGCCATCGACTTGGCCCACACCACCTTGATGTCGGTGGCCGCGTCGGTGATCAGATCTTCGACGAGCAATGCGTCGGCGCGGTCGTCCTCGACCAAAAGCAATGACAAGGATTGCCAACTCGCCGTCGGCGTGACCGGAGCACGCGCCGGTATCAATTCCCGGCCATCTGTGGACGGGTGTGGGAAGTCACGTTCTGCACTGCAAGACCCCCTGGCCGCGGTTCGACCATTGCTTCGGTGGCGGCGGTCGGACGGGAGAGTCGGTGACTGTTTACCGACCGTCGGCGTGGACTTCACGCGCCGTGGAGATCCTATGCGGTGCGGGCGGCGATTTCCCAACAGCCCTGAGGAACTCTCAGCGCAGCAGCGCCCGCGACATCACGACGCGCTGAATCTGGTTGGTGCCCTCGTAGATCTGGGTGATCTTGGCGTCGCGCATCATCCGCTCGACGGGGAAATCGATGGTGTAGCCGGCGCCGCCGAACAGTTGCACCGCGTCGGTGGTGACCTCCATCGCGACGTCGGAGGCCAGGCACTTCGACGCCGCGGAGATGAAGCCCAGATGGGATTCGCCGCGCTCGGCGCGGGCGGCGGCGTGGTAGACCATCAGCCGGGCGGACTCCACCTTCATCGCCATGTCGGCGAGCATGAACTGCACGCCCTGGTTGTCGCTGACCGGGCGGCCGAACTGCTTGCGGTCCTTGGTGTAGGCGATGGCGGCGTCCAGCGCGCCCTGGGCGATGCCGACGGCCTGCGCGCCGATGGTGGGCCGGGTGTGGTCCAGCGTCGCCAGCGCGGTCTTGAAGCCGGTGCCCGGCTCGCCGATGATCCGATCGCCGGGGATGCGGCAGTTCTCGAAGTACAGCTCGGTGGTCGGCGAACCCTTGATGCCGAGTTTCTTCTCCTTGGGCCCGACGCTGAATCCCTCGTCGTCCTTGTGCACCATGAACGACGAAATGCCGCCTGAGCCCTTGTCCGGATCGGTCACCGCCATCACCGTGTACCAGCTCGACTTGCCGCCGTTGGTGATCCAGCATTTGGCGCCGTTGAGGATCCAGTCGTCCCCGTCGGCCTTGGCCCGGGTCCGCATCGACCCGGCGTCGCTGCCGGCCTCGCGCTCGGAAAGCGCATAGGACGCCATCGCCGAGCCGTCCGCGATCGATGGCAGCACCTGCTTCTTGAGCTCGTCGGCGCCGCGCAGGATCAGCCCCATCGTGCCCAGCTTGTTGACCGCGGGGATCAGCGACGCCGACGCGTCGACGCGGGCGACCTCTTCGATCACGATGCACGCCGCCACCGAGTCAGCGCCCTGCCCGCCGTACTCCTCGGGCACGTGCACGGCGTTGAATCCCGAGGCGTTCAAGGCCTCCAGCGCCTCCTGGGGAAAGCGGGAATTCTCGTCGACGTCGGCGGCGTGCGGGGCGATTTCCTTTTCCGCCAGCGCGCGGATCGCCGCCCGCAATTCCAGGTGTTCCTCGGGCAACTGGAACAGATCAAAGGTCGGGTTTCCGGCCCATCCAGCCATCTTGAGCCTCCTACGCTCTCCTTTGGCGCCCTGCCGAACCGCCCGACTCCTGCGCGGGCGCGGCGCGCCTCGTCGCCAAGCTACTAGTCGGTAACTTTACCCTGGCGCTGTTGCAGGGCCTCATCCTTGGCCCGCACGGTCTCGGCCAGCTGCTGCTGGAAGTCGACGATCCGCGCCCGCAGCGCGGGGTCGGACGACCCGAGGATGCGTACGGCGAGCAGGCCGGCGTTGCGGGCGCCGCCGATAGAGACCGTCGCCACCGGGACGCCGGCGGGCATCTGCACGATCGACAGCAACGAGTCCAGGCCGTCGAGCCGCGCGAGCGGCACCGGCACGCCGATCACCGGCAGCGGCGTCGCGGACGCGACCATGCCGGGCAGGTGCGCAGCTCCCCCGGCGCCCGCGATGATCACCTCGATGCCACGCCCGGCCGCCTCGCGGGCGTAGTCGAACATCACCTGCGGGGTGCGGTGCGCCGAGACGACCCGGACCTCGGCCGGCACGTCGAATTCGGCCAGCGCCGCCGCGGCGTCCTGCATCACCGACCAGTCGCTGTCACTGCCCATGATGACGCCGACGCGAGCCTGCCGATCGCTACTCATGTGGATCCCATCCGTCCGTCCACTGCCCGTGTGACAACCAGTGTGCCGCCAGGTCGGCGCGTTCCCGCAGCTTCGCCACGCTTTCGTGCGCGGGGTCCACGCCGACAAAGTTGATGTGGCCGACCTTGCGGCCGGGGCGTTCCTGCTTGCCGTAGAGGTGGACGCGCGCGTCGGGCATCCGCGCGAACAGGTGGTGCAGCCGCTCGTCCAGGCTCATCGGCGGGGGCGTCGCGGCGCCCAGCACGTTGGCCATCACGGTCACCGGCGCCAGCGCGTCGGTGTCGCCGAGCGGATAGTCCAGCACCGCGCGCAGGTGCTGTTCGAACTGGCTGGTGCGCGAACCGTCCATGGTCCAGTGCCCGGAGTTGTGCGGCCGCATCGCCAGCTCGTTGACGAGCAGCTCGCCGTCATCGGTCTCGAACAGCTCGACCGCGAGCACGCCGACCACCCCGAGCTCGCCGGCCAGCCGCAGCGCCAGCTGCTGCGCGTCGGCGGCCACACCGTCGGGCAGGTTCGGGGCGGGGGCGATCACCTGCACGCAGATCCCGTCGCGCTGGACCGTCTCGACGACCGGCCAGGCCGCGCCCTGGCCGAACGGCGATCGCGCCACCAGGGCGGACAGCTCGCGGCGCAGGTTCACCTGCTCCTCGGCCATCACCGGCACGCGAGAGGCCAGGAAGTCGGTCGCGATCTCGCGGGCGTGCAAAGGGTCGCGGGCCATCCGCACCCCGCGCCCGTCGTAGCCGCCGCGGATCGCCTTGACCACCACGGGGCCGGCGATAACGCGCGCGAACTCGTCGAGTTCGTCGACGCTGCGGATCTCGGCGTAGCGGGGCACGGGAACGCCGAGCGCCTCCAACCGCCGGCGCATCACGAGCTTGTCCTGGGCGTGCACCAGCGCCTGCGGCGGCGGCGCGACGTTGATGCCCTCGGCGACCAGCTTGTCCAGCAATTCGGTCGGCACATGCTCGTGGTCGAACGTCAGCACGTCCGCACCCTCGGCCACCCGGCGCAGGTCCTCGAGATCGGTGTGCGAACCGATCACCACATCGGGAGCGACCAGCGCGGCCGATTCCCCGGCGTCGGTGGCCAGCACGCGCAGCGTCTGGCCCAGCGCGATCGCCGCCTGGTGGGTCATCCGGGCGAGCTGACCGCCACCGACCATCGCGACGACGGGGGTGACGCGGGGCACGGCTCGGGCGGCTGCGGGGCGCGATACGAGGGGGGCTGCGCCCGACGGGCGTGTACTCGGCACGGCCATCATCGTGTCACGGCTGCGCCTACCGCCGCCAAAGGCGTGTTGACCGGCGCCGACACCGAATTGTTATGTACGATTTTGCGTCTAATTTGTGTCCGTCCGTACACTGACGTGTTGTGTCCTTCGCCGAAGCCACGATCGCGCGTCTGCCAAGGGTTTTGCAGCCCTATTTGCTACGCCACCACGAACTGATCAAATTCGCCATTGTCGGCGGCACCACGTTCGTCATCGACTCGGCGATTTTCTACACGCTCAAGCTGACAATTCTTGAACCAAAACCGGTGACCGCGAAGGTGATCGCGGGCATCGTCGCGGTCATCGCGTCCTACGTGCTGAACCGGGAATGGAGCTTCCGCAACCGCGGCGGGCGCGAGCGCCACCACGAGGCCCTGCTGTTCTTCGCGTTCAGCGGCGTGGGGGTGCTGCTGTCCATGGCGCCGCTGTGGTTCTCCAGCTACGTGCTGCAACTGCGCGAGCCGACGGTGTCGCTGGCGGTGGAAAACGTCGCCGACTTCATCTCGGCCTACATCATCGGAAACCTGCTACAGATGGCGTTCCGCTTCTGGGCGTTCCGCCGTTGGGTATTTCCGGACCAGTTTGCCCGCACTCCGGACAAGGCCCTGGAATCCGCCCTCACCGCCGGTGGTATTGCCGAGATCTTCGAAGACGAGATCGAGGGTGGAAACGTCACCCTGTTGCGCGCCTGGCGCAATCGGGCGGGCCGGCTGGGTCAGCTCGGCGATTCCTCGGAACCGAGGGTGTCGAAGACTTCGTGATACAGCAGCGCGTGCACCTCGCGCAGCCGCGGAATGTCGTAGAACTCCAACGGATCTTGTGACGCCGATTCGATGATCAGCGTCCCGGTGCGAAACATCCGTTCGGTGATCCGGTCGCGGAATTCCACGCTGTTGATCCGGGCCAGCGGGATGTCGATTCCGGTGCGCGTCAGGACGCCGTGCCGGAACATCACCCGCCGGTTCGTCACCACGAAATGGGTTGTCAGCCAGCTTCCGAAGGGCCACAGCGTCAGCCAGCCGACGATCACCAGCCAGATTCCCCAGATGACGCCGTAGATGATGTTCTTGGCGAGCTGCTCCCAGTGCGTCGAGTTGAGGTATCCGGAGCCGAACGCCGCCAGCCCGGTCACTCCGATGAGAACCAGTACCGGCCAGATCAACCGCTTCCAGTGCGGGTGGCGGTGCACGATGACGTGCTCGCCGGCGGCCAGCACATTGTCCGGATAGCCCATGCCCGCAGACCTTAGCGGCGCGGCGCGACGATCCGCGGGTAACTAGCGCAAATGCACCACATCGCCCGCCGCGACGACGGCGGTCTGGCCGCCGCTGTCCAGGCAGAGCCGGCCCTGGTCGTCGATGGCGGTTGCGGTGCCGTCGATCTGCTTGCCGCCGGGCAGGTGCGCGCGCACCCGGTTGCCAAGCGTCAGGCTGCGCGCCCGGTAGTCGGCGGCCAGCGCCCAGTCGGCGCCGCGCGCGGCACGCCAGGCCACGATCCGCCGCCCCAGCTCCCGCAGCAGCGCGGACACCAGCTGCGTGCGGTCGGGGTCGGCGACGCCGAGATCGAGCAGCGACGTCGCGCCGGGCCCCTCGATCTCGTCGGCGGACTGAGTCACGTTGAGCCCCAAGCCGATAACCACCACCGGCTTGGCCACCTCGGCGAGGATTCCGGCCAGCTTGCCCGGCGAATCCGCCGGCCCGGCCAACACGTCGTTGGGCCACTTGAGCCCCACCCGGGCCCCGGACCCTTCCAGCAGCGGGGCGACGGTGTCGACCACCGCCACCCCGGTGGCCAGCGGCAGCCAGCCCCACCCCGTGCTCGGGACGTCCACGACGCTGACACCGACCGACATCGTGATCTGGGCGCGCGGCGTGGCCGACCAGCCGCGGCCGTGCCGCCCCCGCCCGGCGGTCTGGTGCTCGGCGATCAGCACGGCGCCCGCGACGTCGGCGCCCGACGCCGCCCGCGCCAACAGGTCGGCGTTGGTGGATCCGGTCTGCTCGACGACGTCGAGCTGACGCCAGCCCAACCCGGTGCCGATCAACTCGGCGCGCAGCGCGGCGGCGTCCAGTGGTGCTCGAAGTTGATCTCGGTCTGTCACCGGACCCAGCCTAGAACTCAGGACCGACGGTCGCGCATGTCCAGCACGGCCAGGTGGCTGAACAGCATGCTCGTCCCGATCGGGTTGCCCCCGCCGGGATACGCGGTGCCGCTGGGCGCGGCCATCGTGTTGCCCGCCGCGTACAGGCCCGCAATGGGGTCGCCGGACGTGTCGAGCACCCGCCCCGCGGTGTCGGTGCGCAGGCCGCCTTTGGTGCCCAGGTCCGAGATGCCGAACGCCGCGGCGTGATACGGCGGCTTTTCGATGGGCACCAGCGGCGAGGCGCCCGCCGAGAACGCGCGATCGAAGGCCTCGTCGCCGCGGCCGAAGTCCTCGTCGACGCCGGAGGCGGCAAAACCGTTGAACCGCTTTACCGTTGCCGCCAGCTTCTCGCTCGGCACCCCGATCTTGGCGGCCAGTTCCTCGAGGGTGTCCGCGGAGTGCCACAGGCCGGCGGCGACGTACTTCTCGGTCTCGACGATGGAGACATTGGCCGCCTTGACCGGCGGCACCTCTCCCTCGGAGTCGTCGTAGATCATCCAGTACGGCAACGTGATTGAGCCATCGGCCAGCTGCGCGATGATCTCGCGGCCGGCCCGGTCGTAGGCGCGGGACTCGTTGACGAACCGGTCGCCGTCCTGGTTGACGAAGATGCCGCCGGTGAACCACAACGCGAAAGCGGACCGGCCGTCGGGATGGGTCATGCCCGGCGACCACCACGCCTGGTCCAGCAGGTCGGTGTCCGCGCCGGCGGCGATGCCGGCCTGCAGCGCCAGGCCGCGACTTCCCGGGCCGCCCATGGTGTCTCGCGCGGCGCCCGGCACCCCGTACTTCTGGCGGAGCTCGTCGTTGCCTTCGAAGCCGCCGGCGGCCAGCAGCACGCCCCGGCGGGCCCGGATGGCGCGGCGCTGCCCGCCGGTCTCCACGATCGCGCCGGTGACCCGGCCGTCGGACAGCACGAGTTCGACCAGTGCGGTGTCGAGCTGTAGCGACGCCGTCGGGTACTGGCCGATGGCCTTGAGGAACCGGGCGATCAGGGCGCGGCCCCCGACGTAGTAGTCCGACGGCGGTTCGGCGCCGAGCCGGTCGGTGTCCAGCGGCCCGCGAATCGCGTCACGGAATTCGGGGGCGGCGGCCACCGCCAGCGGCTTGGCGGCGATGTGGCGCTGGCCGTCCAGGCGCGCCTTTGGCGCCTTGCCGTAGTAGTCGGGCCACGGCAGCGGCACGAATTTCAGGTTCGGGTCGGCCTCCAGGTATTCGATCAGCCCGGCGCCGCCGCGGACGAAGGTCTCCTGCAGCTCGCGCGGCGTGCGATCACCGACCACGGCGCGGTAGTAGGTGAGCGCGTCCTCGATGGTGTCGTCGGTGCCGGCGCGCAGCAGCACCGGATTACACGGGAACCAGACGCCGCCGCCGCCGGAGTAGGCCGTGGTGCCACCGAATTTCGCGGTCGCCTCGATCAGCAGCACGTCGAGGCCTTCGCGCGCCGCGGTGTACGCACCGGTCACGCCGCCACCGCCCGATCCCGCGACCAGCACGTCGCATTCGGCCGCCCAGTCCGCGGTTCCCAACAGGCGGGCGTCCATCAGCGGAGACTACCTCGCCGCCGCGCCCGACTCGAACGGCAGGCGTCGACGGGCGCGGTCACAGGTAGCGCTGCCGGCTGTGCGACGCGAATTCCGCGTCGAGCGAGCGCTTTTCGTCGGCGCTCATCCGGTGGTAGGCGGGCGCTCCCCGCCCGGCCCACCGGTATACCGGTTCGTCGGTGCGCCAGCGCTGTCGTTGCAGCACGCGCTTGAGCACCTTGTTGGAGCCGGTGACGGGCAGGCTCGCCGACAGCCGCAGGAACCGGGGAACGCCCTTGCGGCCCAGGTCTTTCTGACCGGACAGGTAGGCGGCGAACCCTGCGGCATCGAATCCCTCGGGGTCGGGGACCTCGAGGGCCGCCATCACCTGATCGCCGGACCGCGGGTCAGGCACCGCGTAAACCCCGGCGGCCACCACGTCCGGGTGCCGGCGCAGGACACGCTCGATCGTCAGCGCGGAGGTGTTCTCGCCGTCGACCCGGATCCAGTCGCCGCGGCGGCCGGCGAAGTACAGGAAGCCCGCCTCGTCGCGGTACCCGAGGTCGCCGGTCCAATACCAGCCGTTGCGGATCCGCTCGGCGTCGGCGTCGTCGTTTTTGTAGTAGCCCTCGAACGTCCGGGTGCCCGCCTTGTCGACGATCTCGCCCACGGCCTCGTCGGGGTTGCGCACCCGGCCGTGTTCATCGAGCAGCGCGGGCGGGCAGTCGGTCAGCGTCTGCGGGTCGACCACCGCGACGCCGGGGTGGGCCGGCCGGCCCAGCGCGCCGGGCGGTGCGTCGGGATCGTGTGTGACGGCGCCGCCGCCCTCGCTGGAGCCGTAGCCCTCCAGCAGTTCCGCGCCGAAGCGGCGCCGGAATTCGGCCTGGTCGTCCGGTGACGCCTCGGTGCCGAAGCCGCGGACCAGTGGGTTGTCGGCATCGTCGGGCCGCTCGGGCGTGGCCATCAGATAGGCGAGCGCCTTGCCCACGTAGGTGAAGAACGTCGCGCCGAAGTAGCGCACGTCGGGCAGAAACCGCGACGCCGAGAACGCGGGCGTCAGGCACACCGTGGCGCCGTTGGCCAGCGCCGGCGCCCACAGCGCCATGATCGCGTTGCCGTGGAACAGCGGCATGCAGCAGTACTCCACGTCGGCGCGGACATGGCCGAACTTCTCGCCGGCCGCCGTCGCGATCCAGGCCAGCCGGCCCTGGCTGCATTTGACCGCCTTCGACGCACCCGTCGTCCCCGAGGTGAACAGCAGCAGGAACAACGATTCCGGGCCCACCCCCGCCGCGACGGCGGGTTGACCGCGGTGGGCCTCGATGCGCCCGCGGTAGCCGGGGTCGTCGTCGACTTGCAGAAACCGATCACCGTCCAGCTCCAGGCCGAGCCCGCGCAATCGCTGCGTCCCCGCGGCGTCGGTGACGATCATCTGGCAGTCCGTGTGCCGGACCTCCGCGGCCAGCTCGGCGGCGCCGCGGGTCGGGTTGATGCCCACCACCGTCGCCCCCACCAACGCCGCGCCGCCGAGCCAGAAGACGAAGTCGGGCACGTTGTCCAGCAGGACGCCGATGTGAAACGGCCCGTCACGGCGCATCGATTGGGCCAACGCGCCGCGCGCGGCGGATTCGCGGACCACCTCGTCCCAGGTCCAGTCGCGGTCGCGGGTGCGCAGCCCGACGTGTTCGTCACCGAGGCGATCGAGGAGCATCGTCGCGATGTCGGCGGCCATCTCAGGCCGACGCGTGCACGAGGTCCAGGTACTCCTGCGGCAGCTCGTCGCGGGACAGCTTGGTCACGCTGACCACGCCCGAGTTGTAGGAGTCCTCACCAATGATCTTGCCGCTGTGGTCGATTGGCCACAGCAGCAGCTGCCGGAACACCACCAGGTAGTCCCCGTCGGGGTCGTCGACCGGCATCCCGAGGATGCGGGTCAGCTCCGCCGCCGGGTACAGCTGCTTGAGCAGGCCCTCGGTCACCAGGCAGTCGTCATCAACGACGAGCCGCTGCACCTCGAACTCGAGAACGTTGGTGCGGGTCGCCAGGAAGTCGACGTAGTAGCCGCGCACCCCGTCGGTGGTTTTCGCGCCCACATCCTGCGCGCCGTGCCAAAAGTGGTAGGCGGGCTCGGGGCTCAGCGTCGCCATCAGCCGCTCCAAATCCGGTGCGGCCTCGGCCTTCATGTGCTCGATCACCACGCTGAGCACCGCCCGGTGCCGCTCGTTGGTGGTTTCGGCCAGCCGCCTCTCCAGCGGCTCCCAGGTCCGGGTGGGGTCGATGATCGCCATGCGGTCATCATCACGAATCCGGGGCTCGCGGTCATCCGCCAGCCGTCGCCCGTATTCGCCGCTCCGCCCGACGAGCGTCGGTCAGGCCTGCTCCGGTTCGTCGAGTTCGGTCGAGGACAGCGCAATCCGCCGGATCATGAGCACCAGGGTGGCCGTGAACCGGTCCATCGGATCGTTGAGATCCCATCCCATCTGCGACTCGACGTGCGCGAGCCGCGCCGCGACGGTGCTGTGATGCAAATGCAGTTCGGCGGCCGTGCGCCGTAGCGACCCGAATACGAAGAAGGCCTCCACGGTGTCGACGTCAAGGGCGCCCGCCGGCGACGCGGCAATCTCGTTGATCCGCACCACATCTCGCTGACGACGCACCCGGTCCAGGGGGATGTCGGCCAACAGCTCCAGCGCGCTGAGCCGCTCATAGGCAACCGCGCGCCTTCCGTAACCGGTCGACGACGCGAAGCGCAGCGCGCCCAGAGCCTGATGCCAGGACGTGGCCGCGCCTAACGCTTCGACGCTGGCACCGATGCCTACCCACGGGCCTCGGTTGGACCCCACGGTCCGCCGTCCCGGGAACGCGGTGGTGATCGCGCTCTCCAGCCCGTCGGAGAGCGCCCGGGTGTCGATGGCCCCCTGGCACAGGACGGCCGTCGCGTTCCCGATGGCGGTCGAGCGCACCGAGGAGCCCGGGAGTTGGTGCGCGATGATCCGCAGCGCCTCGGGCGGCGAGTGCGCGGACACCGCGAGGACGCAGAGGTTGCGCGTTTCGTCCAGCCCGAGCAGGCGGACGGCCCGCACCCGGTCCTCGCGGCGCTCCTTGCCGGACAGCACGACTTCGAGCAGCGCCGGATCCCCGATGTGCAACTCGCCCGACGCCCCGGTGCGCGTCGGCACCACGCGCAGGGTGTGGCTTAACCGATCGAGCAGCACCGGATCGAGGGCGTGCGCGGGGGCGTCGCGCTCCAGCCACACGCTCGGTTCGTCCGCGGGCGCGGGCGCCGGCCGCGGATCCCCGCCCGGTTCCAGCCGGCCCGCCGCGTCGTAACGAATCACGGTGCCCGACGCCCACCGCGCACCGACCGGGCATTCGGCCAGCAATGCCGCGCGCCGCACCACCGTGTCGGCGTCGGCCGCCGACTCGTGGAGCTGGTCGAAGTGGGAAATGATCCGCAGCACGGAGGCGGAGTCGGATCCCAGTTCCGACATCCGCACCGGATCGGCGCTCATCAGCGGAGGTTACCGTCATCGACCTTCATCGCCCTTCAAAGGGACGGACCACCAGCCACGCTAAGCTCGACTCCCATGACGAGCGTTACCGACCACACTGCGGAACCCGCCGCCGAGCACACCATCGACATCCACACCACCGCGGGCAAGCTGGCCGAACTGCACAAGCGCCGCGAGGAGTCGCTGCACCCGGTGGGTGAAGAGGCCGTCGAGAAGGTGCACGCCAAGGGCAAACTGACCGCCCGCGAGCGCATCCTGGCCCTGCTCGACGAGGACTCGTTCGTCGAGCTCGACGCGCTGGCCAAGCACCGCAGCAAGAACTTCGGCCTGGAGAACAACCGCCCGCTGGGCGACGGTGTGATCACCGGCTACGGCACCATCGACGGCCGCGACGTGTGCATCTTCAGCCAGGACGCCACGGTGTTCGGCGGCAGCCTCGGCGAGGTGTACGGCGAGAAGATCGTCAAGATCCAGGAGCTGGCGATCAAGACCGGGCGCCCGCTGATCGGCATCAACGACGGCGCCGGGGCCCGCATCCAGGAGGGCGTCGTCTCGCTCGGCCTCTACAGCCGCATCTTCCGCAACAACATCCTGGCCTCCGGCGTCATCCCGCAGATCTCGCTGATCATGGGGGCCGCCGCCGGTGGGCACGTCTACTCCCCCGCGCTGACCGACTTCGTGGTCATGGTCGACCAGACCAGCCAGATGTTCATCACCGGGCCCGACGTCATCAAGACCGTCACCGGCGAGGACGTCACCATGGAGGAGCTGGGCGGCGCCCACACCCACATGGCCAAGTCGGGCACGCTGCACTATGTCGCCTCCGGCGAGCAGGACGCCTTCGACTGGGTTCGCGACCTGCTGAGCTACCTGCCGCCCAACAACGCGACCGACGCGCCCCGCTATGCCGAGCCGCACCCGCCGGGCGCCATCGAGGACAACCTCACCGAGGAGGACCTCGAGCTGGACACGCTGATCCCGGACTCGCCCAACCAGCCGTACGACATGCACGAGGTGATCACCCGCATCCTCGACGACGACGAATTCCTGGAAGTCCAGGGGGGTTACGCGCAGAACATCGTCGTCGGGTTCGGCCGCATCGACGGCCGGCCGGTCGGGATCGTGGCTAATCAGCCGACGCAGTTCGCCGGCTGCCTGGACATCAACGCCTCGGAGAAGGCGGCCCGGTTCGTGCGGACCTGCGACTGCTTCAACATCCCGATCATCATGCTGGTCGACGTGCCGGGCTTCCTGCCGGGCACCGGCCAGGAATACAACGGCATCATCCGGCGCGGGGCCAAGCTGCTCTACGCCTACGGCGAGGCCACCGTCCCCAAGATCACGGTCATCACCCGCAAGGCCTACGGCGGCGCCTACTGCGTCATGGGTTCCAAGGACATGGGCTGCGACGTCAACATCGCCTGGCCCTCGGCGCAGATCGCCGTGATGGGGGCCTCCGGTGCCGTCGGCTTCGTCTACCGCAAGCAGCTGAGCGAGGCGGCCAAGGAGGGCAAGGACGTCGACGCGCTGCGCCTGCAATTGCAGCAGGAGTACGAGGACACCCTGGTCAACCCGTACGTCGCCGCCGAGCGCGGGTACGTCGACGCGGTGATTCCGCCCTCGCACACCCGCGGCTACATCGGCACGGCGCTGCGCCTGCTGGAACGCAAGATCGCCCACCTGCCCCCCAAGAAGCACGGGAACATTCCGCTGTGACCGAGACCGAGACCGAGACTCAGACCGAACCGGCGGCCGCCGAAACCCAGCAGCCGCACGAGCCGCACATCCAGATCCTCAAGGGTGAGCCCACCGTCGAAGAGGTGGCCGCGCTGATCGCGGTGCTGGGCTGCGCCGGTGGCGCGCCCGAGCCCGAGCAGCCCGAGCAGACCCGCTGGGGCCTCCCGGTCGACCGGCTGCGGTTCTCGATGTCGAACTACCAGCGGCTGACCATGCAGCAAATGACGCACATGAGGCATTGACCCGCCTGGTGCTCGCGTCGGCCTCGGCCGGCCGGCTCACGGTGTTGCGTCAGGCCGGCGTCGATCCGCTGGTCGTGGTGTCCGGCGTCGACGAGGACGCGGTCGCGGCCGCGCTGGGTCCTGACGCGTCGCCGCCCGACGTGGTGTGCGCCCTGGCGCGGGCCAAGGCCGAACAGGTCGCCGGCGGGCTGGACGGCGGCCTCGCGGCGGATTGCGTTGTCCTTGGCTGTGATTCGATGCTGTTCCTCGACGGCCGGCTGTGCGGCAAGCCCGGTTCGGCCGACGCCGCCGCGGGCCAGTGGCGCCGCATGGCCGGGCGGTCCGGCGGGCTGCACACCGGGCACTGCCTGCTGCGCCTGAGCGACGGCGAGATCATCCATCGTGAAGTCGAATCCGCTTGCACCACAGTTCATTTCGCTGAACCGACCGAGGCCGATCTGCGCGCCTACGTGGCCGGCGGCGAACCGTGGCACGTGGCGGGCGGCTTCACCCTCGACGGCCTGGGCGGCTGGTTCGTCGACGGAATCGACGGCGACCCGTCGAACGTGATCGGCGTGAGCCTGCCGCTGCTGCGGCGACTGCTGGGGCGGGCCGGGCTGTCGGTGGCCGCGCTGTGGGCGGCGAATTGACCCCGAGCGTCGACTTGTGGCGCCCATCCCGCACACCCCACGGCAACTACTCGGCGTTGGTGGCGAAATCTCAGGATGAGTAGGCTCGGCAGCGTGGCATTACCCCCCGATCCAAGCCCGACACTGTCGAACTACGCCCACCCCGAGCGACTGGTCACGGCCGACTGGCTCTCCGCCCATCTGGGCACCCCCGGCCTGGTGATCGTCGAGTCCGACGAGGACGTGCTGCTCTACGACGTGGGCCACATCCCGGGCGCGGTGAAAGTCGACTGGCACACCGACCTCAACGATCCCCGCGTCCGCGACTACATCGACGGTGCGCAGTTCGCGGAGTTGATGGACCGCAAGGGCATCGCCCGCGACGACACCGTGGTGATCTACGGCGACAAGAGCAACTGGTGGGCCGCCTACGCCCTGTGGGTGTTCACGCTGTTCGGCCACCCGGATGTGCGGCTGCTCAACGGCGGCCGCGACCTATGGCTGGCCGAACGCCGGGAGACCACGCTGGACGTCCCCACCAAGACATCCACCGGCTACCCCGTCGTCACGCGCAACGACGAGCCCATCCGCGCCTTCAAGGACGACGTGCTGGGGATCCTGGGCAGCCAGCCGCTGATCGACGTGCGCTCGCCGGACGAATACACCGGCAAGCGCACGCACATGCCCGAGTACCCCGAGGAGGGCGTGCTGCGCGGCGGCCACATCCCCACCGCCCGGTCGATTCCGTGGGCCAAGGCGGTCGACGAGAGCGGCCGCTTCCGCAGCCGCGAGGAGCTCGAGGAGCTCTACGGCTTCCTCGAACCCGACGACAAGACCGTCGTGTACTGCCGCATCGGCGAACGGTCCAGCCACACGTGGTTCGTCCTGACCCACCTGCTGGGCAAGCCCGGCGTGCGCAATTACGACGGATCGTGGACCGAGTGGGGCAACACCGTGCGCACCCCGATCGTCGCCGGTGCAGAGCCGGGACAAGCACCGGGGCGCGTCTCCGTCTGATGGGTGCGCCATGAGCATGCCCGCGCCGCTGGCCGAGGTGGTCTCCGACTTCGCCGAGGTCGAGGGCCAGGACAAGCTGAAGCTGCTGCTGGAATTCGCCGACGAGCTGCCGGACCTGCCGCCGGAGCTGGAAGAGCAGGCCATGGAGCCGGTGCCCGAGTGCCAGACCCCGCTGTTCTTGCACGTCGACGCGACCGACCCGAACCGGGTGCGGTTGCACTTCAGCGCGCCCGCCGAATCGCCGACGACGCGGGGCTTCGCGTCGATCCTGGCCACCGGTCTGGACGAGCAGCCGGCGGCCGACATCCTGGCGGTGCCCGAGGATTTTTACGACGACCTCGGGCTGGCCGCCCTGATCAGCCCGCTGCGGTTGCGCGGCCTCTCGGCGATGCTCGCCCGCATCAAGCGCAGGCTGCGCGAGTCGACCGGATAAACCCGGACCGCCTCGTCGGCTCCACGGCGCGGCGCTTAGACTTCCCGAGAACTCGTTGTAAGAAATTCTCTTAGAGAAGCACGCAGAAATACGTCTGCGACCGATGCCATACAGGAGGCGCAGTGGCCAGTCACGCCAGCTCGAGGATCTCCAAGGTGCTCGTCGCCAACCGCGGCGAGATCGCTGTCCGGGTGATCCGCGCAGCCCGCGATGCGGGCCTGTCCAGCGTGGCGGTGTACGCCGAACCCGACGCCGACGCGCCCCACGTGCGTCTGGCCGACGAGGCGTTCGCGTTGGGCGGTCAGACGTCCGCGGAGTCCTACCTGGACTTCGGCAAGCTCCTCGACGCGGCGGCCAAGTCCGGCGCCAACGCCGTGCACCCCGGCTACGGATTCCTCTCGGAGAACGCCGATTTCGCCCAGGCGGTGCTCGACGCGGGCCTGATCTGGATCGGCCCCAGCCCGCAGTCCATCCGCGACCTCGGTGACAAGGTCACCGCCCGCCACATCGCCGCCCGCGCGCAGGCGCCGCTGGTGCCCGGCACCCCCGACCCGGTCAAGGACGCCGACGAGGTGGTGGCCTTCGCCGAGGAGTACGGCGTGCCGATCGCGATCAAGGCCGCGTTCGGCGGTGGCGGCCGGGGCATGAAGGTGGCCCGCACCATCGAAGAGATCCCCGAGCTGTTCGAGTCGGCCACCCGTGAGGCCGTCGCGGCGTTCGGCCGCGGCGAGTGCTTCGTCGAGCGCTACCTGGACAAGCCGCGCCACGTCGAGGCGCAGGTGATCGCCGACCAGCACGGCAACGTCATCGTCGCCGGGACCCGCGACTGCTCGCTGCAGCGCCGCTTCCAGAAGCTGGTGGAAGAGGCGCCCGCGCCGTTCCTGACCGACGCGCAGCGCAAGGAGATCCACGAGTCGGCCAAGCGGATCTGCAAAGAGGCCCACTACTACGGCGCCGGCACGGTCGAATACCTGGTCGGCCAGGACGGCCTGATCTCCTTCCTGGAGGTCAACACGCGCCTGCAGGTCGAGCACCCGGTCACCGAGGAGACCGCCGGCATCGACCTGGTCCTGCAGCAGTTCAAGATCGCCAACGGCGACAAGCTGGACCTCACCGAGGACCCCACCCCGCGCGGGCACGCCATCGAGTTCCGGATCAACGGCGAGGACGCCGGGCGCGGCTTCCTTCCCGCCCCGGGACCGGTCACCCGCTACGACATCCCCACCGGGCCCGGCGTCCGGCTGGATTCGGGCGTCGAGGCCGGTTCGGTCATCGGCGGCCAGTTCGACTCCATGCTGTCCAAGCTGATCGTGTACGGCGCCACCCGCGAGGAGGCGCTGGCCCGCTCCCGTCGCGCCCTGGACGAATTCCACGTCGAGGGGCTCGCCACGGTCATCCCGTTCCACCGTGCCGTGGTCAGCGACCCGGCGTTCATCGGTGACGGCGAGAGCTTCTCGGTCCACACGCGCTGGATCGAAACCGAGTGGGACAACACGATCGAACCCTTCACCGGCGGCGAGCCCCTGGACGACGAAGCCGACGCCCGGCCCCGCCAGAAGGTCGTCGTCGAGGTCGGCGGCCGCCGGCTCGAGGTGTCGCTGCCCGGTGATCTGGCGCTGTCCAACGGCGGCGCCGGCGGCGGCGACGCCGGCGTCATCCGCAAGAAGCCCAAGGCCCGCAAGCGGGGGGCGCACGCCGGTGCGGCCGCCTCCGGCGACGCGGTCACCGCGCCCATGCAGGGCACCGTCGTCAAGGTCGCGGTCTCCGAAGGCCAGGAGGTTGCCACCGGCGACCTGGTGGTGGTCCTCGAGGCGATGAAGATGGAGAACCCGGTCACCGCGCACAAGGACGGGGTCATCACCGGGCTCGCGGTCGAGTCCGGTGCCGCCGTCACGCAGGGCACGGTGCTGGCCGAGATCAAGTAGCGTCGCTGAGAGGCCGCACAGGGAACGTTGTCGCCGCTGGCTACCACGAGTAGGGTGTCGGGCAAGGTTGAGTTCACAGCCGCCCGGGATACGTCGTTGGCGTGGGGATAGGCGAAACTCCCTGCTTCTTCGAACTTTTTGCAGCCGGCTGACGTATTCCACAGCAGGAGTCCTCCTCAACAGGATGGAGTCAGCAATGTCTGTGGCCCAATCGTGGCAACAAAGCCGCACGGCACAGTTCACCGCTCGGTGGGGCCCGGTGGGCACCCTGATCACGGTCGACGGCGAGCTCGACGCGGCCAACGCGGACCAGCTCGCCGCGTACGTCCAGCAGAGCATTAACCGCTCCCGCCGGATCGTCCTCGACCTGCGCGGCCTGAAATTCATTGGCACCGCGGGCTTTTCGGCGCTGCACCGGATCAACGTGGTGTGCTCGGCCGCCCAGGTGTCGTGGGCCATGGCGCCGAGCCCGGCGGTGGCCAGGTTGCTGCGCCTGTGCGACCCGGACGGCACCCTCCCGGTGACGACGCAGAAGGCTGAGCCGCTGCTGGAGCCGCTGTGGGTCGACGACGACGAAAACCCCCGGCCGCTACTGCAACTGGTCCCGCAGCCGCGTTAGCGATTTCGCCAGTAGGCGCGATACGTGCATCTGTGAGATGCCGACCCGCTCGGCGATCTGCGTTTGCGTCATCGACTCGAAGAACCGCAGTACCAACACCGTTCGTTCCCGCTCGGGCAGCGCCTCGAGCAACGGGCGTAGCGATTCCTGGTCTTCGATGCGGTCCAGGCCGGTGTCCACGTCGCCGAGGGTGTCGGCGATCGCGCGCGCTTCCTCTTCCTCGCCCCCGCCGCCGCTGTCGATCGACAAGGTGTTGTAGGAGCTGCCGGCGACCAGGCCCTCGACGACCTCTTCGCGGTCCATCTCGAGCTCGGCGGCCAGTTCGGTCGCGGTGGGCGCGCGACCCAGCCGCTGCGACAGATCGGCGGTGGCGGTGCCGAGCCGCAGGTGTAGTTCCTTGAGGCGCCGCGGCACCTTGACCGACCAGCTGTTGTCGCGGAAGTGGCGGCGGACCTCGCCCATGATCGTGGGCACCGCGAACGAAACGAAGTCGGAGCCGGCGTCGACGTCGAACCGCACCACCGCGTTGACCAACCCGACGCGGGCCACCTGGACGAGGTCGTCGCGTGGCTCGCCGCGGCCCTCGAAGCGGCGCGCGATGTGGTCGGCCAGCGGCAGGCAGCGCTCGACGATCTTGTCTCGTTGGCGCTGAACTTCCATGGAGTCGGGCGCCACGGAAGCCAACTCCCGGAACATGTCCGGAACATCGGCGTATTCGTTCGGACGCGAGACAGAACCGCCGGCAGCTCGCGGTGTCACCTGCTGGAGGCCGCCCGTCGCGCCGTCAGTGTGATGCCGAAAACACTGCCGGTTTCATTGGGTTCGCGACCATCGTGAAAAGTCTGTACGTCATCGGCCAACGACGTCAGCACATGCCAACTGAAGCTACCGGGCGCCACCACATCGTGGGTGTCGCACGCCGCGGAGGCCTCCACCACCAATTGGTCGTCCTGCGGATCGACCACGACGCTCAGCGTCGCGTCGGGAGTGGCCGAACGAATCAACCGGGTGCACACCTCATCGACCGCGAGCCGCAGGTCCGCCACCGCATCGAAATCCAGGTCCTCGAAGGTGCCGATCGCACCGACCAGGGTGCGCAGCATCGCGAGGTTCTCCAGCCGCGCCGCGACGTGAAGTTCGACGGCGCGATGGCCGCGCGGACGCTTGTTAGCGTGCAATCCAGCATCGTTCATATGGTCTCCCGGCATGGTTTGACTGACACTACTACTGCTCCGCAGCCCGCCGTGGACCGTGCGTTCGAGCCGGTTAGTCATGATCGCCGCCGGGTATTCGGCCCGCTGTGGACGGGCCTGAGACGACCGATGCAGACCGGACGCGCCGGCTGAGGCGCATCGCGGTAATCGCCGGGGTCACGCTGATCGTTTTGCTGGTGGTCGCAGTAGGCATTTATGTCGGTGTGTTCGTGATTCTGTCCCCCATGATGGGGTGACCACGCAAACGCAACCGTTCCGGCACTCATCATGGTGCCCTCCTGATACCCACTCGACGCCGCCCGTAACCTCGGATTCGGGTTTCCGGCAAAATCTCACAACGGGTGACGTCGTGGCAGGTCAGCCACGCAAATTCGGTTCGCCGTCACGCGGTGGACGCCCCTAGCTGGCGGGCCTTTGCCGCAGCACCTCGGGATGTTCGGAGTACCAGCGATCCGCGAGCCTGCGTATCCGGCGGTGCTCGAGCCCCAGCCAGATCAGACCCAGCACCGCGGCGACGACGGCGGTGACGCCCGCGGTCATGCCCTCGTGGTGGTGTCCGGTCGCGAAAGCCGCGAGGCTCCCGCAGGTGCCGATCACGCCCGCGACCACCAACAGGTAGCCCGGCCAGTGCAGGACGTCGATCAGCGACTCGCCGGCGAGCGGCCGCGTGGTCCTGAGATGGTCGACGGGGTCGTGATAGGTGTCTCCCATGGCTGCTCCCTGCTCTTCACCGCACCATCCACGTTAGATCGCGGGCAAGCAAACCTAAAGGGCCAGTACCGGACCGGCGATCGGTGCGACGCCCATGGCGACCATCAGCGCCATGACGGTCAGCAGGAACCAGCCCGCGCCCTGCCATCCCCACCAGGTTCCGCGGGCCTTCCAGACGCGGTAGGTGCGCACGAACGCCCAGATCCCGGCGGCCAGCGCGATTGCCGGGCCGCCGAACGCCAGCAGGGTGCGTTGCGGCAGGCCGCAGGCCACCGTGTCGACGCCCCCGGTCGGACACGTGCTTACCCACACCGCGGCGATCAGCAGGAAGCCGACGGCGGCGGCCGTCGCCGTGACGGCGAACCGGACGGCGGCGAGCACCTCGCGATCTTCCTGCCCCAGGCGGTCACCGCCTGGTCGCTCGCCTGCTTTCTGCATCGTCCTCACCTCCCCGTTTCAGGGCCCCCCGGCCCCCACCTACGTTCATCGCTCGCCGCGTCATTTTGGTTACACGCCTCGCGGTTACGCGCGTCGCGGCGGCGGCCTAAGAAATACCCCTAGACAAACCGGGGCAAACGGGCCCGGGGCACAGGTCAGGCCGTCAGGGCCGGGCGGTCAGGGCGCCGCGAATGGCCCGCATCGCCGCGTCGATCTCGGCGCGCGTGACGGTCAGCGCCGGACGGAACCGGACGCCGTCGCGACCCGAGGGCAGCACGATCACCGCGCGCCGCCACAGCCGGCCGATCAGTTCGTCGCGCTCGGCGGCGGTCGGCAGGCTGAACGCACACATCAGGCCGCGGCCGCGCGGATCGAGGACGACGCCGCGGAATTCGTCGGCGAGTTCCTCGAGGCGGCCCAGCAGGTAGGCGCCCTGGGCGGCGGCGTGGTCGAACAGTTCGGCGGCCTCGATGACCTCGAGGATGCGGCGGACGCGCACCATGTCGGCGAGGTTGCCGCCCCAGGTCGAGTTCAGCCGCGACGGCACCGCGAACACGTTGTCGGCGACCTCGTCGACCCGGCGGCCCGCCATGATGCCGCACACCTGGGTCTTCTTGCCGAAGGCGACCACGTCGGGTTGAACGCCGAATTGTTGGTAGGCCCAAGCGGTTCCGGTCAGGCCGCAGCCGGTCTGCACCTCGTCGAAGATCAGCAGCGCGTCGTGCTGGTCGCACAGGTCGCGCATGGCGGCGAAGAACTCGGGCCGCAAATGGCGGTCGCCGCCTTCGCCCTGGATGGGTTCGGCCACGAAGCAGGCGATGTCGTGCGGGTGGGCCGCGAAGGCCGCGCGGGCCTGGGTCAGCGAAGCGGCTTCGAGTGCGGCCACGTCGGCCCCGGGGCGCAAGTAGGGGGCGTCGATGCGTGGCCAGTCGAACCTGGGGAAGCGATCCACGGTGACCGGGTTGGTGTTGGTCAGCGACAGCGTGTAGCCGCTGCGGCCGTGGAAGGCGCCGCGCAGGTGCAGCACCCGGGTGCCCACCGCGGGGTCGATACCCCGCGCCTCGTTGAGCCGGCTCTTCCAGTCGAACGCCGCCTTGAGAGCGTTCTCCACCGCGAGCGCCCCGCCGTCGACGAAGAACAGGTGCGGCAACGCCGGATCGCCCAGCACGCGGGCGAACGTCTCGACGAAACGGGCCATCGGCACCGAGTACACGTCGGAATTGCTGGGCTTGTTCAGCGCCGCCTGGGTGAGCTCTTCGCGGAATTCGTCGTCGCCGGCCAGCGCCGGGTGGTTCATGCCCAGCGCCGAGGAGGCAAAGAACGAGAACATGTCGAGGTAGCGCCGGCCGTCGCGGGCGTCGTAGAGGTAGGAGCCGTGCGAGCGGGCCAGATCCAGGACGAAGTCGAAGCCGTCGACCAGCATGCTGCGCGCCAGCACCTCGTGGACGTGGTCGGCTTCCGCGCGGCGGCCGGCGCGGGCGAAACGTTCCAGGGCGGCCGTCATGACGCCCATGCTACGGGCAAAGTGCCCGATTTTTACACTATTATGGCTCCATGACAGGATAATTTATGGAATATGCTGCCGATCTGTGTAAAAAGTATTCAAAATGATCGTGCTGCGGGTCTTGACGTTCGCGGCCGTCCGGATCCGCTGCAGCAAGTCCTCGAGCGCCCGCGCGGACCCGACGCGCACCAGCAGGACATAGCTTTCCTCGCCGGCCACCGAGTGACACGATTCGATCTCCTCGATGTGCTCGAGGCGGGCGGGCGCATCATCGGGTTGAGAGGGATCCAGAGGAGTGATCGCCACGAACGCCGACAGCAGGTGCCCGACGGCCTCGGGGTCGATGCGCGCCGAGTATCCGGCGATGACGCCGCGGGCCTCGAGCCGGCGCACCCTCGACTGGACCGCCGAGACGGACAGCCCGGCGCTGGCCGCCAGCTCCGCCAGCGTCGCGCGCCCGTCGGCGACCAGCTGCCGCACCAGGATCCGGTCGACCTCGTCGAGCGTCTCACTCATGGCCGGAGACTATCGCAGGAACGGCGCGCCGTGAGCGGCGCGAAATGGCTGCCGACGGGGCAGCTTCGCGCGTTGTTCGCGGCGGGCCTCTCGGCGATGTACGCCGCCGAGGTGCCCGCCTACGGCACCCTGGTCGCGGTGAGCGAGAAGGTCAACGCCGATTTCGTGGCGCGCCACGGCGACGCCGAACGGTTCGGGTCGCTGCGGCGCGTCACGGCCGAGCGGCACGGCGCCATCCGCGTCGGCGGCCCGGCCGAACTGGCCGCGGTCGCCGACCTTTTCGCCGCGTTCGGCATGCTTCCGGTCGGCTACTACGACCTGCGCTGCGCGGCCTCCCCCGTCCCGGTGGTGTCGACCGCCTTTCGGCCCGTCGACGCAAACGAGCTGTCGCTCAACCCTTTTCGGGTGTTCACCTCGATGCTGGCCACCCGCGACGCGCGCTTCTTCGGCCCTGACCTGCGCCGCCGCGTCGAGACCTTCCTGGCGCGCCGCCGGCTCTTCGATCCCGCATTGCTCACCCACGCGCGCACCATCACGGCCGCGGGCGGCTGCCCCGGCGACCGGGCGCGGGAGTTCGTCGCGGCGGCGGTGGCGGCGTTCGCGCTGTCCGGCGAGCCCATCGACAAATGCTGGTACGACGAGTTGTCGCGGGTGTCGGCGGTGGCCGCCGACATCGCCGGCGTCGGCTCCACCCACCTCAACCACCTGACGCCGCGCGTCCTCGACATCGACGATTTGTACCGCCGGATGGCCGGGCGCGGCATCGCCATGATCGACGCCATCCAGGGGCCGCCGCGCACCGCCGGGCCGGCGGTGCTGTTGCGCCAGACCTCTTTTCGCGCGCTGGCCGAACCCCGGCGCTTCCGCGGCGCCGACGGCCGGATCACCGACGGGACGCTGCGGGTGCGCTTCGGCGAAGTGGAGGCCCGCGGTGTCGCGCTGACGCCGAAGGGCCGCGCGCGCTACGACGCCGCGATGAGCGCTGCCGACCCGGCCGCGGTGTGGGCGGATCACTTTCCGCCCACCGACGAGGAGATGGCCGCCGAGGGGCTCGGGTACTACCGCCGCGGCGACCCGTCGGCGCCGATCGTCTACGAGGATTTCCTGCCCGCGTCGGCGGCGGGCATCTTCCGGTCGAACCTGGACACCGACAGCGAAACCGCGGACGCGTCAGACGAATCCGGCTACGACGCGCACTGGCTGGCCGGGGCCGTCGGCCGCGACATCGCTGACCCCTACGCCCTCTACGAAAAGGCCTGCGCATGACCACCGAACAGTTACGCGCCCGGGTGCTGGGGGCCTTCGACGCGATCGGCGTCACCGCGAGCCTCGGCGAGCCGGACGGGCACGGGCTGCCCGCCAGCACACCGATTACCGGCGAGGTGCTGTTTACCGTCGCCCCCACCACGCCCGAGCACGCCGAGCGGGCAATCGCCGATGCGGCCCAAGCGTTTTCGGTGTGGCGAACCACGCCCGCGCCGGTGCGCGGCGCGCTGGTGGCGCGCCTGGGCGAGTTGCTGACCGAACACAAGGGCGAGCTGGCCACCCTGGTGACCGTCGAGGTCGGCAAGATCACCTCCGAGGCGGCCGGCGAGGTGCAGGAGATGATCGACGTCTGCCAGTTCGCCGTCGGCCTCTCGCGCCAGCTCTACGGGCGCACCATCGCTTCGGAACGTCGCGGGCACCGGCTGCTGGAGACCTGGCACCCGCTCGGCGTGGTGGGAGTGATCACCGCGTTCAACTTCCCGGTCGCGGTCTGGGCGTGGAACGCCGCGCTGGCCCTGGTGTGCGGGGACCCCGTGGTGTGGAAGCCCTCGGAGCTCACGCCGTCGACGGCGCTGGCCACCCAGGCGCTGATCGCCCGCGCCGCCGCCGACGTTGGTGCCCCATCCGCGGTGAGCTCCCTGGTGCTCGGCGACCGCGAGTTGGGCGGGCTGCTGGTGGACGACCCCCGCATCGCGCTGTTGTCCGCGACCGGGTCGGTGCGGATGGGACGCGAGGTCGGTCCCCGCGTCGCCGCCCGGTTCGGGCGGGTGCTGCTGGAATTGGGCGGCAACAACGCCGCCATCGTGACGCCGTCGGCCGACCTGGACCTCGCGGTACGGGCCGTGGTGTTCGCCGCCGCCGGCACTGCCGGTCAACGCTGCACCAGCCTGCGCCGGCTCATCGTCCACGCATCGGTGGCCGACGAGGTGGTGGACCGCGTCGTGTCCGCTTTGCGGCAACTGCCCATCGGCGACCCGTCGGCGCCCGGCACGCTCGTCGGGCCGCTGATCCACGAGACCGCCTACCGCGACATGGTGGGGGCGCTGGAGGCCGCGCGCGCCGACGGCGGCGAGGTCATCGACGGCGACCGCCGGCACCCGCAGGGCCGCGAGCAGCCGAGTTCCTACTACGTCGCGCCGGCCGTGGTGCGCATGCCCGCGCAGACCGCGATCGTGGCGAGCGAGACCTTCGCGCCCATCCTCTACGTGCTGACCTACGACGAGCTGGGCGACGCGATAGCACTCAATAACGCCGTGCCGCAGGGGCTTTCGTCGTCAATCTTCACCACGGACCTGCGCGAGGCCGAACGGTTCCTGGCCGAATCCGACTGCGGAATCGCCAATGTCAACATCGGCACGTCCGGCGCGGAGATCGGCGGCGCCTTCGGTGGTGAGAAGGAAACCGGCGGCGGGCGGGAATCCGGCACGGACTCGTGGCGGGCCTACATGCGCCAAAGTACCAATACCGTCAATTATTCCGGCGAGTTGCCGCTGGCCCAGGGGGTGGAGTTCGGAGGAAGCCTGTGAATCCATTGTGGCCGTCGTCTCATGTCGTATGAGTACTATCTGACACATGCCGACAGCCCGAAGGCGTCTATCCCCCGAGGATCGGCGCGCTGAGCTGCTCGCTTTAGGGGCAGAGGTTTTTGGGAAGCGACCTTACGACGAGGTCCGCATCGATGAGATCGCGGAACGCGCCGGGGTGTCGCGGGCCTTGATGTACCACTATTTCCCCGACAAGCGGGCGTTCTTCGCAGCGGTGGTCAAGGACGAGGCCGACCGCCTGTACGAGAACACCAACATGGACGACGTCACCGGTCTGACCATGTACGAGGAGATCCGAGTCGGCGTGCTGGCCTACATGGCCTACCACGAGCAGAACCCGGAGGCCGCCTGGGCGGCATACGTCGGGCTGGGCCGGTCCGACCCGGTTCTGCTGGGGGTCGAGGACGACGCCAAGAACCGCCAGATGGAACACATCATGTCGCGGATCAACCGGCTGATCTCCGAACTCCCCGCGGCCGCCATGGAACCCGACGTCGAACGGCACCTGCGGGTGATCCTGAACGGCTGGCTGGCGCTGACCTTCGAGATCTGCCGGCAACGAATCATCGACCCCACCACCGACGCCGACAAGCTCGCCGACGCCTGCGCGCACGCGCTGCTGGACGCGATCGCGCGGGTGCCCGAGATCCCGGAGGAGCTCGGCGAGGCGATGTCCACCTCGCGGCTCTGACCGAAGCGGCGGCATCATGTCGGTCCCCGTTGGCACCATGGATGGGTGAGCACTCGCGCTGATTCCGGGCCACCCGGCCCCACCGACCCGCTGGGCCGGTTCAGCGCCGTCACCCGCGAGTGGTTCACCAGCACCTTCGACGCACCCACCACCGCGCAGGCCGAGGCCTGGCACGCCATCGCCGACGGTCACAACACGCTGGTGATCGCCCCCACCGGGTCCGGCAAGACGCTCGCGGCGTTCCTGTGGGCGCTGGACAGCCTCGCCGGCTCGGCCGACCGCCCGCCGGGCACCCGGGTCCTCTACGTGTCCCCGCTCAAGGCGCTGGCCGTCGACGTCGAGCGCAACCTGCGCACGCCGTTGGCCGGGCTCACCCGCCTCGCCGAACGCCAGGGTCTGCCACCGCCGGACATCAGCGTCGGCGTGCGCTCCGGCGACACCCCGCCCGCCGTCCGCCGCCAGCTCATCAACCGGCCCCCCGACGTGCTGATCACCACCCCGGAATCGCTGTTCTTGATGCTCACCTCCGCGGCACGCGAAACCCTGGCCGGCGTGCAGACGGTGATCGTCGACGAGATCCACGCCATCGCCGCCGGCAAGCGGGGCGCGCACCTGGCGGTGTCGCTGGAGCGCCTGCAGGACGTGTCACGAGCGCTGCGGGACGACAAGCCCGCCCAGCGGATCGGGTTGTCGGCGACGGTGCGCCCACCCGAGGAACTCGCCCGGTTCCTGTCCGGTGGGAGGCCGACGACCATCGTCGCGCCGCCGTCGGCCAAGACGGTGGAGCTCACCGTCGCCGTGCCGGTGCCCGACATGGCCAACCTGGCGAACAACACCATCTGGCCCGACGTGGAGAACCGTCTGGTCGACCTGATCGAGGCGCACAACTCGACCATCGTGTTCGCCAATTCGCGGCGGCTGGCCGAACGACTTACCGCTCGCCTCAACGAGATTCACGCCGAACGCAGCGGCGTCGAGCTTTCCACCGAGGCCAATCCCAAGGTGGCGGGCGGCGCCCCGGCGCACCTCATGGGCTCGGGCCAGACCTACGGCGCCGAGGCGATATTGGCGCGCGCCCACCACGGTTCGGTCAGCAAGGAACAACGCGCCCTGGTCGAAGAGGACCTCAAACGTGGGCTGCTCAAGGCGGTGGTGGCCACCTCCAGCCTGGAGCTCGGCATCGACATGGGCGCGGTCGATCTGGTGATCCAGGTGGAGGCGCCCCCGTCGGTGGCCAGCGGCCTGCAACGCATCGGGCGGGCCGGCCATCAGGTCGGCGAGGTCTCGCAGGGGGTGCTGTTCCCCAAGCACCGCACCGACCTGATCGGCTGCGCGGTCAGCGTGCAGCGCATGCTGACCGGCCAGATCGAAACGATGCGGGTGCCCGCCAATCCGCTCGACATCCTGGCCCAGCACACCGTGGCGGCCGCCGCGCTCGAGCCGCTGGACGCCGACGAGTGGTTCGACACGGTGCGCCGGGCCGCGCCGTTCGCGACGCTGCCGCGCAGCGTGTACGAGGCCACCCTGGACCTGTTGAGCGGCAAGTATCCCTCCACCGATTTCGCCGAGCTGCGCCCACGATTGGTCTACGACCGAGACACCGGCACGCTGACCGCCCGCCCCGGCGCGCAGCGGCTGGCGGTGACCTCCGGCGGGGCCATCCCCGACCGCGGGCTGTTCACGGTGTACCTGGCCTCTGAAGCCGAAAAGCCGTCGCGGGTCGGCGAACTCGAAGAGGAAATGGTCTACGAGTCGCGGCCCGGTGACGTGATCTCGCTGGGCGCCACCAGCTGGCGGATCACCGAGATCACCCACGACCGGGTGCTGGTGATCCCGACGCCCGGCCAGCCGGCGCGGTTGCCGTTCTGGCGCGGCGACGGCGTCGGGCGCCCGGCCGAGCTGGGCGCCGCGCTGGGCGCGTTCACCGGCGAGCTGGCCGGTCTGGCCCGGGAGGAATTCGAAAAGCGCTGTGCGGGGCTGGGTTTCGACGCTTACGCCACCGACAACCTGGCGCGCCTGCTCGACGAGCAGCGGACCGCCGCCGGAGTGGTGCCCACCGACACCACCCTGCTGGTCGAGCGGTTCCGCGACGAGCTCGGGGACTGGCGGGTGATCCTGCACTCGCCCTACGGGCTGCCGGTGAACGGGCCGCTGGCGCTGGCGGTGGGCCGGCGGCTGCGGGAGCGCTACGGCATCGACGAGAAGCCCACCGCCTCCGACGACGGTGTCGTGGTGCGCCTGCCCGATACGCTCTCGGATACCGGTGAAACTCCGCCCGGCGCAGACCTTTTCGTCTTCGATGCCGACGAGATCGACCCGATCGTGACCGACGAGGTGGGCGGCTCGGCGCTGTTCGCGTCGCGGTTCCGCGAGTGCGCGGCCCGCGCCCTGCTGTTGCCGCGCCGGCACCCCGGTCGCCGCTCGCCGTTGTGGCAGCAGCGCCAGCGCGCCGCGCAGTTGCTGGAGGTGGCCCGCAAATACCCCGACTTCCCCGTGGTGCTCGAGACCATCCGCGAATGCCTGCAGGACGTCTACGACGTCCCCGCCCTGGTGGCGCTGATGACCGGCATCGCCCAGCGACGGGTGCGGGTCCTTGAAGTGGAAACGGCGCGGCCCTCGCCGTTCGCCGCCTCGCTGCTGTTCGGTTACGTCGGCGCGTTCATGTACGAAGGCGACAGCCCGCTGGCCGAGCGCCGGGCCGCCGCGCTCTCGCTGGACAGCACGCTGCTGGCCGAGCTGCTCGGCCGGGTGGAGCTGCGCGACCTGCTCGATCCCGAGGTCATCGCCGCCACCGCCCGCCAGCTGCAGCACCTGTCGGCCGAGCGGGCCGCGCGCGACGCCGAAGGCGCCGCGGACCTGCTGCGGCTGCTGGGCCCGCTGACCGAGCAGGAGGTGGCCGACCGCAGTGACGTCGCCGACGGCAAAAACGTGGGCGGCTGGCTGGAGGGCTTGCGCGCGGCTCGGCGCGCGTTGACGGTGTCGTTCGCCGGCCGCAGCTGGTGGGTGGCCATCGAGGACATCGGGCGGCTGCGCGACGGCATCGGCATCCCGGTTCCGCTGGGTGTGCCGGCCGCCTTCACCGAGGAGGTGGCCGACCCGCTGGGCGAGTTGCTGGGCCGCTACGCGCGCACCCACACCCCGTTCACCACGGCCGAAGCCGCCGCCCGATTCGGCCTGGGGCTGCGGGTGGCGGCCGATGTCCTGGGCCGGCTGGCCGGTGACGGCCGGCTGGTGCGCGGCGACTTCGTCGCCGCGGCCGAGACCTCGGGGGCGCCCGCCGGTGTCGCCGGGGCCGAGCAGTGGTGCGACGCCGATGTGCTGCGCATCCTGCGGCGGCGATCGCTGGCGGCGCTGCGGGCCCAGGTCGAGCCGGTCAGCACCGCCGCCTATGGGCGCTTCCTGCCGGCCTGGCATCACGTGGGGGCGGCCGAAACCTCGCGCGCCCCAGGACATTCCGGGCTCGACGGCCTGATGTCGGTGATCGACCAGCTCGCCGGTGTGCGGATCCCGGCGTCGGCGATCGAGCCGCTGGTGCTGGCCCCCCGGGTCCGCGACTACTCCCCCGCGATGCTCGACGAACTGCTCGCCACGGGCGAGGTCACCTGGTCGGGTGCCGGGTCGATTTCGAGCAGCGACGGCTGGATCGCGTTGCACGCCAGCGAATCCGCCCCCCTGACACTGGCCGGGCCCGCCGACATCGACCTGGGCGACGCCCATCGCGCCGTCCTGGACACGCTGGCCGGTGGCGGCGCGTACTTTTTCCGTCAGCTCGCGCAGAGCGGACTATCCGACGCCGACCTCAAAGCCGCACTGTGGGAACTGGTTTGGGCAGGCTGGATCACCGGCGACACGTTCGCCCCGGTGCGCGCCGTCCTCGGGGGCGCCGGCGCCCGGAAACGCACGCGGCCCTCCCAACCCGCGCACCGGTCGCAACGCCCGCCGCGGCTGAGCCGGTACAGCGTCGCGCACGCGCAGTCCCGGCCCGCCGACCCCACGGTGGCCGGCCGATGGTCGATCCTGCCGGCCCCCGAGCCGGATTCCACGCTGCGCGCCCACTACCAAGCCGAACTGTTGTTGGGCCGCCACGGCGTGCTCACGCGGGGCGCGGTGGCCACCGAGGGCGTCCCCGGCGGCTTCGCCACCCTCTACAAGGTGCTGAGCGCCTTCGAGGACGCGGGCCGGTGCCAGCGCGGCTACTTCATCGAGTCGCTGGGCGGGGCGCAGTTCGCCGTCGCGTCGACCGTCGATCGGCTCCGCAACTTCAGCGAGGGCGTCGATCCGGAGCGGCCGGACTACCGGGCGGTCGTGCTGGCCGCGGCCGACCCCGCCAACCCCTACGGCGCGGCGCTGCCCTGGCCGGCCTCCACCGGCGAGGGCGCGCGCCCGGGCCGCAAGGCGGGTGCGCTCGTCGTACTCGTCGACGGCGAGCTGGCCTGGTTCTTGGAGCGCGGCGGACGCTCGCTGCTGACCTTCACCGACGATCCCGCGGCCCACCACGCGGCGGCGACGGCCCTGGCCGACCTCGTCGCCTCCCGCCGCGTCGCCGGGATGCTCGTGGAGCGCATCGACGGCGTGCCGGCCCTGGCGCCCCGCGCGGACGGGCCCGGCCCCCTGGGCGCGCTCACCGACGCCGGATTCCACACGACGCCACGCGGACTGCGGCTGCGCTGATGCCCGAAGGTGACACCGTCTGGCACACCGCCGCCGTGCTGCGCGAGCACCTGGTCGGCGGGGCGCTGACCCGCTGCGACGTTCGGGTGCCGCGGTTCGCCACCGTCGACCTCACCGGCGACGTGGTCGACGAGGTCGTCAGCCGGGGGAAGCATCTGTTCATCCGGGTGGCACGGGCCAGCATCCACTCGCATCTAAAGATGGAGGGCAGCTGGCGGGTCGGCACCCGCCCGGTGCGGGTCGACCACCGGGCGCGCATCGTCTTGGAGACCGGCACCGTCCGCGCCGTCGGGGTCGACCTGGGCGTGCTCGAGATCCTGGATCGCGACCGGGACGGCGAGGCCGTCGCGCACCTGGGACCCGACCTGCTGGGCGAGGATTGGGACGCCGCGCGTGCCGTCGCCAACCTGACGGCCGACCCGCACCGGCCGATCGCCGAGGCGCTGCTGGACCAGCGACTGCTGGCCGGGATCGGCAACGTCTACTGCAACGAACTGTGCTTTGTCAGCGGGCATCTGCCCACCGCGCCGGTGAGCGCCATCGCGGATCCGCGCCGGCTGGTCTCTCGCGCACGGGAAATGCTGTGGCTCAACCGTTTACGTTGGAACCGGTGCACCACCGGCGACACCCGCAACGGACGCCAGCTCTGGGTCTACGGGCGCGCCGGGCAGCCCTGCCGCCGCTGCGCCACACCGATCACCGTCGACGACACCAAAGAGCGGGTGGCCTACTGGTGCCCGTCGTGTCAGCGCTAGTCCCGTGCGTGCGCGAGGAAAAACTGGGCGATGGCCTCCGACCCGTCCAGCGCGTGCGTGGTGGGGCCGATGACGGCCGCGGGCAGGTATTGCTTGCCGCCCGGCCAGGTGTGCCCGCCCTTGTCGACCTTGTAGAACACCACCTCGGTGGGCGCCGCACACGCCGCGGAGACAAACCGGCGGACGACCGTGCCGTCGCGGACGTCGGGCAGCAGCTCCATCGACGGTTCGCCGGTGCACCCGTCCGCCGCGCGCCACTTGGCCACCATGGCGTCCGCCGAGATGGAGTGGCTGAGCCCACCTCGGCCGCGCACCGCGCCACCCTTGTACGGCACCAGCGGGTCGGCTGTGCCGTGCGCTTCCCACACCGAGACCGGTCGCGACGGGTTGCAGGCCACCCCCACGCCGAGGGTGCCGGCCACCGGCGCCGCGGCGGCGAAGACGTCGGCCCGGTCGCAGGCCAGCCGGTTGGACATGAAGCCCCCATTGGACATGCCCGTGACGAAAACGTGGCCGGGCGCGATGTGGTAGTCGTTCTGCAGCTTGCCCACCAGCCCGACCAGGAAGGCCACGTCGTCGATGTGGCGGCGATCCGCGGGCGACGCGCCGCGCCCGTCGGCCCAGCTCTTGTCGTACCCGTCGGGGTAGACGGCCAACAGGTCGTGGGCGTCAGCAACGGAATTGAACCCCGTCAGCGCGCGCTGGGCAATCCCGGTTCCGCCGCCCCCGTGCAAACTGAGCACCAGACCGATGGGGTCGCCCGCCGGCACGTGCAACATGTAGGTTCGGTCCATGCCGCCGGATCGGAACGTACCGGAAACATCGCGAGCGCTCGCCGCCGACACGTGCCGCACCCCGCAGCCCACCACGCATATCGCCACCACAGCGAGCCACAACCACCGCGCGTACCGCATGCCGTCAGTTCGCCGACGCCGCGACGACGAGGCGGCGCCGGTTACGCGGCGCCGAAGACAGAGCAAACATTGATGTGGCACGGACCGCATTATTCGTGTTACCCCCTCGGGTAACGCCGCGGCGTGCGAGCATTCGAAACGGCCCCGCCTTCAGCAAGCTACGGCTCTTCTGTTCCACGGGAGTATCACAAATGACGAGCACCCAGATTCGCAAGCCCGGCCGGGCGCGGTCGCTCTTGGCTATCGGCGCCGTGCCGGTCGCCGGGCTACTCGGCGCCATGGCGGCACCGGCGACCGCGCACGCCACCTCCTCCGATGACGCGTTCCTCGCCGCGCTGAAAGCGAAGGGGATCAACTACGAGTCGCCGGACGCCGCGATCAACTCCGGCCACACCGTGTGCCACGAGCTCGATTCGGGCCAGAAGCCGGAGGATGTCGCCAACAACGTGCTGTCCAGCAGTTCGCTGGACAGCTATCACGCGGGTTACTTCGTCGGCGTCAGCATCAAGGCGTACTGCCCGAAGTACACGGCGGCGGCAGCTGGGTCCTGAAATTTACAGCCGGTTGACAGTCTGGTGACCAATTGGCGGCTAAAGTTGGAACATCCGAAACTAATGTGACGAGCACAAGGCCAAAATGATTCCGAAACTTTTGGTCGGTGTTGCGGGTGTTGCCATCCTTCTTGGCGCTTCCGGCTGGACCGCAGCATCGGCCAGCACCGACCCTAATCCCTTCAGTCATCTCAGCTGCGCCTGCAAGCAGTCAGATCCGCCGGGCAACCCCGCCGCGCGGGACATCATCCGGCAGGGCATCCAGCACGGTCTTTCCGCCTCACCCGTCGCGCAGTGACCGCGGTCTAGAGCCAATCGCGACGTTTGAACATCACGTACAGCACCACCATCAGGACGGCTATCACGCTGGTGCTGGCGGCGAATCCGGCCGCCGTACCGAAGCCCGGGTAGGGAACGTTCTGCCCGTAGAACCCGGTGATCGCCGTCGGCACGGCGATGATGGCCGCCCACCCCGTCAACTTCTTCATGACGGTGTTCAGCCGGGCGTCCTGCAGCGACAGGTTGGTCTCGAAGATCGTGGTGATCATGTCGCGCAGCGACTCCGTCCATTCCGAAACCCGCAGCACGTGGTCGTAGAGGTCGGCGTACAGCGGATCGAGCTGCCGGTCGGTGCCATCCGAAATGCGGTGGTGCTGAATCGAATTGACCACCTCGCGCATCGGTAGCGCCACCCGCCGCAAGTTCACCAGGTCGCGGCGCAAACCGAAGGTGCGGCGCTGAAAATTGCCCTTGCGCGAGGAACCGTCGAACAACTCGTCCTCGATGGCCTCGATGCCGTCGTCGAGGGCTTCGACGGCGGCGAAATGGCTGTCGACCACCACGTCGAGCAGGCCGTGCACCAGGGCGCCCACACCGTAGGCCTGCGCGCCGATCTCCTCCCATCGCCGGGTCACCTGCGCCATGTCGAAGTCGGGCGTCAGGCGCACGGTGATCAACCCCCGCGGCAGCACGAAGGCCGAGATGCGATGCATCGACAGCGTGCGCGCGGGGCCGTCGGCGGGGTTCGTTGCGGCGCCGGCGATCTCGGCGGCGTAGACGGTGAAGAAGGTGTGGGTTTCGTAGCCGGTGGCTTTCGCCCGTTCGGCGGCCGCCACGGCGTCTTCGACCGCCCAGTGGTTGAGGCCGAGTTCACCGGCCAGGCCGCCCAGGGTGTCGTGGTCGGGGTTGCACAGATCGGCCCACACCAGGGTGTCGGGCTCGGTGAGGTAGTCGGAGATGTGGTCGAACTCGAAGGCGTCCTGCGCCTTGCCGCCGCGCCACACGCGGCCCTGGATCTGCGGAGCGTTGCCCACCACGCGATCTTCTCAGCCCGCCGACGGCGGACGGTGCATCACCGTGCCCGGAAGCTCCGCGCCGTACTCGATGTCGTCGTAGTCGCGGCCCTTACGCCTTCGTCCACCGCTCGACCCGCGGCCCGGGCGCACCGGGGCCATCGGGAGCATGGGCGGCCCCGCACCGGCCGGGGGAAGCGGCGTCACCGCCGAGGCGAGTTGCACCGGCGCCTGCGACGAGGCCAACATCCCCACCGTCGCGGGCGGCATCGTCAGGTGGCCCAACGCAATTCCCACACCCAGCGCCGCCCGGGGCGCCAGAGACGATCCCGCGGCGGCGACCGCGCTGACGAGTTGCGTTTCCGCCGACGCCAACGCCGCGGCGCCGTCCGCCAGACCCGGACCGATCTCGGCGCCCAGCGAGCTAAAAGCGTGGGCGGTGGCCAATTGCGCCCACACACCGAGGATGTTGACGGGTACACCGCCCGCGATGAACTGGTTTCCCCAGGTGCTCCAATAGCCGAACCAGCCCTCGTTGGGGTCGAAAGCGTCTGCGGCGGTTGACCCTTGACTGATCGAGTCGGCGGCCAGGAGCTGCGCCCCGGAATTGCTCGTGGTCGTCGCCTGCATCACGGCGGCCTGTGTCGTCGCCCCCGACGGGTTCGCCACCTGGGGCGGCGGCGAGAACTGGGGCAGTTTGACGGCGCCCGCCGAGGTCGCGGCGTAGCGATACATGGCGGCCGCGTTGTTCACCCACATGGTGTGGTATTCGGCTTCGGTTTCGGCGATGGCCGGGTAATTGATCCCGAAGAAGTTGGTGGCCAGCAGCATCGCCAGGCGCGCCCGGTTGGCGGCGACCAGCGACGGGTGGACCACCGTCCAGTGGGTCAATTCGAATGCCGCGGCGACGACTTCCACCGACGTGGCGGTCTGCTGGCACTGCTGCGCGGTAAGGCGCAACCAGGCGAGATACGGTTCGAGCGCCTGGGCCATCGCCAACGACGACGGACCGTGCCACGTCGTGGACAGCCACGACAGCTCAGCGGTGTAGCTGCTCGCCGATTGCTCCAGCTCGGCGCTCAACTCCTGCCAGAAGCCGGCGGCTTCGATCAATGACCATGCGCCGGGTCCGGAGTGGATCAGCGCCGAGATGATCTCGGGCGGCAGTATCCCAAAATCCATGAACTTTTACCTTGGGGAAGAAGTGAGTGGGGCGAACGCCACGCACCGGCGCTGGTGCTGGTCGCCGCTGAAGGACCTGTCAGACCCGGCCTACCCGGTGGATACGAGCGGCGCCCGTGGTGGTGCGGCGCCAACGTCAACGTCATCCGGCCGACGGGTTTCGCGGCATCACTTTGCCTTTGACCTCCCGGCCCACGGCAACGTCCTCGTACTTTTGCTGTTTGCGTTTTCGCCAGCCGGTGCCCGCCGAGGCGGTCGGCGGCGGCACCATCATCGGCATCATGGGAAATCCTGATTCCGCGGCGGGCAGCGGGGAGGCCGCGGACGCGAGTTGCACCCCGGTGGGTGTGCCCGGCAGCAGGCCCACCACGGCCGGGGGCGCGGTCAACTTGCCCAGCGAGACACCAACACCCAGCGCGCCGGTCGGCGCCGAGGCCCCCGCGCCGATGCCCTTGATCGCGTTGGCCAACGTGGCCGAGCTCAGTCCCAGGCCCTCGGACAGGCCCGAGCCGATGTCGCCACCGACGGACGCCACTCCCTGGGCGGTCGCCAACTGCGCCCACACACCGAGCATGTTGACGGGAAAACCGGACGAGATCTCCTGGTTTCCCCAGGTGCTGAGCCAGCCGAACCAGCCGCTGTTGGGATCGAAGCTGCCAAGACCGTTGAGAGCGTCTCCCACGTTCGACCCACCCGAGCCGGAGTCCAAGAGGTTGGCGTTCATCACCGCGGCCTGTTGGTTGGCCGTCCCGTCGGGAGTGGTGTCGGGAAGCGGCGAGCTGAACCGGGACAGCTGCCCCGTCGCCTGGGACGTCGTCGCCTGGTAGCGGGTCATCGCTCCGGCGTTGTTCGCCCACATGGTCTGGTACTCGTTTTCGGCCTCGGCGATCGCCGCGGTGTTGGTCCCGAACCGGTTGGTCGCCAGCAACTGCCGCAGGCGCGTCCGGTTGGCGGTGACGAGCGAGGGATGCACCACGGTGGCCCGGGTGGCGCCGAACGCCGTGGCCGCGGCCTGCGCCGAGCTGGCCATCTGCGCGGACTGCTGCGCCGTCTCGCGCAGCCACACCAGATAGGGCTGGACGGACTGCAGCATCGCCATCGCGGACGGGCCGTCCCAGGATTCGATGAGCGAGGACAACGTAGAGGCATAGGTGGAGACCGAATTCTCCAGTTCGACGGCCAGGCGCTGCCAGGCGCCGGCGGCCTCGATCAGCGAGCCCGCTCCGGGCCCGGTGTGGATGAGTGTCGAGGTGACCTCGGGGGGTGCCAGTAGATCCATCACATCTCACAATGCCCACGCTGAGAACGCCTCAGCAAATTTCCGTTGACCAGGCCGCGAAAACGCCCCAAACTCTCTGCATCGATGCCTGCTACCTGCGGTCGGTACCTCCCAGTTCGGCCGCGGGCCGCTAGGACACCCTATACCCCCAGCAACGAAGCCTCCTCCTATTTACCTGACCAGGGAACTTCGCCCCCGCCGCTCGACGGAAGAGGGGCCGTCTATCAGACGGTGACCGAAGCGCCGCGGTTCACCGTGACGATCCGATCGCCCAGCCCGCGACGCTGCATTTCCCTGGTGAAGTCGGCCAGGGGCGACGCGAACACCGCGTAGTCGTCGAAGTGCACCGGGATGGCCTTCGGCAGGCTCAGCATCGCGACGAGTTCGGCGCCCTGGCGGCCGTCCATGGTTACCGTCAGCCCGAACGGAAGCCGCCGGCCGGCCGGCAGCCGGGTGCCGCCGAGGTGCAGCATGCCCGCTTCGATCGCATCGAACCGCGCCGGAATCTCTTTCAGCTCCTCGATCAGCAGGGTGTCCCCGGAGATATAGAGCCGGCGCCGCGGCGATCCGTCCGCGGCGACCTCGAGCATGGTGCCCATCACCGGCGGGAGCAGGCGCTGGCTCCATCCCGGCGCGTGGCGCCCGGGCAGCGACGTCAGGGTCAGGGTGGTGTCGCCCTTGGTGATCGTGTGTTCCTGCCAGGTCCGCAGGCCGCGGGCGTGCGCAAAGCCGCGGTGGTGCAGGCGTTTTGCGGCGTGCGGGGTGGTGACGATCGGAAGGTCGTGGTCGAGGCCCTGTTGCGCCACCCTGTCCCAGTGGTCACCGTGCATGTGGGAGAGCACGATCGCGTCGACCGGCGGGAGTTCGTCGATGCTCATGGCCGGCTCCCGCAGCCGCTTGGACACCAGCCCGTGGCCGAGGTAGGCGCGTTGCCCGCGGTGCAGGAAATTCGGGTCGGTCAGCAGCGTCAGCCCGCCCACCGCAATCAAGGTGGTGGCGTTGCCGACGAACGTGACGGTGATGTCCATAGGCGCGGGCTACCCACTCCCGGGCCGCCCACGCCGCGGACTGTGCGGCTCAGTCGATGTGCGTCGGCGGGTCGGCGAACGAGAAATCCGGCGGGCGCTGGTCGGGACCCATCACATCGCAGTGCCCGTCGGGCACGAGGTAGGAACTGGCACCGTTGGGAATCAGCCGGGTGACGGCCACGCAGCGCTGCCAGGTGCCGTCGGGCTGCACGGGCCCGTCGCACTTGCTGAGAACGCCGCCCCCGTACTGGCAGCCGGCGCCGGCCGGCGGCGCCCCGGCGATCAGCCCGGCGGCCGTCAGCAGGACCGCCGATGCCGAAACGATGCCGCGCTTCATGGTCGCCTCCCGTCGCCGCGCCCCCGGGGTCTGCGGCGTTGCCGAGTGCCTGTGACGCTACCGCGTGCGCACCTGGTCTGCGTAGGGATCAGCGCAGGGTGCGGTCGGCCTTGGCGATGCAGCGGTAAAGCTCCGCGCCGTAGGGGACGGCGATGACCCCGGCCCCGGCGGCGGCGAGACAGCCGCCGGGCAGCCGGTTTCGCTTCCACCGCAGCCGCCACGCGTCCCGGGACCGCGGGGTCAGGGCAGCCAAACGCTCACGGCTCAACTCGGCGGCTGACGAACTCGCGGCGCTCGCCGGTGCGCGGGTCGGTGAACTCGATGCGCCGCGCCAACAACCGCAGCGGCGTGCTGAAGTCGTCGACCGCTACGTCAATCACGTTGGGGTACAACGGATCCCCTTCGATCGGTATACCCAGCGAGGCCATGTGCACGCGCAGCTGGTGGGTGCGTCCGGTGCGGGGGGTCAGCCGGTAGAGCCCGTCCGCACTCAACAGCTCGACCAGGGTCTCGGCGTTGGGCGCACCCGGCTCGCAGATCGCCTGCAGTTGACCCCGGCGTTTGACGATGCGGCTTTCCACCACGCGGGGCAGCCGCAGCGCCGGCTCGACGGCGGCCCGGGCCAGATACGTCTTGCGCACCAGACCCCGCGAGAACAGCGTCTGGAACGCACCGCGCACCTCGCGGCGCGCGGTGAACACCAGCACCCCGGCGGTCAGCCGGTCCAGCCGGTGCGCCGGGCTCAGCTCCGGCAGCCCCAGCTCGCGGCGCAGCCGCACCAGCGCGGTCTGCGCGACGTGGCGTCCCCGCGGCATGGTGGCCAAAAAGTGTGGCTTGTCGACGACCACGATGTCGTCGTCGCGATGCAGCACCGGGATCTCGAACGGCACCGGCACCTCGTCGGGCAGCTCGCGGTAGAGGTAGACGCTCGCCCCGGCGGGCAGCACGGTGGCGGCATCGATCACCGCGCCGTCGGCACCCACCACCTCCCCGGCCAGCACCTTGGCGCGGGCCCGCGCGCCGAAGCGGGCGCTCAGCTCGGCCAGCACCGGGCCACCCCGCAGCCGCACCCGGGCCGGGCCGAGCCCGTCGCGCACGGGAAGCGGGGCGGGTCTCACTTGAGCGGGACCGGCTCGAGGATCTCGGCGCGCGCCTCGGGCGCGCTGGCCCGCAGCTCGTCGGCGGACACGTCGTCGGGCTGGGCCTGGGACAACACCTCGGCCTCCACCCGGGCGGTGTAGTTGGCGACCTCGCGGTCGATGTCCGCCGCGGACCAACCCAGCACCGGCGCAACCACATCCGCGACTTCGCGGGCACAATCGACACCGCGGTGCGAGTATTCGATGGAGACTCGCATCCGGCGGGCCAGGATGTCCTCCAGATGCAAGGCCCCCTCGGCGGTCACGGCATACAGCGCCTCGACCCGCAAATAGCCCGGTGCCTCCTTGATCGGGTCGAGCAGGTCGGGGCGTTCGTCCGCCAGCGCCAGCACGTCACCGATCAACGACCCGTAGCGGTCCAGCAGGTGGCGCACCCGGTAGGGATGCAGCCCCTGCAGCTCGGCGACGTGCTCGGCCTGGTTGATGAGCGCGAAGTAGCCGTCGGCGCCCAGCAGGCTGACCTTCTCGGTGATCGACGGCGCCACCCGGGCCGGAATGAATTGGGCCGCAGCATCAATCGCGTCGGCGGCCATCACCCGGTAGGTGGTGTACTTGCCACCGGCGATGGCCACCAGCCCCGGTGCGGGCACCGCCACGGCGTGCTCGCGGGAAAGCTTCGAGGTTTCCTCGCTCTCCCCGGCCAGCAGCGGCCGCAGCCCCGCGTACACCCCGTCGATGTCGGCGTGGGTCAACGGTATGGCCAGCACCGTATTGACGGTTTCCAGGATGTAGTCGATGTCGGCCTTGGTGGCCGCGGGGTGGGCCAGGTCGAGATCCCAGTCGGTGTCGGTGGTTCCGATGATCCAGTGGCTCCCCCACGGGATGACGAACATGACCGACTTCTCGGTGCGCAGGATGATCGCGACGTCGCTGACGATGCGGTCGCGCGGCACCACGATGTGCACGCCCTTGGAGGCTCGCACCTGAAATCGCCCGCGCTGCTTGGACAATGCCTGGATCTCGTCGGTCCACACCCCAGTCGCGTTCACCACGACATGGCCGCGGACTTCGGTGACCGCGCCGTCCTCGGAGTCGCGGACCCGCACCCCGGTGACTCGATCGCCCTCGCGCAGCAGGGCGACGACCTGGGTGGAGGTACGCACCACCACGCCGTAGTGCGCGGCGGTGCGCGCAACCGTCATGGTGTGCCGGGCGTCGTCGACAACCGTGTCGTGGTAACGGATTCCGCCGATCAGCGAGCTGCGCTTGAGGCCCGGGCTCAACCGCAACGCGCCCGCGCGGGTCAAATGCTTTTGCGCCGGAACGGATTTCGCCCCACCAAGGCGGTCGTAGAGAAAGATGCCGGCCGCGATGTACGGGCGCTCCCACATGCGATTGGTCAGCGGGAACAGGAATGGCATCGGCTTGACCAGGTGCGGCGCCAGCGTGGTCAGCGACAGCTCGCGCTCGTAGAGCGCCTCGCGCACCAGACCGAACTCCAGTTGCTCGAGGTAGCGCAGGCCGCCGTGGAACATCTTCGACGAGCGGCTCGAGGTGCCCGAGGCGAAGTCGCGCGCTTCCACCAGCGCCACCTTGAGCCCGCGGGTCGCAGCGTCCAGCGCGCAGCCCGAACCCACCACGCCGCCGCCAATCACCACCACGTCGAACTGCTCGGCGCCCAGCCTTTCCCAGGCCGCCCGCCGCTGCTCCGGTCCCAGCACGGACACCGGCGAGCTTCGCTGGGTGGACGCGTGGATGGGATCAGTCACGACCTGGACTCCTCACTGGGTTACTCGTCAGTAGGGGCGTGCTGCACCAAGGCTAACCGCTAGTCCAGATCGTCGTGCGCCATGAGCCGCCGCGCCGCCTCGGTGATCGAGCCGGACAGCGACGGGTACACGGCGAGCGTCTGTGCCAGCTCGTTGACCGTGATGCGGTTCTGCACGGCGACCGCGATCGGCAAGATCAGCTCGGAGGCGATCGGCGCCACCACCACACCGCCGATGACCACGCCGGTGGACTTGCGGCAGAACACCTTCACGAAGCCCTGCCGCAGCCCGGACATCTTCGCGCGCGCGTTGGTGCGCAGCGGCAGCATGATCGTGCGCGCCGACACCGAACCGTCGTCGATCATCGTCTGGGGCACGCCGACGGCCGCGATCTCGGGCCTGGTGAACACCGTCGCGGCCACGGTGCGCAACCGGATCGGGCTGACGCCCTCGCCCAGCGCGTGATACATCGCGATGCGGCCCTGCATCGCGGCGACCGAGGCCAGCGGCAGCAGGCCGGTGCAGTCGCCGGCGGCGTAGATGCCGGTCACCGAGGTCCGCGACACCCGGTCCACGGTCAGGTAGCCGCCGCGGCCCAACTCGATGCCGACCCGCTCGAGGCCCAGGCCGTCGGTGTTGGGCACCGAACCGATGGTCATCAGGGCGTGGCTGCCCTCGACGGTGCGCCCGTCGGCGAGGGTGACCAGCACGCCATCCCCGGCGCGGGTGACCGACGCGGCGCGGGCGTTCTTCACCAACTTCACGCCGCGCTCGGAGAACGCGGCCTCCAGCACTCGGGCGGCGTCGGCGTCCTCGTAGGGCAGCACCCGGTCGCGGCTGGCGACGACCGTCACCGGCACACCCAATTCGGTGTAGGCGTGCACGAACTCCGCGCCCGTGACCCCCGACCCGACCACGATGAGATGCTCGGGCAGCGCGGTCAGGTCGTAGAGCTGGCGCCAGGTCAGGATGCGCTCGCCGTCGGGCTGGGCCGACGGCAGCACCCGCGGACTGGCGCCGGTGGCGATCAGCACCACGTCGGCCTCGTACTCGCTGGTCACGGGGCCGTCGGTCCCCGAATCGGAGTGGGTCGCCTTGATGTTGTGGCGGGCCAGCCCCGGCGTGGGGTCGATGAGCTCGCCGCGGCCGGCCACCACGTGCACACCCACGCTGAGCAGCTGATCGGTGATGTCGGCCGACTGATCGGTGGCGAGTTGCTTGACGCGGTGATGGATCTGGGGCAGCGAGAGCTTGGCGTCGTCGATGTCGATCTCGAAGCCCAGCCGCGGCGCCCGGCGCAACTCCGTGCGCAGCCAGGTCGACGCGATGAACGTCTTGGACGGGACGCAGTCGTCCAGGACGGCCGCTCCACCGATGCCCTCCGAGTCGATCACCGTGACGTGGGTGGTGTCGGGGTGGGAGGTGGCGGCCACCAGCGCGGCTTCGTAACCGGCCGGGCCGCCCCCGAGGATCACGATGCGGGTCGCCACAGCCCTAACCTAACGAAGCCGGCCGCCCCCCGCGCAACGCTCGGGGGAAGACCAGGCCAGCTCGGACGTCTAAGCTTTCACCCTGTGCCGCTCTACGCCGCGTACGGGTCGAACATGGACCCCGAGCAGATGCTGAAGCGCGCACCCCATTCGCCGATGGCCGGAACGGGCTGGCTGCACGGGTGGCGGTTGACCTTCGGCGGCGAGGACATCGGCTGGGAGGGCGCGCTGGCCACGGTGGTCGAGGACCCCGGCTCCAAGGTGTTCGTCGTCCTCTACGACATGACGCCGGCCGACGAGATCAACCTGGACCGCTGGGAAGGCTCGGAGTTCGGCGTCCACCAGAAGATCCGGTGCCGGGTCGAGCGCATCTCGTCGGACACCACCACCGACCCGGTCCTGGCGTGGCTGTACGTGCTGGACGCGTGGGAGGGCGGCCTGCCGTCGGCCCGATACATCGGAGTCATGGCGGACGCCGCCGAAATAGCTGGCGCCCCAAGCGATTACGTGCACAGCCTGCGCACCCGCCCGGCCCGCAACATCGGCCCGGGCACCAGCGCCTGACGAGCGCGAGCGCGGAAATTCATTCGCGCGCCCGCGACAGAAAGAGTAGACAGACAAGTCGATGATGCACGCCCGATTCGGGGTGCGCTGCCCAGTAAGGTAATTCGACTGTCCATCCTGTCCACACCGGTTCTCGCCGACGCGCTGGCGCGTGTGTTCGCCGCCGCGGTCAATCCGACCCCCAAGGCCGCCGTGCGCTTCCCCGAGGTCGCGGGCCGCACCAGCGAAGTCACCATCCCCACGCGGCACGGCCCCACCCGCGCGACCGTGTATCACCCGCCGGCGGGCACGACCGACCCGCCCGTCTACGTCAACGTGCACGGCGGCGGGTTCGTGGTCGGGCACCCCGAACAGGACGACCCGTGGTGCCGGTATCTGGCCGCCAACGCGGGCGTGGTGGTGATCAACCCCGACTACGTGCTGGCGCCGCGGCACCGGTTTCCGGCCGCGGTGCACCAGATCTACGACGTGGTGTGCTGGGCGGCCGGCCCGCACGGGGACTGGGACGGGACGCGGCTGTGCGTCGGCGGCCAGAGCGCCGGCGGCAACCTGTCGGCCGCCGCCGCCCGGCTCGCGCAGGAGAACGGCGGCCCGCCGATCGCGCTGCAGGTGCTGCACTACGCACCCCTTGACCTGGTCACGCCCACCCGCGACAAGCCGTCCGCCCTCGGCCGTCGGGCCATCATGAAACCGTGGATGGGCGAGGTTTTCGACACCGCCTACATACCCGACTCGGCGCAGCGGCACCACCACCTGGCCTCGCCCGCCTGGGGGAACAACGCCGATGACGTCGCCGGAATCGCGCCGGCGCTGGTCGTGACGGCCGAGCACGATCGACTCCGCGACGAAGCCCGCCGGTACGCGGAAAAGCTGGACGCCGCCGCGGCGTTGGCGGAGTACTACGAGGTGGCCGACGTCGACCACGGATACAACATCATGAGCCAGGCCGCCGACGTCACGCGCCGCACGTACGCCCACATCGCCCAACACGTCGTGCGCGCCACGAACGGCGCCCGCTAAGGCCGCTCGAACACCGCCGACTGCTCGACGATGTTGGCCAGCACCCGCACCCCGATCGCCAGGGCCCGCTCATCGAGATTGAACGTCGGCTGGTGCAGGTCCAGCTGCGGCCCCACCCCGGGCCAGACCCCCAACCGCGCCATCGCACCGGGGATCTCCTCCAAGTACCAGGAGAAGTCCTCGCCGCCTCCGGACTGGCGGGTGTCGGCCAGCGCGTCGGGGCCGACGGCTTCGATCGCGTGGGTGAGGATGCGCGTCGAGACGTCCTCGTTGACCACCGGCGGCACGCCGCGGCGGTATTGCAGCGTGTGTTCGATGGCCAGCGGCGCGAGGAGCCCGGACACGGTCTCGCGGATGATCTCCTCGAGCCCCACCCAGGTCTGCCGGCTCGCGGTGCGCACGGTGCCGGCCAGCACGCCGGTCTGCGGGATGGCGTTGGCGGCCACCCCGGCATTGACCGCGCCCCACACCAGCACGGTGCCGTTGCGCGGGTCGATGCGGCGCGACAACACCCCGGGTAGCCCGGTGATCAGCGTGCCCAGCCCGTACACCAGGTCGGCGGTCAGGTGCGGGCGCGAGGTGTGCCCGCCGGGTGAATACAGCGTGATCTCGATCTGGTCGGCCGCCGAGGTGATCGGACCGTGCCGGACCGCGATCTTGCCGACCTCCAGCCGGGGATCACAGTGCAGGGCGAAGATCCGCGACACCCCGTTGATGGCGCCGGCCGCGATGGCGTCGATCGCCCCGCCGGGCATGAGTTCCTCGGCGGCCTGGAAGAGCAGCCGCACCCCGACCGGTAGTTCGGGCACCGACGCCAGCGCCATCGCGGTGCCCAACAGAATGGCGGTGTGCGCGTCGTGCCCGCAGGCGTGCGCGACGTTGGGCATGGTGGACGCGTAGGGGGCGCCGGTGCGTTCGGCCATCGGCAGGGCGTCCATGTCGGCCCGCAGCGCGATCCGGGGCTCGTGCTCGGGTCCGATGTCGCAGACCAGTCCGGTGCCGCCGGGCAGCACCTTCGGGTTGAGACCCGCTTCGGCCAACCGCTCGGCGACGAACTGGGTGGTGGCGTACTCCTGGCGGCCCAACTCGGGGTAGCGGTGGATGTGCCGGCGCCATTCGACCAGGTCTGCGTGATGTGCGGCCAGCCAGGATTCGGCGGCGTCGGCGGGTCTCATGCGCGCTCCCCGCCGCGTCTGCGTTCGTGCGCCGCCATCACCCGGTCGCGTTCGGCGGGCGTCTGGGCCAGCCGGACCACCGTGCGCGCCAGCATGATCGCGCCCTCGATCACGGCGCGGTCGGCGCTGGGATTGGCGGCGGCGGCGGCGAAGCCGCGCTGGTGAACCATGGCCCCGCCGGAATCGAGCCCGATCACCGGGTGGATCCCGGGCAGCACCTGGGTCACGTTGCCCATGTCGGTGCTGCCCATGGGCAGCGCCGCCTCGTACTCGCGGGCCACCGGTTCGCGGCCCAGCCTGCTCATCTCGTCGCGAAAGACGTCGGCCAGCCATTGGTCGGGGGTGAGCTCGTCGTAGGCCGGTGCCGGGTTGTCGATGTCGTATTCGCAGCCGGTGGCCAGCGCGCCCGCGGCGAAGCAGGCGTACATCCTGCCCTCGAGCTCGCGGAGCGAATCGGCCTCGACCGCGCGCATCGCGTACTCCAACTTCGCGCGCCCGGGAATGACGTTGACCGCCTGGCCGCCGTCGGTGACGATCCCGTGCACCAGCTGCCCGGGCGCCAGTTGCTGGCGCAGCAGGCCGATGGCCACCTGCGCGACGGTCACGGCGTCGACGGCGTTGATCCCCAGGTGCGGCGCGACGGCCGCGTGGGATTCCTTGCCGCGGTACGTGACGGTCGCCTCGGACAGGGCCAGCGAACGGGCCGCGGCGATATCGGTCGGCCCGGGATGGAGCATCACCGCCGCGGCGATGTCATCGAACACCCCGGCCCGCAACAACAGCGCCTTGCCGCCGCCGGCCTCCTCGGCGGGAGTCCCCAGCAGCGCCACCCGCAAGCCCAGCTCGTCGGCAACCTCGGCCAGCGCCAGCGCGGTGCCCACCGCCGACGCCGCGATGATGTTGTGGCCGCAGGCGTGCCCGATCTCGGGCAGCGCGTCGTATTCGGCGCACACCCCGACGGTCAGCGGCCCGCTGCCGAACTCGGCGCGAAAGGCGGTGTCCAGGCCGCCGGCGGCCGCCGTGATCTCGAAGCCGCGCTCGGCGACCAATGCCTGCGCCTTGGCGCAGCTCCGGTGCTCGGCGAATGCCAGTTCAGGCTCGGCGTGGATGGCGTGCGACAACTCGACAAGGTCGCCACCGCGCCGCCGCACGACAGCTTCGACGCTGTCTAACGGGCTGTCTGAGGGGGCGAGGGGCACTCTCGCAGTATGTCACTCACCGACGTACGGGCCTGAGGCCCTGAGGGCTACACCAGCCCGGCGATGAATCCCGCCGCCTGGCCGGGGTAGGGCGGGGCGGAGTAGTCGTGGTGCGCATCCCGGTCGCGACCGCCGACGACGCAGACGGGATCGCCTTCGCTGCACAGGTCGATGGCGCGGCCGGCGAACGCACCCGTCGACGACAGCGGCGTGTTGAAGCGGTTGCCCGGATTGCCGAAAACCGCGACGGCCCTGATCTTGTTGGCCAGGCCGGGATCGAGCGCTGGCGCCGAGCCGAAGTTGCCGATGCGCTGGCCGACGGGCGGCACCCCGGCGAGCATCGAGATCGCGGCGGCGCCCTGCGAGAAGCCGCCGAGCACCAGCCGCGTCGACGGGCACTGGTCGACCATCTCCGCGATGTGGTCGCGGGCGTCGTTGGCGGCGTCGGCGGTCGTCAGGAAGTTGTAGCTGGCCGGATAGTTCACCGCATACGAGTCGACGCTGCGCGATCCCAGGGCGGGCTGCAGGGCGGCGAACAGCGCGTCGCCGACCACACCCAGACCGGGCGGCTCGGCGGTGCCGCGGGCGAAGATGAGTTGGACAGCCGGGCAGTCGGCTGCCGCCGTGGGCGCCGGGCCGAGTGTGACCGAAACCACTGACAGCACAACGGCAACCGCAATTCCAATGACCGGGCCAACCACCGGCCACCTACGAAGATTCATACGGCAAATCTTGACACATACCGGCCGGGACCACCGCAGCGCTAGGTTTGACTGCCCAGCTCCTCACTCGCGCCGTTCCGGCCGCCGGGCTAGGTTCTACTGCCCAGCTCCTCACTCGCGCCGTTCCGGCCGCCGGGCTAGGTTCTACCGCCCGGCTCCTCACTCGCGCCGGGCTAGGCTCGACGCTGTGGCCGAAACCCCGTCCGACCCAGGCGACCTCGCGCGCCAGGCTGCCGCGGCCATCGCCGAGCGCACCGGAATCGCCGAGCACGACGTCGCCATCGTCCTCGGCTCGGGATGGTCGCCGGCGGTAGCGGCGCTCGGCACTGAGGCGATCGGGAAGACCGCCGTGCTACCCCAGGCCGACCTGCCCGGTTTCCGGCCACCGACCGCGATCGGGCACACCGGTGAGCTGCTGTCGATGCGCATCGGCGAACACCGGGTGCTCGTGCTCGTCGGCCGTATCCACGCCTACGAGGGCCATGACCTATGCCACGTCGTGCACCCCGTGCGGGCGGCCTGCGCGGCCGGTGTGCGCGCGGTCGTGCTCACCAATGCGGCCGGCGGTCTGCGCCCGGACATGGCCGTCGGCGAACCGGTGCTGATCAGCGACCACCTGAACCTGACCGCGCGTTCCCCGCTGGTCGGCCCGCACTTCGTCGACCTGACCGACGCCTACTCCCCACGGCTGCGCGAATTCGCCCGACTCGCCGACCCGACGCTGACCGAAGGCGTCTACGCGGGACTGCCCGGCCCGCACTACGAGACCCCCGCCGAAATCCGGATGCTGCGGACGCTGGGCGCCGACCTGGTCGGCATGTCGACGGTGCACGAGACCATCGCGGCGCGGGCCGCCGGCGCCGAGGTGCTCGGGGTGTCGCTGGTGACCAACCTGGCCGCCGGCATCGGCGGCGAGCCGCTCAGCCACGTCGAGGTGCTCTCCGCCGGTGCCGCTGCCGCCAGCAGGATGGGCGCCTTGCTGGCCCTGATCCTCGAGCGGCTGCCCCGGTTTTAGAGCCATGACGCCCGAGGAGTGGATCGCCCACGACCCCGACCCGCGGACGGCCACCGAACTCGCCGCGTGCGACGCGGGAGAACTCGCCGCGCGCTTCGCCCGTCCCCTGACGTTCGGCACCGCGGGCCTGCGCGGTCCGGTGCGCGGCGGGCCCGACGCCATGAACGTCGCGGTGGTGTCGCGGGCCACGTGGGCGGTGGCGCAGGTGCTCAAGCGGCGCGCCCCGGCCGGTGCGCAGGTGATCGTGGGGCGCGACGCCCGGCACGGCTCGGCGATATTCGCCACAGTGACCGCCGAAGTGCTTGCCGATCAAGGCTTTTCGGTGCTGCTGCTGCCCGGCCCGGTTCCCACTCCGGTGGTCGCGTTCGCGGTACGCCACACCGGCGCACTGGCCGGGATCCAGATCACGGCGTCACACAACCCGCCGACCGACAACGGCTACAAGGTGTACGTCGACGGCGGCATCCAACTCATCTCCCCCACCGACCACGAGATCGAAGCCGCGATGGCCGACGCACCGCCGGCCGACCAGATCGGCAGGGCCCGCGTCGAACCCGCACAGACCGATCTGGTCCCCCGCTACATCGCCCGCGCGTCCGGGCTGCGGCACGGCACCGGCACGGCGCGGGTCGCGCTGACGGCGCTGCACGGGGTGGGCGGCGCGGTGGCCGTGGAGACGCTGCGCCGCGCCGGATTCAGCCAAGTGCACACCGTCGCAGCGCAATTAGCGCCGGACCCCGACTTTCCCACCGTCGCGTTTCCCAACCCCGAGGAGCCAGGTGCGGCCGACGCGCTGCTGGCCCTGGCCGCGGACGTGCGTGCCGACGTGGCGATCGCGCTGGATCCCGACGCCGACCGGTGCGCCGTCGGCATTCCCGGCAAATCGGGATGGCGGATGCTGTCCGGCGACGAAACCGGTTGGCTACTCGGCGATTACATCCTTTCCCAGCCGCAGCAATCCGAGACACCGGTGGTGGCCAGCACGTTGGTGTCCTCGCGGATGCTGTCGGCCATCGCCGCGCACCGCGGCGCCGTCCACGTCGAAACCCTCACCGGCTTCAAATGGCTGGCGCGCGCCGACGCCGAGGTCCCCGACGGCACCCTGGTGTACGCCTACGAGGAAGCGATCGGGCACTGCGTCGACCCGGCCGCCGTGCGCGACAAGGACGGCATCAGCGCCGCGGTGCTGGTGTGCGACCTGGTGGCGACGCTGCTGCGCCAAGGCCGTTCGGTTGTCGACCTGCTCGACGAGCTGGCCCGACGGTACGGGGTGCACGACGTCGCCGCCGTGTCGCGCCGGGTCACCGATCCCGCCGAGGCGGCCGAGCTGATGCACAGGCTGCGGACCAGCCCGCCGGCGACGCTGGCCGGGTTCCCCGCCGAACTCATCGACATCACCGAGGCGCTGATCTTCACCGGCGGTGACGACCACACGTCGGCCAGGGTGGTGGTGCGACCCTCCGGGACCGAGCCGAAGCTGAAGTGCTACTTGGAGATTCGCTGCGCGCCTAGCGAGGATCTGGATTTTTCGCGGCGGCGCGCCGCCGCACTGCGCGCCGAGCTGGTCGCTGCGGTTCAGGGCTGGTGAACAGGTTCGGCCCGAACTGGCGGTCCCCGGCATCGCCGAGGCCCGGCACGATATAGGCCGACTTGTTCAGCCCCTTGTCGACCGCGGCGGTGAACACCCGCGCGTCCGGCGCCGCTTTCTGCACGGCCGCAAGGCCTTCCGGCGCCGCCACCACGCACAGCACGGTGATGTCGGTGGCGCCGCGGCGCTGCAGCAACCCGATGGTGTGCGCCATCGACCCGCCCGTGGCCAGCATGGGATCGAGGACCATGACCGGCCGTCGCGCAAGTTTGTCGGGCAGGGCCTCGAGATACGGGACGGGCTGGTGGGTTTCCTCGTCGCGGGCGACACCGACGAAGCCCACCTCCGCCTCCGGTATCGCGGCCTGGGCGGCCTCGACCATGCCCAGCCCGGCCCGCAGCACCGGAACCAGCAGCGGCGCGTTGACCAGTCGCGTCCCGGCCGCCGCGGCCACCGGGGTGCGGATCCTGACCGACTTGCGCGGCGCCTCCCTGCTGGCTTCGTAGACCAGCATCAGCGTGAGTTCGCGCAGCGCGGCCCGGAACCCGGAATTGTCGGTGCGTTCGTCGCGCAGCACCGTCAGCCGGGCCGCGGCCAGCGGGTGGTCGATCACGCACACGTCCATCCCCTGAAGGGTATATAACGATCGGGCAAAGCCCTTCTGACACGCCTGCGTTCGTCCCGGCCGCGCCGTAGGCGCGTTCGTATACTCCCCCGGTGTCGCGCGAAAATCGAAGTCCGAGAAGGCTGCTCGGCAGGGCGCATCGACTCCTGCTGGCGATCGGCGTGGTGGCATTGGTGGGACTGGCGGCAAGTCCACTGACCCCGCGCATAGGCCTTGCGGCAGCGGCCATTCCGCAACCGGCGCACATCGTGATCGTGGTGGAGGAAAACCGTTCCGAAAACGGCATCATCGGCAACAAGTCGGCGCCCTTCATCACCGCCCTGGCCGCCCACGGCGCCAACATGACGCAGTCCTACGCCGAAACACACCCCAGCGAACCCAATTACCTGGCGCTGTTCGCCGGCAACACATTCGGCGTGACCAAGGACCTGTGCCCGATCAATGCCGGCGCGGCCCCCAATCTCGGATCCGAATTGCTGGCCGCGGGCCACACGTTTGTCGGCTTCGCCGAGGGGCTGCCGACCGTGGGCTCGCCGGTGTGCACCGCCGGCAAGTACGCGCGCAAGCACGTGCCGTGGGCCAACTTCACCAACGTGCCGGCGGCGAACTCGATGCCGTTCTCCGCGTTTCCGATGGGCAACTACGCCAGCCTGCCCACCGTGTCGTTCGTCATCCCCAACAACGACAACAACATGCACGACGGGTCGATCGCGCAGGCCGACGCCTGGCTGAACCGCCAGCTGTCCGGTTATGCCAACTGGGCGACGGCCAACAACAGCCTGCTGATCGTGACGTTCGACGAGGACGATAACGGCAGCCGCAACCAGATCCCCACGGTCTTCTACGGCGCCCACGTCCGCCCCGGCAGCTACAGCGAGCAGATCAACCACTACAACGTGCTTTCCACGGTCGAGCAGATGTACGGGCTACCCAAGACCGGCTATGCCGCCAGCGCCGCGCCCATCACCGATATCTGGGGCTGACCCACTGGACCTCACCGTGGCGACCCGCTTCACCCGGCTCCGCCGCGCTCGCGATCGCCACTAGACCTCACCGTGGCGACCCGCTTCACCCGGCTCCGCCGCGCTCGCGATCGCCACTAGACCTCACCGTGGCGACCCGCTTCACCCGGCTCCGCCGCGCTCGCGATCGCCACTAGACCTCACCGTGGCGACCCGCTTCACCCGGCTCCGCCGCGCTCGCGATCGCCACTGCCCTGGCGGAGCGTTCGCCGGTCGTCGCTATTCTGTGCCGCATGGCTGCTGACCTCGTGCCCATTCGCCTGAGCCTGTCCGCCGGTGACCGCTACACCGTGTGGGCGCCCCGCTGGCGTGACTCCGGCGACGAGTGGGAGGCCTTCCTGGGCAAGGACGAGGACCTGTTCGTCTTCTCCTCCGTCGCCGACCTGGTGGCGTTCGTGCGGTCCGACGCCGACAACGACCTGACTGACCACCCGGCGTGGAAGGCCCTGACGTCGGCGCACGCGCATGACTTCGAGCCCACCGAGGACAAGCAGTTCGACCTGGTCGCGGTCGAGGAGCTGGTCTCGGAGAAACCCACCGAGGAATCGGTGTCCGCGCTGGCGGGCACGCTGGCCATCGTGTCGTCCATCGGATCGGTGTGCGAGCTGGCGGCGGTGTCGAAATTCTTCAACGGCAACCCCAGCCTGGGCACCGTGTCGGGCGGGGTCGAGCACTTCACCGGCAGGGCCGGCGCCAAACGCTGGCATGCGATCGCCGAGGTCATCGGGCGCAGCTGGGACGACGTGCTCGGCGCGATCGACGACGTCGCCACCACGCCCGACGTCGACGCCAAGTTGTCGGCCAAGGCCGAAGACGAACTGGCCGAGGAACGCGAAGAGGACGAAACCGGCGACGCCGCCGAGGAGAGCGCCCTCGAGGAATCCGCGGCCGACACGGACGACGAGGACAACGACGCCCACGAAGACGACGAGGGCGCCATCGAACCCCGGGCGGCCGGCGACACCGCGGTGCTCGGCGGCGACAAGGACTTCTGGCTACAGGTGGGCATCGACCCGATCCGGATCATGACGAGCTCGGGCACCTTCTTCACGCTGCGCTGCTACCTCGACGACGAGCCGATCTTTTTGGGCCGCAACGGACGGATCAGCGTGTTCCCGTCCGAGCGCGCGCTGGCCCGCTACCTGGCCGACGAGCACGACCACGACCTGTCCGACCTGAGCACCTACGACGACATCCGCACGGCCGCCACCGACGGTTCGCTGGCGGTCGAGATCACCGACGACAACATTTACGTGCTCACCGGCCTGGCCGACGACTTCGCCGACGGCCCGGACGCCGTGGACCGCGAGCAACTCGAACTCGCCGTCGAGGTGCTCCGCGACATCGGCGACTACTCCGAGGACCCCGCGGTCGACAAGGCGCTCGAAACCAACCGGCCGCTGGGCAAATTGGTAGCCGCCGTGCTCGAGCCCGACTCGGTCACCAAGCCGTCGCCCCCCTACGCTGCGGCGGTGCGCGAGTGGGAGAAATTGGAGCAATTCGTCGAGGGCCGGCTCCGCCGCGAGTAGCGCGTTTCACGGGCTAGGTTGGGTGACGTGTCGCTTCCCGGAATCGGCCCGCTACCGCTCTACGGGTTCCAGCGCCCGGGCATGCTGTTGTTCGGTTTGGTGCCCCTGGCCCTGCTGGCCGTCTACATCGTGGTCCAGGCTCGTCGTAACCGACGGCTGCACCGCTACACCGACACCCCCGTGGCGCAGTCGCCGTTGCGGCACCTGCCGATCGCCGCGTCGCTGCTCTGCCTGGCGTTACTGACGGTCGCGCTGGCCACCCCCACCCACGACATGCGCATCCCGCGCAACCGAGCCGTCATCATGCTGGTCATCGACATGTCGCAGTCCATGCGCGCGACCGACGTCGAACCCAACCGGCTCAAGGCCGCCGAACAGGCGGCCAGCCAGTTCGCCAGCCAGCTGACGCCGGGCATCAACCTCGGGCTGGTCGGCTTCGCCGGCACGCCCTATCTGCTGGTGCCGCCCACCCCGCAGCACCAGGCGACCATCGACGCGCTGAAGAAGCTGGACTTCGCCGACAGCACGGCCACCGGCCAGGCCATCTTCACCGCCCTGCACGCGATCGGCGCCACGGCGGTCACCGGGGGTGACAACCCGCCGCCGGCCCGCATCGTGCTGCTCTCCGACGGCCGCGAGAACAAGCCGTCGAACCCCAGCGACCCACACGACGGCGTCTACACCGCGGCGCGCCTGGCCAAGGACGAAGGCGTGCCCATCTCGACCATCTCGTTCGGAACCAAGGGCGGCGAGATCGAGATGGACGGGCAGCGCGTCGCGGTCCCGGTGTCGACCGACCAGATGAAGACAATCGCCCGGCTCTCCGGCGGGCAGCCCTACACCGCCACCAACGTCGGCGAGCTCAACAAGAGCTACAACGCCATCGAGAACGAGATCGGCTACCGCACGGTGCCGGGCCCGGGCAGCGCCGGCTGGCTGCGCCTCGCCGTACTGGCCGCCCTGATCGCAACGGCCTTGGCGCTGTTGATCAACCGGCGCCTGCCGACGTAGCGCCCCGCCCGGTATCTCAGGCGGGCAGCCTGCGGTTCAGCAGCAGGCCGGCCAACACGGCGCCGGCCATCACGACCGCGCCGAGCAGCATCCACGCCAGGCTCGCGTCGCCTTTGACGGTTTCGTAGCCGATCTGGCGTTGCAGCGTCGTGTACACGTTCTTCAGCGAGTCCAGGCTGTCGGCGTGGAACGCCTCGCCGTCGGTGATCTCGCAGATCTTCTGCAGGGTCTGATCGTCGACCGGAACCGGAATGGTGGCGCCCTCGTAGTCGACGGTGCCGTACGGGGTCCCGAACGAGATCGTCGAGATCTGCACGCCCTGGCCCTTGGCGGCCCGGGCCGCGGTGAACGCCCCCTGCGGGGCGTTGGGGTCCAGCGGCACGTTTTCGGCACCGTCGGACTCCAGCACGATGCGCGCCGGCGGCGGGCCTTCGCCGCCGCCCATCACCGAACCGACCGTGGCGATCGCCTGCAGCGCGGTGAAAATGCCTTCCCCCGTCGCGGTTTTCGGGGCCGGTTGCAGGCCGTCGATGCCCGACTTCACCGCGGAGCGATTGGTCGTCGGCGGCACCAACAGCGTGGCGTTGGCCGCGAACTCCACCAGCCCCAGGTTGATGGCCGGCGTCAGCTGGTCGGCGAACTGCTTGCCGGCCTCCTTGGCCGCGGCCAGGCGGTTGGGTGGAACATCGTTGGAGGCCATCGATTCCGAGACGTCGATGACGAGCATCACGACCGCACGGTTGAGCGGGATCCGGACATCCGACGTCGGCCCGGCCATCGCGGTGGTCAGCAACACCAGCGCCGCCGCCAGCAGGATGGTCGGCACGTGCCGCCACCGGCTCGGGTGCGGCGGAGCGACGCGCTCGAGCACCTCCATGTTGGCGAACCGCAGCACCCGGCGACGGCGGGCGAATTGCTGCACGACGTAGAGGCCGATCACCAGCAGCACGGCCAGCAGCGCCAGGAAGAACCAGGGGTTCTGGAATCCAGTCAGCGACACCGGCCCCAGCAGGGGCACCTTCATGTCGAGCCACACTAGGCGTCGGCTCCGGGACCCGCATCGCCCCCGCCGCCGGCGACCGCTCAGCCGGCGGCGAGATCGCGGCGCTGGGTGAACTTGATGTCGAGGCTGCGCAGGTGGGTCTGCAGCCCGGCGTCCTGGACGGGGATCAGGTGGGCAGGCTCGTCGGTCTCGTTGTAGTGGGCGTGCCACATGCCCGGCGGGGTGGTGAAGGCGCCGCCGGCCTGCCAGTCCACCCGGATGGGATCGACGATGTCGCCGCGCTCGTCGAGACGCGTGCCCAGCAGCGTGTAGCAACCGGCCGCAGGCGCATCCAGGATCAGGTCCAGCGCGACCGACTGGTGCCGGTGCGGCCGCTGCACCTGATGGGGCGGAAGCACGCCGAACATCGCCCACAACACGTGCGTGATGGTCAGGGTCTGCTCCTCTTCGGCGTTGGCCAGCAAGACGCTGACGCGGCTCTTGTCGTTGGCGCCGGGACGCGACGCGATCTCGGTCAGCTTGGCCACGGCATCGGCGCGGCGGAACTTGGTCGCGCGGAAGCGGGGCCGCGTCGCGTCCGCGCCGAGGTAGCGCATCAACGGCTCGTCGTGCACCCAGTACATGGCCGTGTCGGCGCCGGCGTAAAACACCGAGTGCGCGCCGGCGGGCAGCGTCACGAAGTCGCCCTTCTCCCACTCGATCAGCCGGCCGTTGACCGTCGCGAAACCCCGCCCGTAGAGCACGTAATACAGCTGCGAGGTGGCGTTGGGATGGGTGTCGACCTGTTCGTTCGCGCGAATGGACACGAAGTTGGCCAGCAGCGCGGGACTGGTCGCCGCGCCGGCCGGGCCGCCCAGCTCCGCGGACAGGTCCAGCGGGATCACGCCGGTCGGCGCGTCGAGGTAGGTCTCGGGCCCGAAGCGCCGGATCGGCACCCGCGGGGTCAATCCCGAGCCGATCGGGTTGGCGGCCTTCGAGTACTCGAAGTATCGGGCCTGCTCGGCCCACTCTTCGAACCGGCCCTCGAACGCGTACTCGGCGACGTTGACCATTGGCGCGGGGACCGTCGGGTCCAGGTTGGGCGTCGCTAGCTGCTGCTGCATGTTGGTCTCCCTTGCCGCTCAGGTGTATCTAGTATCTGAATAGTATTTATCTTGTATCTAAGCGTCAAACGCCGCAGCTAGAGGCGGTGGGTGTACGGTCAAGCCGACGGTTGAGATACGACTTAGCTACCAGAGAAGGGGCGCGGTGTGGCGGCCAAGGACAGGCGCACGGCCAAGGACCGCGCGCTGGACTACGTCAAGACGCGGGTGCTCACCGGCGAATTCCCCGGCGGCGAGTTGATCAGCGAGGGCGACGTGGCCACCGCTCTGGGGATGTCGCGCACGCCGGTGCGCGAGGCCTTTCTGCGGCTGGAGGCCGAGGGGCTGCTGCGTCTGTATCCGCAGCGGGGGGCCCTGGTGGTTCCGGTGTCGCCCGACGAGGTCCGCGCGGTGATGGAGGCGCGGCTGGTGCTCGAGCAGTTCGCGGCGGGCAAGGTGATCGGGCGCGGCACCGCCGCCTGCGCCGCAGTGTTCGAGCGCCTGTCCGGCGAGCTTGCCCGGCAACGCGACGCGGCCGCCGCGGCGGACTGGCGCGAATTCGTGGAGGCCGACCGCGCCTTCCACGCCCTCACGCTGCAGGAGGCGGGCAACGCCATCCTGACCGGTTTCTACGCCTCGCTGCGCGATCGCCAGATGCGGATGATCGGCGAATCGACGCTGCGCGACCCCGACCGGGTGGCCACCATCCTCGAGGAGCATCGGTGTATCGCCGAGGCCCTGCGCGACGGTGATCTCGCGCGGGCGGCGCGGGCGGTGCAGACCCACCTGGCCGGCACGGTGCGCGCCATCGGCCTGTCCGTCGACCCGGATCCGTTCTGGGCTACCGGATTTGGCCGCGGTGGAGCAGACTGATCGAATAACCCGGGGGCGCACCGCTTCCGGTCCGCATGTATCGGGGGGGACGATGACCTGGCTGACGGCTTCGAGGTTGCGTGGTGTGATGACGAAAACTGTTGTGGCCGTGGCGGTTATGGGAACGGCCGCGACGGGCGCGACGATCCCGGCGAACGCGGCGCCGGGCTTTGCCCGCACGCCCGCCGCGCCGCTCGACGATCCCGATCCCGGCCTTCCCACCGACCCGTCGGATCCCCGATGTGCGGGGATGCCGGGGCTGGCGCAGTGTCAGGGCGGCCCCTACGCCATGGGCGGCGCCCCCACCGGCCCGGCGGATTTGAGCTGTATCAGCATGCCCACCGACCCGGTGTGCGCGGGCGGTCCGTACGCCGCGCCGCCCCCGCCGGCGCCCATCGCCCCACCCCCGCCACCGGCGGCGCCCATGGCAGCCCCGCCGGTGGAACCGCCGCCGGTCGCCCCGCCGCCCGTCGAGGCGCCGCCCATGGCGCCACCTCCGATGGCCCCGCCGCCGATGGTGGAACCGCCGCCCGCGGCCCCGGCGGCCGACCCGTCGATGGGGATGCCCGGGCACATCTAGCGGCGTCGCGCCGGCCGCTCAGCCGATCAGCACCGCGTAGCGCGGCTTGATCACCTCGTCGATGATCGCCAGCCGTTCGTCGAACGGGATGAACGCGGACTTCATCGCGTTGATGGTGAACCGCTCGAGGTCGCTCCAGCCGTACCCGAATGCCTCCACCAACCGCAGCATCTCGCGGCTCATGAAGGTGTCACTCATCAACCGGTTGTCGGTGTTGACGGTCACCCGGAATCGGGCGCGGGCCAGCAGATCGAACGGATGCTCGGCGATGCTCTTGACGGCACCGGTCTGCACGTTCGAGCTCGGACACAGTTCCAGCGGAATTCGCTTGTCCCGCAGGATCGCTGCCTGCTTACCCAACCGGACCTGCCCGTCGGGCAGCACGTCGATGTCGTCGACGATCCGCACCCCGTGGCCCAACCGGTCGGCACCGCAAAACGCGATCGCCTCGTGGATCGACGGCAGGCCGAACGCCTCGCCGGCGTGAATGGTGAAGCGCGCGTTGTGGTCTCGCATGTACTCAAAGGCATCCAGGTGACGCGTCGGCGGGTTGCCGGCCTCGGCGCCGGCGATATCGAAGCCGACAACACCCTTGTCCCGGAACCGGATTGCCAGCTCGGCGATCTCGCGGGACACCGCCGCGTGCCGCATCGCGGTGACCAGCAGGCGCACCACGATCGGACGGCCCGCACCGGCGCAGGCCTTCTCGCCGTCGGCGAATCCGGCCAGCACCGCGTCGACGATCGCATCGAAGGACATCCCGCGGTCGATGTGCAACTCGGGGGCGAACCGGACCTCGGCGTAGACCACCGAGTCGGCCGCCAGGTCTTCCACGCACTCATAGGCGACGCGGTGCAGCGCCTCGGGCGTCTGCATCACCGCGACGGTGTGGGAGAACGGCTCGAGGTAGCGCTCCAGCGAGCCGCTGTGCGAACGCGTGCGAAACCACGTCGCCAACTCGTCGACGTCGGTGGCGGGTAGCTCGTCGTAGCCGGTCTGCCCGGCGATCTCCAGCACGGTCGACGGGCGCAGCCCGCCGTCGAGGTGGTCGTGCAACAGGGCCTTGGGGGCCTTGCGGATCTGCTCGAGACCCAGCGGCGCGGTCACTGCACGATCCGATCGATGATCAGCGGACCGGAAGCCGGGGCCGCGTCGGCGATACCGTAGCCGCCGTCCAGCTCGGCGAGCGCCGCGCCGAAACGCTCCGGGGTGTCGGTGTACAGCGTGAACAGCGGCTCACCGGCCGCGACCGGCTCACCGGGGCGGCGGTGCAGCCGGATACCGGCGCCGAACTGCACGCGATCGCCCGGACGGGATCTGCCCGCTCCGAGCCGCCAAGCCGCCAGCCCCACTGCCATCGCGTCGATATCGCCCATTGTGCCGCCCCGGGCGGCCGTCACGGTCTCGGCATGCCGACCGATCGGCAACGGCACCGACAAATCGCCGCCCTGGGCGGCGATGAGCTGGCGAAACCGGTCCATCGCGGTGCCGTCGCGCAGCGTCTCGGCGGGATCGCGGGCGTCGACCCCGGCCAGCTCGAGCATCTCGGAGGCCAGCCGCAGCGTCAGTTCGACGACGTCGGGCGGCCCACCCCCGGCCAGCACCTCGAGCGACTCGGCGACCTCCAGGGCGTTGCCGACCGTCGCGCCCAGCGGGCGGTTCATGTCCGTCAGCAGCGCGCGGGTGGGCACCCCGTGCGCGGCGCCCAGCGCGACCATGGTGCGCGCCAGGTCGCGGGATTGCGCTTCCGAGTCAGTGAACGCCCCCGCACCGACCTTCACGTCGAGCACCAGCGCGCCGGCCCCCTCGGCCAGCTTCTTGCTCATCACCGAGCTGGCGATCAGCGGCAGCGATTCGACGGTGGCGGTGATGTCGCGCAGCGCGTACAGCTTGGCGTCGGCCGGCGCCAGGTCACCGGCGGCGAAGATGGCCGCGCCGAGGTCGCGCAGTTGCTCGCGCACCCGCCGGTTGGACAGCGCGGCGGTGAACCCGGCGATGGATTCCAGCTTGTCCAGGGTGCCGCCGGTGTGGCCGAGCCCGCGGCCCGACGCCTGCGGCACCGCCGCGCCGCACGCGGCGACGACGGGCACCAGGGGCAGGGTGATCTTGTCCCCCACCCCGCCGGTGGAGTGCTTGTCGACCGTGGGCACGCCGAGGTCGCTGAAATCGAGCCGCTCGCCCGAGGCCAGCATCGCCGACGTCCACCGGGCCGTCTCACCGCCATCCATGCCGCGCAACAGGATCGCCATCAGCAGGGCCGCCATCTGTTCCTCGGCCACCCGGCCGGCGGTGTAGGCGTCGACGACCCAGTCGATGGCGGCGTCGGACAACCGGCCGCCGTCGCGCTTGGTCCTGATCACCGTGGGTGCGTCGAAGGCGGGCGGCATCAGCGGCGCCCGGCGGCCAGGTCGTCGGGGCCGAAGGCGTCCGGCAGCAGGTCGCCGAGCCGGCGCGGCCCGCCCGGATGGTCGATCAGCAACTCGGGACCGCCGTGTTCGAACAGCACCTGGCGGCATCGCCCGCACGGCATCAGCACCGATCCCCGCTGATCCACGCACGCCAGCGCGACCAGCCGGCCACCGCCGGTGGAATGCAGGGCACACACCAGCGCGCACTCGGCACAGAGACCAAGGCCATATGAGATGTTCTCCACATTGCAGCCGGTCACCACGCGGTGATCGTCGACCAGCGCGGCGGCACCGACCGGGAATTGCGAGTACGGCGCATAGGCCCCCGCTGATGCCTGGATTGCCTTGTCCCGCAACGTATTCCAGTCGATCTCCGGCATCGCGCAACCTCGCTCGTCCGTGGCCGTTTCCGACAGTCACCCTAGCCGCAAAACGGCATTTCGCTTGACGGACATTGACGCAAGCCACACCGTGCGCGAGCTAAGCTCAAGTGCCCGGCGTGACTGTCGCGCTATGTCGCAAGAGGGTCGCAACAAAGTCGCAAGAAGGCTGGTGAGGACTGGGGTGACTACACAACCGACGACGGCGGATCCGGCAGCACCCGTACCGGCTACCTCGCGCAAACGCAGGCCGCCGCGGACCCTGTACCGGGGCGATCCCGGCATGTGGTCGTGGGTGCTGCATCGCATCAGCGGCGCGACGATCTTCTTTTTCCTGTTCGTGCACGTCCTGGACGCCGCGATGCTGCGGGTCAGCCCGCAGACCTACAACGCGGTGATCCACGACTATCAGATGCCGATCGTCGGCCTGATGGAATACGGCCTGATCGCCGCGGTGCTCTTCCACGGCCTGAATGGGATCCGGGTGATCCTGATCGACTTCTGGTCCGAGGGGCCGCGCTACCAGCGGCTGATGTTCTGGATCGTCGGCGTGGTGTTCCTGCTGCTGATGGTCCCGGCCGGTGTCGTGACCGTCATCCACATGATGGAGCACTTCCGATGAGCAGCCCCGACCTTCAGCTCACCCGCGGCCAGACGGCGCCGGTCAAACAACGCTTATACGACCGTCCCGCCAGCCTGGACAACCCCCGCTCGCCGCGGCGGCGGGCCGGGATCCCCAATTTCGAGAAGTTCGCGTGGCTGTTCATGCGGTTCTCGGGCATCGCGCTGTTCGTGCTGGCGATCGGCCACTTGTTCATCATGCTGATGTGGGACAACGGGGTGTACCGCATCGACTTCAACTATGTGGCGCAGCGCTGGGCCTCCCCGTTCTGGCAATTCTGGGACCTGGCGCTGCTGTGGCTGGCGCAACTGCACGGCGGTAACGGCCTGCGCACCATCATCGACGACTACAGCCGCAAGGACAGCACCCGGTTCTGGCTCAACAGCCTGCTGCTGCTGTCGATGGGCTTCACGTTGGTGCTGGGCACCTACGTGCTGCTGACATTCGACCCCAACATTCACGCCTGACGGAGGGAGGCTGACCCGTGATCCAGCAACACCGGTACGACGTGGTGATCGTCGGCGCGGGCGGTGCCGGGATGCGGGCCGCGGTGGAAGCGGGTCCGCGGGTGCGCACCGCCGTGCTGACCAAGCTCTACCCCACGCGCAGCCACACCGGTGCGGCTCAGGGCGGGATGTGCGCGGCGCTGGCCAACGTCGAAGAGGACAACTGGGAATGGCACACGTTCGACACCGTCAAGGGCGGCGACTACCTCGCCGACCAGGACGCGGTGGAGATCATGTGCAAGGAAGCCATCGACGCGGTGCTCGACCTGGAAAAGATGGGGATGCCGTTCAACCGCACCCCCGAGGGCCGCATCGACCAGCGCCGCTTCGGCGGGCACACCCGCGACCACGGCAAGGCCCCGGTGCGCCGGTCCTGTTACGCCGCCGACCGCACCGGCCACATGATCCTGCAGACGCTGTATCAGAACTGCGTCCGCCATGACGTGCAGTTCTTCAACGAGTTCTACGCACTCGACCTGGTTTTGACGCAGACGCCGAGCGGTCCGGTGGCCACCGGTGTGGTCGCCTACGAGCTGGCCACCGGTGAGATCCACGTCTTCCACGCCAAGGCGATCGTGCTCGCAACCGGCGGCTCGGGCCGCATGTACAAGACCACTTCCAATGCGCACACCCTGACCGGCGACGGCATCGGCATCGTGTTCCGCAAGGGACTTCCGTTGGAGGACATGGAGTTTCACCAGTTCCATCCGACCGGCCTGGCCGGGCTGGGCATCCTGATCTCCGAGGCCGTGCGCGGTGAGGGCGGCCGGTTGCTCAACGGCGAGGGCGAGCGCTTCATGGAGCGCTACGCCCCGACGATCGTCGACCTGGCACCGCGCGACATCGTCGCCCGCTCAATGGTTTTGGAGGTCCTGGAGGGTCGTGGCGCCGGTCCGCACAAGGATTACGTCTACATCGACGTCCGCCACCTCGGTGAGGACGTGCTGGAGGCCAAGCTGCCCGACATCACCGAGTTCGCCCGCACCTATCTGGGCGTGGACCCGGTCAAGGAGCTGGTGCCGGTGTACCCGACGTGTCACTACGTGATGGGCGGCATCCCCACCACGGTCACCGGACAGGTGTTGCGGGACAACACCTCCACCGTGCCGGGCCTGTACGCGGCCGGTGAGTGCGCATGCGTGTCGGTGCACGGCGCCAACCGGCTGGGCACCAACTCGCTGCTGGACATCAACGTGTTCGGCCGCCGGGCCGGCATCGCCGCCGTCAATTACGCACGGGGACACGACTTCGTGGACATGCCGCCGGATCCGGCGGCGATGGTCGTCGGCTGGGTGGGCGACATCCTCTCCGAGCACGGCAACGAGCGCGTCGCCGACATCCGCAACGCGTTGCAGCAGTCGATGGACAACAACGCCGCGGTGTTCCGCACCGAGGAGACGCTCAAGCAGGCGCTGACCGACATCCACGCCCTGAAGGAACGCTATTCGCGAATCACCGTGCACGACAAGGGCAAGCGGTTCAACAGCGACCTGCTGGAGGCCATCGAGCTGGGCTTCTTGCTCGAGCTGGCCGAGGTCACCGTGGTCGGGGCGTTGAACCGCAAGGAGTCCCGCGGCGGGCACGCCCGCGAGGACTACCCGAACCGCGACGACGTCAACTACATGCGTCACACCATGGCCTACAAGCAGGGCACCGACCTGCTCAGCGACATCGCGCTGGACTTCAAACCCGTGGTGCAGACGCGCTACGAACCCAAGGAGCGGAAGTACTGATGACCGACGTTGCCGAGCCCCAGGTCGACAGCCCGGAACCCCCGCTGCCGCCGGTTCCCGACGAGGCGGTGATGGTGACCGTCAAGATCGCCCGGTTCAACCCCGACCAGCCCGATGCCTACGCGGAAACCGGTGGGTGGCAGAGCTTTCGGGTACCCTGCCTGCCCAGCGACCGGATGCTCAACCTGCTGATCTACATCAAGAGCTATCTGGATGGGACGCTGACCTTCCGGCGCTCCTGCGCGCACGGGGTGTGCGGGTCGGATGCCATGCGGATCAACGGTGTCAACCGGCTGGCCTGCAAGGTGCTGATGCGCGACCTGCTCCCCAAGAAGGCGGGGAAATCGCTGACCATCACGGTCGAGCCGATCCGCGGGCTGCCGGTCGAGAAGGACCTGGTCGTCGACATGGAGCCGTTCTTCGACGCCTACCGCGCGGTCAAGCCGTACCTGATCACCACCGGCAACCCGCCGACGCGCGAACGCATTCAGAGCCCGACTGACCGCGCCCGCTACGACGACACCACCAAGTGCATCCTGTGCGCCGCGTGCACCACCAGCTGCCCCATCTTCTGGCACGAGGGCAGCTACTACGGCCCGGCGGCGATCGTCAACGCGCACCGTTTCATCTTCGACAGCCGCGACGAGGCCGCCGCCGAGCGCCTGGACATCCTCAACGAGGTCGACGGAGTCTGGCGGTGCCGCACCACGTTCAACTGCACCGAGGCCTGCCCGCGCGGCATCCAGATCACCAAGGCGATCCAGGAGGTCAAGCGGGCGATCATGTTCTCGCGCTAGGTCTCCGCGCCGGCGTGGGGCCTAGCCGCCCGGCGGTTCGCGCAACATCCGTCACAGGAGTACCTCTCCAGAACGACCAGGCTTCCCCGAACGTGCTATCGCATCCGATAGCACGTTTGATACTCGTCTATCGGTTGTGGCGGCCCGTCACACATCGCCGGCCTGCCTCGTCTGACTGGTATGACACAGAAAACCCGCATCGAGCCCCTGCCCCCCAAGCGCGCCGGCCTGCTCACCCGGGCCATGTACCGGGTCGCCAAGCGGCGCTACGGCCAAGTACCCGAGCCCTTCGCGGTGGCCGCGCACCATCGCGGGCTGCTGATCGCCAGCGCCATGCACGAGACGATGGTCGACCGGGCATCGAAAACCCTGCCGGCCAGCGTGCGTGAGCTGGCGGTGCTGTGGACCGCGCGCCAGATCGGTTGCTCGTGGTGCGTCGACTTCGGATCGATGCTGCAGCGGCTGGACGGCCTGGACGTGGAGCGGCTCAAGGAGATCGACAACTACGCCACCTCACCGGCCTATACCGACGACGAACGCGCCGCCATCGCGTATGCCGACGCGATCACCACGGACCCGCACACGGTCACCGACGAGCAGGTCGACGATCTGCGGTCCCGCTTCGGCGACGCCGGGGTGTTCGAACTGACCTATCAAATCGGGTTGGAGAACATGCGGGCGCGGGTGAACACCGCACTGGGCATCACCGAGCAGGGCTTCAATTCGGGTGACGCGTGCCGGATCCCTTGGGCTAGCGATTCGGCACCCGCAGCGGAGACCCGGTGAACTTGTCCGGGTTGGCGACATCCCATAGAGCGCAGATCTTTCCGTCGCGCACGGTCAGCGCCATGATCCGCGGACACATCTCGCGGTAGCTCTCCTCCGCGGGGAAGCCGGCGGTGTAGATGCCCAGCTCGCCGTTGACCAGCCCCACTTGATAGGACGTGTAGAAGGCGGGGCCGTAGCGGTTCGCCAAGCCGAGCATGAAGCGGACCACCTTGTCCGGTCCGTGGATGACCTGAACCGCCGTGGGCGCCTTGCCATTTGAATCGCCGGTGAAAATGACGTCCGGATGCAGCAGGCTCACCACGGCTTCCAGATCGCCGGAGGCCATGGCGGCCAACAACTTTCCCACCACCTCGTTGTGCGAGGGGTCGGGTTCCGGCGGTGGCTGGGCCGCGACCGCCTTGCGGGCCCGCGAGGCCAGCTGCCGGGCGGCGGCCTCGCTGGTGCCCAGCGCGTCGGCCACCTCCGCGAACGGCACGTCGAACCCGTCGTGCAGGACGAACGCGACCCGCTGATCGGGCGAGAGCCGCTCCAGCACCACCATGGCCGCGAACCGGGCGTCCTCGCCGGCCACCACCGCGGACAGCGGGTCGGCTTCGGAAGCGGGCGCGCCGAATCCGGTGACGACGGGCTCGGGCAGCCAGTTTCCGGTGTAGGCCTCGCGACGATGCGCGGCCGAGCGCAGCCTGTCCAGGCCCAGCCTGCTCACCACCGTGGTCAGCCACGCCCGCAGGTCGGTGATCTGTGTTCCCTTGTCGGGGTCCTGCCGGTGCCAGCGCAGCCAGGCGTCCTGGACGATGTCCTCGGCGTCGGCGACGGTGCCGGTCAGCCGGTAGGCGACCGACATGAGATGCGGTCGCAACGACTCGAATTCGCTGACCTGTTGCGCTGAGGTCATATCGCCGAGCCTAGCCCGACGACGGCGAGCGGCGGAACGGCGCGAGTGAGGAGTCGGGCAATCGAGCCCGCCCGATGACGGCGAGCGGCGGAACGGCGCGAGTGAGGAGTCGGGCAATCGAGCCCGAAGCCCGCGCTACGCTCACCACCAATGAGCGACAACCTGTGGCTGCACTTCTCCCGGCACGGCCCGGGAATCACGCCGCCGATCATCACCCGCGGCGAGGGCGTCACCATCTTCGACGACCGCGGCAAGAGCTACCTCGACGGCCTGTCGGGGCTGTTCACCGTGCAGGTCGGCCACGGCCGCGCCGAGCTCGCCGAGGCCGCCGCCCGGCAGGCGGGCACGCTCGCGTTCTTCCCGCTGTGGGGGTATGCCACCCCGACCGCGATCGATCTCGCCGAGCGTCTCGCGGGCTACACGCCGGGCGACCTGAACCGGGTGTTCTTCACCACCGGCGGCACCGAGGCGGTCGAGACCGCGTGGAAACTGGCCAAGCAATATTTCAAGCTGACCGGCAAACCCGGTAAGCACAAGGTGATTTCGCGTTCGGTCGCCTACCACGGCACCACTCAGGGGGCCCTGGCGATCACCGGGCTGCCGCGTTACAAGGCGCCGTTCGAGCCGGTGACGCCCGGCGGGTTTCGGGTGCCCAACACCAACTTCTATCGCGCGCCGGAACCGTTGCGCACCGACCCGAAGGCCTTCGGGCAGTGGGCCGCGGACCGCATCGCCGAGGCCATCGAATTCGAGGGTCCCGACACCGTGGCCGCGGTGTTCCTGGAGCCGGTGCAGAACGCCGGTGGCAGCATCCCGCCTCCCCCAGGCTATTTCGAGCGAGTACGCGAGATCTGCGACGAATACGACGTGCTGCTGGTCTCCGACGAGGTGATCTGCGCGTTCGGCCGCATCGGGTCGATGTTCGCCTGTGCCGACTTCGGCTACGTGCCCGACATGATCACCTGCGCCAAGGGAATGACGTCGGGCTACTCACCGATCGGCGCCATGATCGCCAGCGAGCGCCTGTTCGAGCCATTCAACGACGGCGCGACGATGTTCCCGCACGGCTATACCTTTGGCGGCCATCCGGTTTCGGCGGCCGTCGGGCTGGCCAACCTCGACATCTTCGAGCGCGAGGGGCTCAACGATCACGTCAGGACCAACGCGCCCGCCTTCCGCGCCACCCTGGAAAAGCTCTACGACCTGCCGATCGTCGGCGACGTACGCGGCGAGGGTTTCTTCTACGGCGTGGAACTGGTCAAGGACAAGGCGACCAAGCAGACGTTCAGCGACGACGAGCGTCGGCCGCTGCTGGCCCGGGTCGGTGCGGCGCTGTTCGACGCCGGACTGTATTGCCGCACCGACGACCGCGGCGATTCCGTCATTCAGCTGGCGCCACCGTTGATCAGCGGCCAGGCCGAATTCGACACCATCGAGGCCGCGCTGCGCGAGGTGCTCACGCAGGCCCATGCGCGGCTCTAGCCGGATGGTGGCGACCCGCTGCGCCCGGCTACGCCGCGCTTGCGATCGCCACTAGCCCGCGCGCCTGACCGCGTCGGCGGCCAGCATCACCTCGCGGGCGTGCGGGGCGCTGGGACTGCGCCCGAACCTTGAGACGGCGTTGCACAGCCAGGCCAGCGCTGAGCGCAGCTCGGGCTCGGTGGCGGCGTCGCGGTGCGACGCGAGTTCCGCCAGCACCCGATCGAGACCGGAACGCCGCACCTGGGTGGCCTTCTCGACCTGGTTGAGCAGATCCTTCAGCGGGCGCGGGGCGGCACCGGGCACCCCACCCCGCGTGCGCCGCAGCCTCGCCCACAATCGGTTGTCGGAAATGGCAAACCCTCGCAAGTCGATGCGGGCGGGCGCTTTCCCGCGGACCGCGCGCCCAGCGTATCCCGGGCCGCCCGGCCCTGCTGAGTAACTTCCGTCCCATCAGTCACAGCGCGGCTCCCCGGATTCGGGCCTTCGATCGCATAATGTGCACAGACGATGAGCTTCCTACGTTCGATGTCATGCCTGGTCGCAGCGGGTTTCGTGGCCTGGGCCCCCGCCGCGATGGCGCTACCGCTCGCCAACGCCGAACCCGGCGCCGAACCCAACGCCGCACCCGCGAGCTGCCCGTACAAGGTGTCCACTCCGCCGGCGGTCGACTCGTCGGAGGTCCCCACCGCCGGCGATCCCCCGATCCCGCTGGCCGTGCCCGCCAAGCCCGTCGGCGGTGACGCCCTGGGTAGCTGCGGCATTGTCGCGGCGCCGAACACGCCGCCGCTCCCGGGCGACGTGTCCGCCGAGGCCTGGCTGGTGGCGGACCTGGACAGCGGCGCGGTCATCGCCGCCAAGGACCCGCACGGGCGCCACCGCCCGGCCAGCATCATCAAGGTGTTGGTGGCGATGGCCTCCATCAACGCCCTCAACCTGAACAAGTCGGTGTCCGGAACCGCCGACGACGCGGCCGCCGAGGGCACCAAGGTCGGCGTTCAGGAAGGCGGCGTGTTCACCGTCAACCAGCTGCTGCACGGGCTGTTGATGCATTCCGGCAACGACGCCGCCCACGCGCTGGCCATGCAGCTCGGCGGCATGGCGCAAGCGCTGGAGAAGATCAACGTGCTGGCCGCCAAGCTCGGCGGCCAGGACACCCGGGTAGCGTCGCCGTCTGGGTTGGACGCGCCCGGCATGAGCACCTCGGCCTACGACGTCGGGCTGTTCTATCGCTACGCGTGGCAGAACCCCACGTTCGCCAACATCGTCGCGACCCGGACCTTCGACTTCCCCGGCCACGGCGACCACCCCGGCTACGAGCTGGAGAACGACAACCAGCTGCTCTACAAGTATCCCGGCGCCCTGGGCGGCAAGACCGGCTACACCGACGACGCGGGCCAGACGTTCGTGGGCGCGGCCAACCACGACGGGCGGCGGTTGGTGGCGGTGCTGCTGCACGGGACGCGGCAGCCGATCGCGCCGTGGGAGCAGGCCGCGCATCTGCTGGACTACGGGTTCGCCACCCCGCAGGGCACTCAGGTCGGCTCGCTGGTCGCGCCCGACCCGTCCCTGGCGCCGGCCCAGACCGACACCGCCGCCGACCGGGCCGCCACCAACGCTGCGGCGGGCGCGATCATCCCGTCGGCGGACGCCTTGCCGGTCCGGGTGGGCGTCGCTGTCATCGGCGCCATCATCGTGTTTAGCTTGATCATGGCCGCACGCTCGATGAACCGCCGACCCCAACACCGCTGACCGCCGGTGGCCACCGGATCGCGGAGCGGCCTGCTGGTCGGGCTGACCGCCGCCAGCGTGGGTCTCATCTACGGCTACGACCTGTCCATCATCGCCGGTGCGCAGTTGTTCGTCACCGAGGAATTCGGACTGTCCACCCGGCAACAGGAACTGCTGACGACGATGGTGGTGATCGGCCAGATCATCGGGGCGCTCGGCGCCGGTGTGCTGGCCAACGTGATCGGGCGCAAAAAGTCGGTGGTGCTGATCCTGTTCGCCTACGCGGCTTTCGCGCTGCTGGCCGCGTTCTCGGTGTCGCTGCCAATGCTGCTGGCCGCGCGTCTGCTCGTCGGCCTGACGATCGGCGTCACGGTGGTGGTCGTCCCGGTGTACGTGGCCGAGTCGGCCCCCACGGCGGTGCGCGGGTCGCTGCTGACGGCCTACCAGCTGGCGATCGTCAGCGGGCTCATCGTCGGATACGTGACCGGTTACCTGCTGGCCGGCACGCACGGCTGGCGGTGGATGCTGGGGTTGGCGTGCGTGCCCGCAATGCTGTTGGCGCCGTTGGTGCTTCGGATGCCCGACACGGCCCGGTGGTATGTGCTCAAAGGCCGGCGCGACGACGCCCGGGCGGCGCTGCTGCGGGTGGAGCCCGACGCGCAGGCCGACGACGAGCTGGCCGATATCAGCCGCGCGGTCAGCGAAGGGAGCGGCCGGCTCTCCGACATGCTGCCGGAAATGGTTCGCAGGCCCTATCTTCGGGCGACGATCTTCGTCGTCGTTCTCGGCTTCCTGATCCAGATCACCGGTATCAACGCGATCATCTACTACAGTCCCCGGATATTTCAGGCCATGGGCTTCACCGGCAATTTCGCGCTGCTGGGTCTGCCGGCGCTGGTCCAGGTGGCCGGATTGGCGGCGGTCGGCACGGCGCTGTTGCTGGTCGACCGGGTGGGCCGGCGGCCAATCCTGTTGTGCGGCACCGCCATGATGATCGGCGCCGATGTCGTGCTGATGGCCGTGTTCGGCCGTGGGATCGGCGGCGCGGTCGCCGGGTTTGCCGGCGTGCTGCTGTTCATCTTCGGCTACACCATGGGTTTCGGTTCCCTGGGCTGGGTGTACGCCAGCGAAAGCTTCCCGTCCCGGCTGCGCTCCATCGGGTCGAGCACCATGCTGACCTCCAACCTGGTAGCCAACGCCATCATCGCCGCCGTCTTTCTGTCCATGCTGCATTCCTTGGGCGGCGCCGGGACTTTCGCGGCGTTCGCCGCGCTCGCGTTGATCGCCTTCGTGTTCGTCTACCGGTACGCGCCGGAGACCAAGGGCCGCCAGCTCGAGGACATCCGCCACTTCTGGGAGAACGGCGGCCGGTGGGACTGATCGCCGCGGGAACCATGGTCCTGGACGGGCGCATGTGTCGGCCCGGCTGGCTCGAAACCTCCGGCGGGCGGATCGCGGCCTGCGCGCCCGGCCCGCCGCCGCGCCCGCCCGACCGCGACTTCCCCGATGGCGTTGTGGCGCCAGGGTTTATCGACATGCACGTGCACGGCGGGGGCGGGGCTTCCTACACCGACGCCGACGGCATCGGTGCGGCCGCCGCCTTCCACCTGCGTCACGGCACCACCACGACGCTGGCCAGCCTGGTGACCACGGCCCCCTCGGAGCTGCTCAGCGGGGTGCGCGCGCTCACCGACGCCACCAGGCGCGGCACGATCGCGGGCATCCATCTCGAAGGCCCCTGGCTGAGCCGGGCACACTGCGGGGCCCACGACCGCACCCAGATGCGCGACCCGGACCCCGGCGAGATCGACGCGGTGCTGACCGCCGGCGGCGGCGTGATCAAGATGGTCACGCTGGCGCCGGAGCTGCCCGGGGCCGAGGCCGCGATCCGGCGTTTCGTGGACGCGGGAGTCGTTGTGGCGGTGGGGCATACCGACGCCAGCTACGAGCAGACCCGGCACGCCATCGCGCTGGGCGCCACGGTCGGCACGCATCTGTTCAACGCGATGCCGCCGCTGCATCATCGCGAGCCCGGCCCGGCGCTCGCGTTGCTGCGGGATGAGCGGGTCACAGTCGAGCTCATCGCCGACGGCGTGCACCTGCACCCGGACGTAGCACGCGCGGTGATCGAGGCGGCCGGCGCTGATCGGGTCGCCGTGATCACCGACGCGATCGCCGCGGCGGGCCGCCCCGACGGCGTGTATCGACTCGGTGCGGTGCGCATCGATGTGGTCTCCGGCGTCGCGCGGGTGCAGGGGACGTCGACGATCGCGGGGAGCACGGCCACCATGGATCAGCTGTTCGCCAGGGTGGCCGCCGACGCCGGCCTTGCCGCGGCGGTGCAGGTGACGTCGGCGACGCCGGCACGCGCGCTCGCGCTCGACCGGGTGGGCAGCCTGCGCCCGGGCTACGACGCCAATCTTGTGGTGCTCGACCGTGATTTGCGGGTGACCGCCGTCCTGGCCCACGGCGAATGGCGGGTTGGAGAGTAGCCGATCGACCTGGCGTGTCACACGTCGCGCCGCGGCCTCGTCATAGGTGTGACGCGTCATCGAATACGGAGGTCACCATGAATGCGCTGCTGTGGACGCTGCAGGGATTGCTCGCCGCCATCTTCCTCGCCTCGGGGCTGGCCAAGATCAGCATGCCCCGGGAGCGGCTGCTCGCGACGGGCCAGACCGGCATCGCGCCCTTTCCCATGCCCGTGGTGCGCGTCACCGCGTTCTGCGAATTGCTGGCCGCCCTAGGCCTTGTCCTGCCCCGGCTGGTCGGCGTCGCGGAGTTCCTCATCCCGGCCGCCGCCGGCGGGCTCGCGATCGTCATGGTCGGCGCCATGGCCTCGCACACGTATCTTCGCGAACCCCGCAGCGTCGCAGTGAACGTGGCGATCTTCGTCGCCGCCATCACCGTGGTCGTCGGCAGGGCGGCCGGGCTGTGAGCCCGAATCCGTTTCGCCGTCCGCCTTGGCTTAACATCGGAGCCGTCAGCACCTGACACCGGACGAGGGGCCCCGTACCCGGCCAGCGACAAGACGGCGCCGTGGAGGTGCGCAATGGCATGGCTCGTCTTGATCGCGTCGGGGGTCCTGGAGGCGGTGTGGGCGACCGCCCTCAACAAGTCCGACGGCTTCCACCGGCTCGGCCCTTCGCTGGCCTTCGTTGGCGCGCTGGCGCTTTCGATGGCCGGGCTGGCGACCGCGATGCGCACCCTACCGGTCGGAACCAGTTACGCCGTGTGGGTCGGCGTCGGGGCCGTGCTCACGGTGGGCTACGCGGCGTTGATCGGCGAGGAGCCGGCGTCGTTGACCAAGCTGTTGCTGATCGCCGGGATCGTGGCGTGCATAGCGGGTTTGAAGCTGGTCAGCTAGCGGCCGCGGCGGGCGAACCCGGCGATCCGGGAAAGCGCCAGCGCCCCAATGGCTCCCATCGCCATCGCGGTCAGCGTCTGGCGGGTGTTCAGACCTTCATCCATGTGCACCCGCGGCGCGATGATCGCCGGAGCCGGGGGCTCGACGTGATGGTCGCGCGGATCGGTGGATGCCGTCGCCGCCCACGCCGTGCAGAACAGGACGAGATAGGCGGTGATGTAGGCGAACACCATCAACCCCAGCACCGGACCGAACGCGGCGCCCGCGGGGCTGCGCAACACCGTCTTCAGATAGATCGACGCCACCTGTTTGAACACTTCGAAGCCGACGGCTGCGATCAGCCCAGCCCGCATCGAATCGACGAAGCTGACCTTTTCCCGGGGCAGGCGCGCGATCATCCACGTGAACAGCAGCCACGACACCAGCGTCGCGATCACGATCGAGAAGAGCCAGAACAGCCAGTCGAACACCGCAAACTGCGGTACCCCAAGCCATTTCAGCAGCGTGGCCATGGGCGCGGCGTGGCCGACGGTGGTCAGCGCGACGGTGGCCACGATCACCGCGAACGTACCCACCATCGCCAGCAGATCGGAGAACTTGCCCCGCACGAAGCCCTCCGATTCGAGGTGGGAGTCCCACCACATCTCGGTCAGCGCCTGCCGCAAATGCGAAATCCAGCCCAGGCCCGCCCACACCGCGGTGACCAGACCGATGACACCGACCGAAGTCCGCGCATCGATCGCCGAGTTCATCAACTCCTGCAGTTGGTTACCCAGCGTGCCCGTCACCTGCGAGCGGATGTGATCGTCAATCGTGCTCAGCAGGTGTGGCCGTCGGGCCAGCACGAATCCGAACACCGCGAAACCGACCATGAGCAAGGGGAACAACGCGAAAATCGTGTAATACGTGAGGCCCGCGGCAAAGAAGCCGCCGTTGCGCTCGTCGAAACGCTGGTAGGCGCGGATGACATGGTCGAGCCACCCGTACCGGGCCCGCAGCCGATCAAGAATGCCTTCCTCGGCCGGCTCGCTCATGGTGAAACTTCTTACCTCCGTTGCGGAAGGAACCCAAGCCGATCGTAAACCCGTTGGACCGTTTTCCCGGCGACATCCTGGGCCCTTTCGGCGCCGGCCGCCAAAATGGCCTCCAATTCCGCCAAGTCGGCCGTGAGTTCGTCGACCCGGGCCTTGATCGGGGTGACGAACTCGACCACCGCCTCCGCGGTGTCCTTCTTCAAATCGCCGTAACCCCTTCCGGCATAGCCCTCGACGAGCTTGTCGACGCCGACGCCGCTGACCGCGGACTGGATGGTCAGCAGGTTGGACACGCCGGGCTTGGCGTCGGTGTCGAAGCGGATCTCGCGCTCGCTGTCGGTCACCGCCGACCGAATCTTCTTGGCCGACAACGCCGGATCGTCGAGCAGGTTGATCAGCCCGGCGTCGGTGGCCGCTGATTTGCTCATCTTCGACGTCGGGTCGGACAGGTCGTAGATCTTCGCGGTGGCCTTGGGGATGAGCATGTCGGGCACCACGAAGGTGTCCGGGAATCGGGCGTTGAACCGCTGCGCCACGTCGCGCGCCAGCTCGAGGTGCTGGCGCTGGTCTTCGCCCACCGGCACCAGGTCGGTGTCGTAGGCCAGCACGTCGGCGGCCTGCAGCACCGGGTACGTGAACAGCCCGACCGTGGTCGAGTCGGCGCCCTGCCGCTGCGACTTGTCCTTGAACTGCGTCATCCGCGACGCCTGCCCGAAGCCGGTGAAGCAGCCCAGCACCCAGGCCAGCTGGGTGTGGGCGGGCACGTGGCTCTGCACGAAGACGGTGCTGCGGGCCGGGTCGATGCCCAGGGCCAGGTATTGGGCGGCGGTGACCAGGCTCCGCCGCCGCAGCGCCTCGGGATCCTGGGCGATGGTGATGGCGTGCAGGTCGACCACGCAGAAGAACGCGTCGTGGTCGTCCTGCAGTCCGACCCACTGGGTGATGGCGCCCAGGGCGTTGCCCAGGTGAAGCGAATCGGACGTGGGCTGCACGCCGGAGAAAATGCGGCTGGATCCGGTAGCGGTGCTCATGATGCACCGATCTTTTCACGCGCGACCGCCGGCGCTCAGTGTGCGGCCACCCGCACGTTCGGCGCCGAGTGTGCGGCGAGCCGCGCGCTCGCGATCAGGCCGTGTTGCGGTACCGGCGGTACCGCCTTTAATGTCGGATTATGACGACTCGTACGCCGACCCACCTCGGCCCTGAGGATGGTTCCGGGGAGCCGGTCGTGCTGCTGCACGGCTTTTTGATGTCGCAGACGGTATGGGATCCGGTCGCGCCGCGGCTGGCCGACACCGGCCGCTACGAGGTCTTCGCCCCGACCATGGCCGGGCACAACGGCGGGCCCTACGCGGGCACCTGGCTGCTGAGCTCGTCGGTGCTGGCCGACCACGTCGAGCGTCAGCTCGACGAACTCGGGTGGGAGACCGCGCACCTGGTCGGCAACTCGCTGGGCGGCTGGGTGGCGTTCGAACTCGAGCGGCGCGGGCGGGCGCGCAGCGTCACCGGCGTCGGGGCCGCGGGCGGCTGGACGCGCTGGAGCCCGGTCAAATTCGAGGTCATCAGCAAGTTCATCGCCGGCATGCCGATCCTGGGGCTGGCCCGGCTGCTGGGCCAGCGCGCGTTGCGGCTGCCGCTGAGCCGCCGGCTGGCCACCCTGCCGCTGAGCGCGACGCCGGCGGGGGTCAGCGAGGAGCAGCTGTGCGCCGTGGTCGACGACGCCGCGCATTGCCCGGCCTATTTCCAGCTGCTGATCAAGTCGCTGGTGGCGCCGGGGCTGCTGGAGCTGGCGCAGACCGCGGTGCCCGTGCAGCTGGTGCTGTGCGAGAAGGACCGCGTGGTGCCGCCCAGCAGGTTCAGCCGGCATTTCACCGACTTTTTGCCCGAGGGAACCAAGATCACCAAGCTCGACGGCGTCGGACACGTGCCGATGTTCGAGGCGCCCGAACGCATCACCGCGGCCATCGCCGACTTCATCGACGAGTGCGCCGCCGGCCCGGACCGGCTTTCCGACCGGCACCGGCCGCCGGCTAGCTAGCCAGTTCCTTTTCCAGGTTCTCGGCGATCGAGTCGAGGAATTGCTCGCTCTGCTGCCACTTTTGGTCGGGTCCGATGAGGATGGCGAGATCCTTCGTCATCTTCCCGCTCTCGACGGTGGAGACGACGACGGTTTCCAGCCGCTGCGCGAACTCGATCACCTCGGGGGTGTCGTCCAGCTTTCCGCGGTGCGCCAGCCCCCGCGTCCACGCGAAGATCGAGGCGATCGGGTTGGTCGAAGTCGGCTTGCCGGCCTGGTACTGGCGGAAGTGCCGGGTGACGGTGCCGTGCGCGGCCTCGGCCTCGACCGTCTTGCCGTCGGCCGTCATCAGCACCGAGGTCATCAGCCCCAGCGAGCCGTAGCCCTGGGCGATGGCGTCGGACTGCACGTCGCCGTCGTAGTTCTTGCACGCCCACACGTACCCGCCCTCCCACTTGAGGCAGGCGGCGACCATGTCGTCGATCAGCCGGTGCTCGTAGGTCAGGCCCTCGGCCTCGAACTGCTCCTTGAATTCCTCGTCGTAGATGCGCTGGAACTCGTCTTTGAACATGCCGTCGTAGGCCTTGAGGATGGTGTTCTTGGTCGACAGATACACCGGCCACTTGGCGTTCAGGCCGTACTTGAACGTCGCGCGCGCGAAGTCGCGCACGGAGTCCTTGAAGTTGTACATCCCCATCACCACGCCGCCGTCGTCGGGAATGGAAACCATCTCGTGCACCATCGGCTCGCTACCGTCGGCGGGGGTGAACGTGATGGCGACGGTGCCGGGCTTGTCGACCTTGAAGTTGGTCGCCCGGTACTGGTCGCCGAACGCGTGGCGACCGATGACGATCGGCTTCGTCCAGCCCGGAACCAGGCGCGGCACGTTGGAGATGACGATCGGTTCGCGGAAGATGGTGCCGCCCAGGATGTTCCGGATCGTCCCGTTGGGCGACAGCCACATCTTCTTGAGATTGAACTCCTGGACGCGGGCCTCGTCCGGGGTGATCGTCGCGCACTTGACCCCCACGCCGTGCTTCTTGATGGCGTAGGCCGCGTCGATCGTCACCTGGTCGCCGGTGCGGTCGCGGTGCTCGATGCCCAGGTCGTAGTAGTCCAGATCGATGTCGAGGTGCGGAAGGATCAGCTGGTCCTTGATCAGCTTCCAGATGACGCGGGTCATCTCGTCGCCGTCGAGCTCGACCACGCGGCCCTTGACCTTGATCTTGGCCTCTTTGGAACCCGGGCTCGACATCGGTGCCTCCCCTGCGGCGTCAGCCTTGCGCGGCCGCTAACACCTCGTTGAACGTCTTGCTCGGCCGCATCACTGCCGTCGTCTTCTCGCTGTCCGGGTAGTAGTACCCGCCGATGTCGACCGACTCACCCTGCACTTCGGCGAGTTCGGCCACGATGGTGTCCTCGTTCTCGGCCAACGACTCGGCCAGCGCGGCGAAACGGTCGCGCAACTCCTCGTCGTCGTTCTGCGCGGCGAGTTCGGCCGCCCAGTACAGCGCCAGATAGTACTGGCTGCCACGGTTGTCGAGTTCACCGGTCTTGCGCGACGGACTCTTGTTGTTGTCCAACAGCTTTCCGATCGCGGAATCCAGCGTCTTGCCCAGCAGCTTGGCGCGCTCGTTGTCGTTCTTGATACCGACGTCCTCGAAACACGCTCCCAGGGCGAGAAATTCACCGAGCGAATCCCAGCGCAGGTGATTCTCCTCGACCAGTTGGTGGACGTGCTTGGGCGCCGAACCGCCCGCACCGGTCTCGTACATTCCGCCGCCGGCCATCAACGGCACGATGGACAGCATCTTGGCGCTGGTGCCCAGCTCCAGGATCGGGAACAGGTCAGTGAGGTAGTCGCGCAGGATGTTTCCGGTGGCGGCGATGGTGTCCTGGCCGCGCATCGCGCGCTCCAGCGTGTATCGCATGGCCCACACCTGCGGCATGATGTTGATGTCCAGGCCCTCGGTGTCGTGTTCCTTGAGGTACTCCTTGACCTTCTTGCGCAGCTCCACCTCGTGCGGGCGTTCGGTGTCCAGCCAGAACACCACCGTCATGCCCGAGTTGCGCGCCCGAGTGACGGCCAGCTTGACCCAGTCACGGATCGCTTCGTCGCGGACGATGGGCATGCGCCAGATGTCGCCGGCCTCCACGTTCTGGGTCAGCAGGACTTCCCCGGTGTCGAGGTCGACGATGTTGGCGACCCCGCCCTCGGGGATCTCGAAGGTCTTGTCGTGCGAGCCGTACTCCTCGGCCTGCTGTGCCATCAGCCCGACGTTGGGGACCGTGCCCATCGTCGTCGGATCGAATTGCCCATGGGTCTTACAGAAGTTGATGATCTCTTGGTAGATCCGCGAGAACGTGGACTCGGGGTTGACGGCCTTGGTGTCCTTCTGCCGCCCGTCGGCGCCCCACATCTTGCCGCCCGCGCGGATCATCGCCGGCATCGACGCGTCGACGATCACGTCGCTGGGCGAGTGAAAGTTGGTGATGCCCTTGGCCGAATCGACCATCGCCAGCTCGGGCCGGTGCTCGTGGCACGCGTGCAGGTCGCGGATGATCTCCTCGTGCAGCGACGCCGGGAGCGACTCGATCTTGCTGTACAGGTCGACCAATCCGTTGTTGACGTCGACGCCGAGTTCGTCGAAGAGCTCCTGATGTTTGGCGAAGGCCTCCTTGTAGAAGATCTTCACGGCGTGCCCGAACACGATGGGGTGGGAGACCTTCATCATCGTCGCCTTGACGTGCAACGAGAACATCACGCCGGTCTCGTAGGCGTCCTGCATCTGCTCCTCGTAGAACTCGACGAGCGCCTTCTTGCTCATGAACATGGAGTCGATGACGTCGGCGTTGCGCAGCGACACCATCGGCTTGAGCACGATCGTCTCGCCGCTTTCGGTCTCGAGCTCCATCTTCACGTTGCGCGCGCGGTCCAGCGTCATCGACTTCTCGCCGTGGTAGAAGTCGCCGCCCTTCATGGTCGCGACGTGGGTCCGCGACGCCGGCGACCAGGGAGCCATGCTGTGCGGGTGCTTGCGGGCGTATTCCTTGACGGCCTTCGGAGCGCGTCGGTCCGAGTTGCCTTGCCGCAGTACCGGGTTCACCGCGCTGCCCAGGCACTTGGCATAGCGGGCGCGAATTTCCTTGTCCTCGTCGGTCTTCGGGCTCTGCGGAAAGTCCGGAACCTTGAACCCCTTGCCCTGCAGCTCCTTGACAGCGGCGATCAGCTGCGGCACCGAGGCGCTGATGTTCGGCAGCTTGATGATGTTGGTGTCGGCCAGCTTCGTCAGCCGGCCCAACTCCGCCAGGTTGTCGGGGACCCGCTGCTCCTCGGTGAGGTGTTCGGGGAATTCGGCGAGGATCCGGGCCGCCACCGAGATGTCGCTGGTCTTGATCTCGATGCCCGCGGGTTCGGCGAAGGCACGCACGATCGGCAGGAACGCGTAGGTCGCCAGCAGTGGCGCCTCGTCGGTCAGCGTGTAGATGACGGTCGGCTTCTCGGCGCTCACGGTCCCTCTCCCGGCGGCAGGATCTTCGATATCGGACAACTCTGTTGGGGGGCTCAGCAATCTAACTGCCACGTTATCAAGGGTGTTTGGACAGGTGTCGACCTGCGTCTGCACCGCGACAGTTGGCAGCGGGTCGGCACAATAAGATAGTCTTCGTATTGGTCATGAGCGCCAGCGTCAAGCCCCGGCTTGCTGGCCGGCAACCCTCCAACCGCGGTGGGGTGCCCCGGGTGATGACCAGGTCTAGTAGCCACAGGCTGCGCGGCAAGCGCGGGTCCGCCATAACGGACCCCTGACTAGAGGGGACACGTGATGTGCTTCTGTCCAGCTCCTTGTGATCGGCTCACCTTCGTCGAGCCGCCGATGGGCGCGTCCGTGCGCCGCTGCTAGCCCGCCGGCAACCCAGGCCGCACAGAGGCCCCGCTGAGACCCGAGCCCATATTCCAGGAGAAAGCCAACCCACGTGAGTTCCGACAGTCCTTCGTCCAACGGCACTACCAGCGACAACACCGACCCGACCGCGCATTGGTCATTCGAGACCAAGCAGGTGCACGCCGGGCAGCAGCCCGACGCGGCCACCAACGCCCGCGCCCTGCCGATCTACCAGACCACCTCGTACGTCTTCGACGACACCACGCACGCCGCCGCCCTGTTCGGGCTCGAAGTTCCGGGCAACATCTACACCCGCATCGGCAACCCGACCACCGACGTCGTCGAGCAGCGCATCGCCGCGCTCGAGGGCGGCGTGGCGGCGCTGTTTTTGAGCTCCGGCCAGGCGGCGGCCACCTTCGCCATCTTGAACATCGCGTGTGCCGGAGATCACATCGTCTCGAGCCCCAGGCTCTACGGCGGGACCTACAACCTGTTCCACTACTCGCTGGCCAAGCTCGGAATCGACGTCAGCTTCGTGGAGGACCCCGACGATCTCGAGTCGTGGCGGTCCGCGGCGCGGCCGAACACCAAGGCTTTCTTCGCCGAGACCATCTCCAACCCGCAGATCGACATCCTCGACATTCCCGGCGTCGCCGGGGTCGCCCACGACACCGGCGTTCCGCTGATCGTCGACAACACGGTCGCCACGCCCTACCTGATCCAGCCGTTCAAGCATGGCGCGGACATCGTCGTGCACTCGGCCACCAAGTACCTCGGCGGTCACGGCTCGGCGATCGCCGGGGTCGTCGTCGACGGTGGCACCTTCGATTGGACGCAGGGTCGTTTCCCGGGATTCACCACCCCCGACCCGAGCTACCACGGCGTGGTGTTCGCCGAACTCGGTCCGCCGGCCTACGCGCTCAAGGCGCGCGTGCAGCTGCTGCGTGACCTCGGTTCGGCCGCCGCGCCGTTCAACGCGTTCCTGGTCGCCCAGGGCATCGAGACGCTGAGCCTGCGCGTCGAGCGGCACGTCGCCAACGCCCAGCGTGTGGCCGAGTTCTTGGCCGCCCACGAGGGCGTGCTCTCGGTGAACTACGCGGGGTTGCCCAGCTCGCCGTGGCATGAGCGGGCAAAGAAGCTGGCGCCCAAGGGAGCCGGGGCGGTGCTGTCGTTCGAGCTGGCCGGCGGCGTCGACGCGGGCAAGGCCTTCGTCAACGCGCTGCAGTTGCACAGCCACGTCGCCAACATCGGTGACGTGCGTTCCCTGGTGATCCATCCGGCGTCCACGACGCACGCCCAGCTGTCCCCGCAGGAGCAGCTGAGCACCGGGGTCAGCCCGGGCCTGGTGCGGCTGGCCGTCGGCATCGAGGGGATCGAGGACATCCTGGCCGACCTGGAACTCGGCTTCGCCGCGGCAGCCAAATTCGGCGCGGCCGCGGGGGCCGGCACGGATCCGCAGGCCGTGGCGGCGTTCTAAAGGAATCCTGCCCATGACGACCTCCAACGTGCCCACCCAAACGTTGCCCGACGAAGGCGAAATCGGCTTTGTCCACATCGGCGCGCTGACCACCGAAAGCGGCGCGGTGATCGACGACGTGCACATCGCCGTCCAGCGCTGGGGCGAGTTGTCGCCGACACGCGACAACGTGGTCGTGGTGCTGCACGCCCTGACCGGTGACTCGCACATCACCGGGCCGGCCGGGCCCGGACATCCCACCGGCGGCTGGTGGGACGAGATGGTCGGGCCGGGCGCGCCGATCGACACCGACCGCTGGTGCGCGGTGGCCACCAATGTGCTTGGCGGTTGCCGCGGGTCGACCGGTCCCAGTTCGCGTACCCGCGACGGAAAGCCCTGGGGCTCAAGGTTCCCGCGGATTTCGATCCGCGACCAGGTGCAGGCCGACGTCGCCGCCTTGGCCGCGCTGGGGATCGACGAGGTCGCCGCCGTCGTCGGTGGATCCATGGGTGGCGCAAGGGCTTTGGAGTGGATCGTCGGTCACCCGAACCGGGTCCGGGCCGGGCTGCTGCTGGCCGTGGGCGCGCGCGCCACCGCCGACCAGATCGGCACCCAGTCCACCCAGATCGCGGCCATCAAGGCCGACCCGAATTGGCAGGGCGGCGACTATCACGACACCGGAGTGGCTCCCGAAGCCGGGCTGGCCATCGCGCGGCGCTTCGCGCACCTGACCTATCGCGGTGAGGTCGAGCTCGACACCCGCTTCGCCAATGACGGTCAGAGCGACGAGGATCCGGCCGATGGCGGCCGCTACGCGGTGCAGAGCTATCTGGAGTACCAGGGCGACAAGCTGCTGGAGCGCTTCGACGCGGGCAGCTACGTGGTGTTGACCGAGGCGCTGAACAGTCACGACGTCGGCCGGGGGCGCGGTGGGGTGGCCAAGGCGCTGCGCGGCTGCCCGGTGCCGGTGGTGGTGGGCGGCATCAGGTCCGACCGGCTGTACCCGCTGCGTTTGCAGGAGGAGCTGGCCGAGCAGCTGCCGGGCTGCACCGCTTTGCAGGTGGTCGACTCCGTCTGCGGGCACGACGGCTTCCTGGTGGAATCCGACGCGGTCGGCGAATTGATCCGCAAGACACTGGTGTTGGCCGACACGGACAGCACGGAAGGCACGTCGCAACGGTGACCCGCTCGCGGCACAACCGCTCCCTGTCATTCGGCTCGGCGGCCGCGGCCTATGAGCGTGGCCGCCCCTCCTATCCCCCCGAAGCGATCGACTGGCTGCTGCCGGTCGGGGCGCGTCAAGTGCTCGACCTGGGTGCCGGCACCGGCAAGCTGACGACCCGGTTGGTGGAGCGCGGCCTGGACGTGGTGGCCGTCGACCCGATCCCGGACATGCTGGAGGTGTTGCGGACCTCGCTGCCCGAGACCCGCGCCTTGCTGGGCACGGCGGAAGAGATTCCGTTGGAAGACAACAGCGTTGATGTGGTGCTGGTGGCCCAGGCCTGGCATTGGGTGGACCCCGAGCGCGCGATACCCGAGGTGGCCCGCGTGCTGCGTCCGGGCGGTCGGCTGGGCCTGGTGTGGAACACCCGCGACGAACGGCTCGGCTGGGTGCGCGAACTGGGCCGGATCATCGGCAGCGACGGCGACGGCGGCCGCACCCAGGTGAAGCTGCCCGAGCCCTTCACCGACCTCGCGCAGCACCGGGTCGAGTGGACGAGTTACCTTACGCCGCAAGCATTGATCGACCTCGTCGCGTCGCGCAGCTACTGCATCACCTCACCGACCGAGGTCCGTTCCAGAACGCTCGACGAGGTGCGCGAGTTGCTGGCCACCCATCCGGCGCTGGCGAATACGACCGGCCTGGCGCTGCCCTATATCACCATGTGCACCCGGGCGACGCTGGCCGGCTGAGCCACGCGTCACTCCGCCTCTTCGTCGTCGTCGGCGCGCAGGAGTTTTTCGGGGTGGTGGTAGGTGTTGGTGTGGGGTTGGCCGCGGTCGAATTCTGGTGGGGGTTTCCATTCGGTGTCGCCTTTGGCGTTTTTGCGGGTGCTCCAGCCGCCGGGTTGGAGCATGCGGTGATGGGGTCCGCAGGCGAAGGTGAGGTCGTTGATGTCGGTGGTGTGGCACTTGCTGTAGTCGGTGACGTGGTGGACTTCGCAGTAGTAGCCGGATACGGTGCAGCCCGGCGCGGTGCAGCCGCGGTCCTTGCCGTACAACACGATTCGTTGCCCGGGTGAGGCCAGCCGCTTGGTGTGATACAGGGCCAGGGCGTTGCCTTTGTCGAAGATGGCCAGGTAGTGGTTGGCGTGGCGGCCCAGGCGGATCACATCACTCATCGGCAAAATCGTGCCCCCACCGGTCAAGCCGCGCCCGGCGGCGGCCTGCAGTTCGGCCAATGTGGTGGTCACGATGATGGAGGCCGGCAGTCCGTTGTGCTGGCCCAGCTTCCCGGAGGCCAACAGCGCGCGCAGCCCGGCCAGCAGGGCGTCGTGGTGACGCTGGGCGGCTGAGCGGGGGTCGCGCTCGATGGCCTCCTGGCTGGGCGATCCGTCCACACAGGGCATCTCATCGCCGGGGTTGCACATGCCCGGGGCACCCAGTTTGGCTTCCACGGCTTCCAGGGTGGCGCGTAGCTCGGGGGTGATCAGGCCCCGCAGCGCCGACATGCCATCGGGCTGTTGGTTGCCCAGGCTCACCCCGCGCTGGCGGGCGCGGTCCTCATCGGTGAAGGTGCCATCGGGGTTGAGGGTGTTGGTGAGCGCGCGGGCCAGCTCTTTGAGGTGTTCGGGGCCGAATTGGGTGCCGAGCTCGGCCAGTTGGGCTTCGGCGACCTCGCGGGCCGCGGCGCTGACCCAGCCGGGTAGGTGGTGGTAGAAGTTGCGGATCACCGCCACTTGGCCAGCACCCAGGGTGCCGGCGCGTTGGGCGGCGGCGGTGGCGGCCAGGGCGGGCGGTAAGGGTTCACCGGTTAGGCCATGGCGTTGACCTAGATCGGCGGCTTCTTTGATGCGCCGGGAGGCTTCGTTGCGGCTGATCAGGGTGCGCTCGGTCAACGCGTGGGAGAGCCCGGCGCCCAGTTCTTGGGAGGGGACCTGGCGGGCAAGGGAATTGAGCAGCGGATGCTCGATGACCGGAAGGCGTCGGCGCAGCCGTTCACAGCGCTCCAACACCGCCAGCTGCTGCTGGATGGTCAACGCATCAAGCACCAACGCGCAGGCGCGGTCCACCTCGGCATCGAGCGCATCGAACACCGCATCGACCTCAGCCTGACTACTTGAACTCACACCGCCAAGCTAACGACTCCCACCGACAGAAAACCCCGCATTGTGACCACAGAAACCACAGTGACACAAGGGATTTCGATATGCGTTTTCCGTATCCGAAAACACATCCGCGGGGTGGGTCGGGGGGCCGATGACGCGGCCAAGGCGCCGAACCCTTTGCAGCTCGGGGCCCACCGCGTCCGCCTCACGATAGTGACCGTAGAGAACTATTGCGCCGCTTGGAATGCGGTGCACAGCCAGGAATTCGCGGTGTGGTTGCGCCACGACAGCTCCGTATCGGCGGGCCGCAGCGGTCACCGATCCGCGAGCCCGACGGGCCGATCAATAAGCGACGTCGCGAACACATCGACCTCACGAAACGCTTATTGTGCGAACCTTTACCCCACCGTTTCACAAACGTGACAGTGATGGCTCAGAGTTCGTAGGCGTGATTCGAGTGCCATCGGCGCACTCCACAGTGGACGGGGAGGCCGGCGTGAAGGCACTTGCACGAAGTCATCAATGGATCTGGGATTTGCGCCATCAGCCGCTGACCATTCGCCTGCTCGCCGCGGCCGCCGGGCTGCTCACCGTGGCCTCGGCCTTCGCGGCGCCGGCCGAAGCGGAGGGCAACGGCGACGACTTCATCGACGCGCTCAATCACGCCGGCATCGACTTCGGCGAGCCCGGAAACGCGATGGCCGTCGGCGAGTCGATCTGCCCGATGCTCTCGCAACCCGGCGGCAGCTTCGCCGCGGCCGCGTCCAGCATCTCGGGCCGGGGCATGTCCCCACAGATGGCGAGCATGTTCACCACGATCGCGATCCAGACGTACTGCCCCGAGGCGATGGCGAACGTGGCCAGTGGCAACCTGTCCGGCGCCATGCCGCAGGTTCCGGGAATGCCCGGACAGATCCCCGGCATGGCGGGGCAGATCCCCGGAATGCCCGGACAGATTCCGGGGATGGCGGGGCAGGTGCCCGGCATGACGGGCATGGCCGGCCAGATGCCGGGGCAGATTCCGGCGCTGCCGAGCTACTAAACGGTGCCCAGCGGGTCGATCGTCCACGCGATGTAGACCATTGCCGCTCCGACCGCCGCAGTGGTGATGAAGTCGATTCCCTTGCCGCGCACCACAAGTAGGCCGGCCCGGTCCTCGGACAGCAGCAGTCGCAGCAGCGCGGCCACGCCCACACCGATGCCGATCAACAACGAACCGCGGCGCCAGAAGTTGGCCCCTACCAGGGCCAGCGCCGCGGCAAAGATCAGGCCCACCAACAGAATCGGCCACTGAGCCCGCAGCACGGTCCGCGCGGTCATTCCCGTTCGGCCAGCTCGACGACGTTGGTCAACAGGAACGCGCGGGTCAACGGTCCCACCCCGCCGGGGTTGGGTGACACGTGCCCGGCCACATCCCACACATCGGGGTGCACGTCGCCGACCAGTCCGTCGTCGGTCCGGCTGACCCCGACGTCGAGCACCGCGGCACCGGGACGCACCATGTCGGCGGTCAGCAGGTGCGGGACCCCGACGGCGGCCACGATGATGTCGGCCTGCTTGGTCAACGCCGGCAGGTCGCGAGTCGCGGTGTGGCACAACGTCACCGTGGCGTTCTCGGAACGCCGGGTCAGCAGGAGCCCCAGCGGGCGACCGACCGTCACACCGCGGCCGATGACGACCACGTGCGCCCCGGCGATCTCGACGTCGTAGCGACGCAGCAGGTGCACGATGCCGCGCGGTGTGCACGGCAGCGGGGCCGGGTTGTTGAGCACCAGGCGGCCCAGGTTGGTCGGGTGCAGGCCGTCGGCGTCCTTGTTCGGGTCGACCCGCTCCAGCGCCGCGTTCTCGTCGAGGTGCTTGGGCAGCGGCAACTGCACGATGTAACCGGTGCAGTCGGGGTTCGCGTTCAGCTCGTCGATGGTGTCGTTGAGCGTGGCGGTGCTGATGTCGGCGGGCAGGTCGCGGCGAATCGAGGTGATCCCCACCTTGGCGCAGTCGGCGTGCTTGCCCCGCACGTACGCCTGCGAGCCCGGGTCGTCGCCCACCAGGATGGTGCCCAAGCCGGGGGTGCGTCCCGATGCCGTCAATGCGGCCACGCGTTGTTTGAGGTCGACGAAGATCTCGTCGCGGGTGGCCTTGCCGTCCAGCGTGATTGCTCCCACGCTGACAGTCTGGCAGATATCGCTGATGGCGACCCGCCGCGCCCGGCTTCGCCGCGCTTGCGATCGCCGGCAGATAACGATGGCGACCCGCCGCGCCCGGCTTCGCCGCGCTTGCGATCGCCATTAGGCTCCCGGTATGTCTACCCCTCCGGACGTCTTCAGCCCCGCGAAGCTCGGTCCGATCACGCTGCGTAACCGCACCATCAAATCCGCCACGTTCGAGGCGCGCACGCCGGACGCGCTCGTGACGGATGACCTCATCGAATACCACCGACAGCCGGCCGCCGGCGGGGTCGGCATGACGACCGTCGCCTACTGCGCCGTCTCCCCCGGCGGACGCACCGAGGGCAACGGCATCTGGATGCGGCCCGAGGCCGTGCCCGGGTTCCGTCGGCTCACCGACGCGATCCACGCCGAGGGCGCGGCGGTCAGCGCGCAGATCGGCCACGCCGGCCCCGTCGCCAATGCCAAATCGAACAAGGCGAAGGCACTGGCGCCGGTCCGGTTCTTCAACCCGATCGGGATGCGGTTCGCCAAGAAGGCGACCCGCGAGGACATCGACGAGGTCATCGAAGGGCACGCCAACGCCGCCCGGCTGGCCATCGAGGCCGGCTTCGACGCCGTCGAAATCCACCTGGGCCACAACTACTTGGCGAGTTCGTTCCTGTCCCCGCTGATCAATCGCCGCGACGACGAATTCGGCGGCTCGCTGGAGAACAGGGCGAAGGTGGCCCGCGGCATGGTGATGGCCGTGCGGCGCGCGGTCGAAAAGGAAGGCACACCGATCGCGGTGACCGCCAAGCTCAACATGGCCGACGGCGTCCGCGGTGGCATCAGCACGGAGGAATCGCTGAAGACAGCCAAGTGGCTCGAGGAGGACGGCGGCCTGGACGCGATCGAACTGACCGCGGGCAGCTCGCTGGTCAATCCGATGTATCTGTTCCGCGGTGACGCGCCGCTCAAGCAGTTCGCCGGCGCGTTCAAGCCGCCGCTGCGCTGGGGCATGCGTATGACGGGCAAGAAGTTCCTGCGCGAATACCCCTACCGCGAGGCCTATCTCTTGCGCGACGCCAAGCTGTTTCGCGCCGAGTTGAAGCTGCCGTTGATCCTGCTCGGCGGCATCACCAACCGCGAGACGATGGATCTGGCAATGGCCGAGGGATTCGAGTTCGTCGCGATGGCCCGCGCCCTGCTGGCCGAGCCGGATCTGATCAACCGGATCGCCGCCGAGGACGCCCAGCACCGGGTCCACTCCGCGTGCACGCACTGCAATCAGTGCATGCCGACGATCTACAGCCGGACCCACTGCGTCGTCACCGGCGCACCGGACGCCGTAGGCGCTCCACGCTGATCCACAGGGCCGCAAGCTACAGTTGTGGCGATGTCAGCACCAGCCCCGCCAGCGCTAACCGTCCATCACGAAGGATCCGAACGCACCTTCGCAGCCGGCCACGATGTGGTCGTCGGGCGCGATCTGCGGGCCGACATGCGCATCACGCATCCCCTGATTTCGCGGGCCCACCTGTTGCTGCGTTTCGACCAGGGCAAGTGGCTGGCCATCGACAACGGTTCGCTCAACGGCACTTTCGTCAACGGCCGGCGGGTGCCGGTCGTCGAGATCCATGACGGGCAGACCCTCAACATCGGAAACCCCGACGGGCCCCTGCTGACGTTCGACGTCGGCCGCCACCAAGGCATGGCCGGGCGTCCGCCCAAGACCGAATCGATGGGCATCCCGATGGCGGCGGCATCGCAGCCGGCGTGGTCGGCGCAACCGGCCCCGCCCCCGCCACCGCCACCAGCCGGGCGCACGCCCAACTGGGCGGCGCCGCCGCGACGACCGCAGCCCGCGCACCGGCCCGGCCCGGCGGGGCAAACCATGTACGGCGGCGGTGGGCGACCGCCCGCCTACCCGCCCGCCGCGCCGCCCCCGCCACACAACGCGCCGCTGCACAGCCCGCCCCCGGTGCAGCACATCCCCGCGGCGACCCCGCCCACGCGGGCGGCGCCGGCCGGCGCCAAGCCGCCCGAGGTGGCCAACCTGGCGACCAAGATGTTCCAGGCGCTGATGCCGTCGCGGTCCGGCGCGATCCAGAAGCCGGCCGGGTCGCAAACCATCGGCCGGGCCACCGACAACGACATCGTCATCCAGGACGTGCTCGCCTCGCGCCATCACGCGTTCTTGATCCAGACGCCGCTGGGCACCGAGATCCGCGACGCGCACAGTGTGAACGGCACCTTCGTCAACGGCGTCCGGGTCGGCTCGGCGGTGCTGACCGAGGGCGACGTGGTCACCATCGGCAACGTCGACCTGGTGTTCACCGGCGACAGCCTGGTGAGGCGCACCGAGGCGGCGACGCGGACGGGCGGCCTGGAGGTCAACTCGGTCTGCTACACCGTCGACCACGGCAAGCAGTTGCTCGACCACATCTCGGTGACCGCCCGGCCCGGGACGCTCACGGCCATCATCGGTGGTTCGGGCGCCGGGAAGACCACGCTGTCGCGGCTGATCGTCGGCTACACCAGCCCCACGTCGGGCACGGTGACCTTTGAGGGCCACAACATCCACACTGAGTACGCGTCCATGCGCAGCAGGATCGGGATGGTCCCCCAGGACGACGTGGTGCACCGCCAGCTCACCGTCAACCAGGCCCTCAACTACGCCGCCGAACTACGGCTACCGCCCGACACCAGCAAAGAGGAACGGGCCCGCGTCGTCGCGCAGGTGCTCGAGGAACTCGACATGACCCAGCACGCCGATACGCGGGTCGACAAGCTCTCGGGCGGCCAGCGCAAACGTGCGTCGGTCGCGCTCGAGCTGCTCACCCAGCCGTCGCTGCTGCTGCTCGACGAGCCGACGTCCGGCCTGGACCCGGCGCTGGACCGTCAGGTCATGCTGATGCTGCGCCAGCTCGCCGACGCCGGCCGCGTGGTGCTGGTGGTGACCCACTCGGTGTCCTACCTGGACGTGTGCGACCAGATCCTGTTGGTCGCGCCCGGCGGAAAGACCGCGTTCTGCGGCCCCCCCGACCAGGTCGAGGCGGCCATGGGCACCCGCAACTGGGCCGACATCTTCGCCAAGGTGGGCGCCGACCCGGACGAGGCCAACCGCCGCTTCAAGGAGCGCAATCAGCAATCGTCGCAGCCACCGACCCCGGAGAGCCCGGCGGACCTGGGCGAACCACCCCAAACAAACCTGTTCCGGCAGCTGTCCACGATCGCCCGCCGCCAGGTCCGCCTCGTCGTGTCCGACCGCGGCTACACGATCTTCCTGGCGATCCTGCCCTTCCTCATCGGCGCACTGTCGCTGACGGTGAAGGGCCCGCACCCCGGCCTCGGGCCGGCCGACCCGATGGGCCCCGCGCCCACCCAGCCGCAGTACATCATGGTGCTGCTCAACATCGGCGCCGTCTTCATGGGCACCGCGCTGACCATCCGGGACCTCATCGGCGAGCGCGCCATCTTCAAGCGGGAGCAGGCCGTCGGCCTGTCGACCACCGCCTATCTGCTGGCCAAGATCGCGGTGTTCTGCGTCTTCGCCACCGGCCAGGCGGCGATCGCGACCATCATCGTGCGGCTGGGTAAGGGCGCGCCGACCGCGCACCCGCAGTTCTTCGGCAACTCCACCTTCTCGCTGTTCGTCACCGTCGCGGGCACCTGTGTGGCCTCGGCCATGCTCGGCCTGCTGCTCTCAGCGCTGGCGCAGTCCAACGAGCAGATCATGCCGCTGCTGGTGGTGTCGATCATGTCGCAGCTGGTGTTCTCCAGCGGGATGATTCCCGTCTACCAACGCGTCGGTCTGGAACAGATGGCCTGGCTGACACCCGCGCGGTGGGGCTACGCGGCGGGCGCGTCCTCGATCGACTTCCCGTCGCTGGTGAAGGTCAAGCAGATCCCCACCAACGACCCGATCTGGCAGCACTCGAAGCACATCTTCATCTTCGACATGGCCATGCTGACGCTGCTCTCGATCGCGTACACCGGCATCGTGCGCTGGCACATCCGGCTGAAACGCTGAGGCGGCTCTCAGGCAACCACCCCTAATCTGGGATGCGATGACCCGACCTGCCCAGCCCCTGCTGACGGCGCGATCCGAGCGCTCCGAGGGCAGCTTCGCCGCCGGCCGCGACGTGGTCGTCGGCAGCGATTTGCGCGCCGACCTGCGGGTGGCGCACCCGTTGATCGCCCGGGCGCACCTGCTGCTGCGCTTCGATCGGGGCCGGTGGCTGGCTGTCGACAACAACACGCTGAACGGGGTCTACCTCGACGGCCGGCGGGTGCCGGTCGTCGACATCCACGACGGCCAGACCCTCAACATCGGCAAGCCCGACGGCCCGCGGATCACGTTCGAAGTGGGCCGGCTGCCGACGCGCTCGTTTCGGCTCAGAGATTCCGGGCGCACCGCGTCCCAGCCGGCCGACGCCGGGGAGTTTCCCACCACGCGAGTCGCCGTCTCGGGACCCGACGCCGACCGCCGGCCCGTGGCCGGACGGACCGCGTGGATCGGCCGTGCGCTCAGCAACGACATCGTCATCCATGACGTGTTGGCCTCCCGCCACCACGCCTTCGTGACGCCGACGCCGGCCGGCCCCGAGATCCGCGACGCGAACAGCAGCAACGGCACCTTCGTCAACGGGGTCCGCGTCGGGTCGGCGGCGCTGTCCGAGGGCGACGTGGTCACGATCGGTAACGTCGACCTGGTGTTGCGCGGCGGCGCGCTGGTTCGCCGCCAGGAGCCGGCGACCCGCGCCGGCGGCCTCGAGGTGCGCGAGGTCAACTTCGGTGTCGGCGGCAAGCGCCTGCTGGAACGGATCTCGCTGACCGCCCGCCCCGGCACGCTGACCGCGCTCATCGGCGGGTCCGGCGCGGGCAAGACCACGCTGTCGCGGCTGATCGCCGGCTACGCCACCCCGACCTCGGGCTCGGTCACCTTCGAGGGCCACGACATCCACACCGAGTACGCGTCGCTGCGCACCAGGATCGGGATGGTCCCCCAGGACGACGTCGTGCACCGGCAGCTCACCGTCAGCCAGGCGCTCGGCTACGCCGCCGAGCTGCGCCTGCCGCCGGACACCAGCAAAGCCGACCGGGCCCGCGTCGCCGCGCAGGTGCTCGACGAACTCGGCCTGACCGAGCACGCGAACACCCGCGTCGACAGGCTGTCCGGCGGGCAGCGCAAGCGGGCGTCGGTGGCGCTCGAGTTACTCACCGGCCCGTCGCTGCTGATCCTCGACGAACCGACGTCGGGCCTGGACCCCGCGCTGGACCTGCAGGTCATGACCATGCTCCGGCAACTCGCCGACGCCGGCCGCGTCGTGCTGGTGGTGACGCACTCGCTGACCTACCTCGACGTCTGCGACCAGGTCCTGCTGATGGCGCCGGGCGGCAAGACGGCGTTCCTGGGCCCGCCCGGTCAGATCGGTCCGGCCATGGGAACCACCAACTGGGCGCACATCTTCGCCAAGGTGGGCGCCGACCCGGACGAGGCCAACCGCCGCTTTCTGGCCCAGAACAGGCCGCCACCGCCGCGACGGACCCAGGCGCCGGCCGAGCTGGGCACGCCGGCGCACACCAGCAAGCGCCACCAGTTCTCCACGATCGCGCGCCGCCAGGTGCGGCTGGTGGTGTCCGACCGCGCCTATTTCGCGTTCCTGGCCGTGCTGCCGTTCGTCATGGGCGCGCTGTCGCTGACGGTTCCCGGCAGCGCCGGCTTCGGCTACGCCGATCCGGCGAGCGAGTCGGGGGGCGAGGCCGGGATGATCCTGACCCTGCTCACCATGGCCGCCGCGTTCATGGGCACCGCGCTGACCATCCGCGACCTCATCGGGGAGCGGCCGATCTTCCGGCGCGAACAGGCGGTCGGCCTGTCGACCACCGCCTATCTGCTGGCTAAGGTCGCGGTGTTCTGCGGGTTCGCCGTCGTCCAGGCGGCTATCGCCACCGCGATCGTCGTGCTGGGCAAGGGGCCGCCGACGCGGCCCGCGGTGCTGCTCGGTCCATCTAGTTCGGCGGCCACCGTCGAGCTGTTCGTCGCCGTGGCGGCGACGTGCGTGGCGGCGGCGATGCTCGGGCTACTGCTCTCGGCGCTGGCGCGCACGAGCGAGCAGGTCATGCCGATGCTGGTGGTGTCGCTGATGATGCAGATGGTGCTCTGCGGCGGGATGGTGCCGGTCACCAACCGTATCTTTCTCGACCAGGTGTCCTGGCTGGTGCCGTCGCGGTGGGGGTACGCCGCGCAGGCCTCGACGGCCGACTTGTGGGCGGTGTCGCCCGGCCCGCAGAGCCCCCGGGACAGCCATTTCCAGCACACGCCGGCGGCCTGGCTGCTCGACATGGGCATGCTCGCGGTGCTCTCGGTCGGCTACGCCGCGCTGGTGCGCTGGCGCATCCGGCTCGCGCGCTGAACCTCAGCCGTCGTCGTGCAGGCCCGCATCCAGTCGAAGCCCGTGCGCCAGCGCGAAGGCGATGGCCTGGTCGACGTCGACGCGGGCGCCGGCCAGCGACGCGGTCGTCCACAACCCGGGGTCGGCGAGGGTGCCGCGCAGATCGGCGTCGTCGAGCCGGGCGCCGGCGGTCCGCGCCCCGCGCAGGTCCGCGCCGCGGAGCACGGCCTTGCGCAGGTCGGTCTCCACCAGGCTGGTCTCCCGTAGTCTGCAGCCGCTGAAGTCGACGCCGCGCAGGTCGATGCCGGCGAGCACGGCGAGGGTGAAATCCACCTCGTCGAAGGTGATCGGGCGCAGCCGGCACTGCACGAACACCGACCCCAGCATGGAGCACTGGGCAAAAGAGCTGTGCCACAACGATGTTCGATGAAACGTGCAGTTGCGGAAGGCCGAACCGCGGTGTTGCGACTCGGCCAGGTTGGCGCCGCTGAAGTTGCATTCGGTGAACACGGTCCGCTCGGTCCGCAAGCGGCTCAGGTCTTCGTCGGTGAAGTCGTGGCCGTCGAACTCGCGGTCGACCCACTCGTCGGTCAATTGGGCGTCAGGGTGGCCAGGGCGTATTCGCTGACCGCGATCAGGGCGTCGGTCGCCGATCGGCGGTCGCGGGCGTCGACCGTGATCACCGGGATGTGCGGGGGCAGGGTCAGCGCTTCGCGCACCTCGGCGACCGGGTAGCGCGGGGCCCCGTCGAACTCGTTGACCGCGACCAAGAACGGCAGGTTGCGGTGCTCGAAGAAGTCGACGGCGGCGAAGCTGTCCTGCAGGCGCCGGCAGTCGACCAGCACCACCGCGCCGATCGCGCCGCGGACCAGGTCGTCCCACATGAACCAGAAGCGGCGCTGCCCCGGGGTGCCGAACAGGTAGAGCACCAGGTCTTCGGCCAGGGTGATCCGGCCGAAGTCCATCGCCACGGTGGTGGTCCGCTTGTCCGGGGTGGCCTCGAGCGCGTCGACGCTCGTCGAGGCGTCGGTGAGCATCGCCTCGGTGCGCAGCGGCATGATCTCCGACACCGCCCCGACGAACGTGGTCTTGCCGGCCCCGAATCCGCCGGCGATCACGATCTTGGTCGACGCGTGGGCGCCGGAATCTTGCTGCACCTCAGAGTGCGCGTAAGCCACGCAGGGTCCTTCCTATGAGTTCGTGGCGCTCATCGCGGGTCGAACGCTCGGACAACGTCCTGTGCACCCGAAGGTAGCCGGACAGCACCAAATCCCCGACCAGGACGCGCGCGACGCCGAGCGGCAGGTCCAGCCGGGCCGAGATTTCGGCGACCGACGGGCTCGGCGGGCCCTGGCCGCACAGCTGGATGATTCTGCCCCGCGCGTCGTTGGGCGGATACCGGTGGGGTACGCCGGGCTGCCGCGTCTGCAGCGGCGCTTCCAGGGGGAGCTCGACGTTGGTGTCAGTCCGCCCGGACGTCAGGGTGTAGGGGCGGACCAGGTTTCCCTTACGGTGTGCGGGCCAGGTCTCGGGGGTGTCCATCGCGGCTCACGAGTGGGCAGCGGACCGGCGGGTCGACTGCACCACGCCCCCGACCCGTTCGACGAGGACGGCCATCTCGTAGCCGATCTGACCGATGTCGCACGACGTCACGGTGAGCGTCGCCAGGTGCGAGCCGTCCCCGACGCGCATCAACAACAGGTAGCCGTTCTGCATCTCGACCACCGACTGCAGCACCTGGCCGCCCTCGAACAGCTGCGCGGCGCCAGTCGCGAGGCTGGCCAGCCCGGAGGCGACGGCGGCCAGTTGGTCGGCGCGTTCCCTGGGCAGGTGCTCGCTGGCGGCGATGGGCAGCCCGTCGACGGACACCAGCAGCGCGTGCGCGACGCCGGGGACCTCGCGGGCGAACCTGGTCACCAGCCAGTCCAGTGAGTTGTCGGGGGAGGTCATTGTTGATCGGGTCCTTGCTCCGTGTCACGGGCGTGCGAGCGTCCGGTGCGCACGCCGCCGAAGTGGTTGCTGAACGAGGCGCGCACCGCCTCGGGGTCCCGGGTGACGGCCGCGTGCTGCGGCTCCCGGTGCGACGGCGATCTGCCGCCCCGGCCGTGGTCGGGCTCGTCCCGTTCGGCCAGACCGGTTCCGTTGGCGCCGCCGGGCACCAGCCGGGCGCCGGGCGTGCGGACCGGCAGGCCGTGGTCGGTGGTGTGCGATTCGACGGGCTTGTCCTCGGCGGCCGCGGCCAGCGTCCAGCCGCGGTCCCAGACCGTCTGCCAGTCCAGGTCGGGGCTGTTGACCAGGTCATGCGGGTCGCCGAGCATCTCCGAGAGCATCCGCCGGTAGATGACGTCATCGTCGGTCGGCGGGGCGACGGGCTTGTCTTCCCGGGGTTCGCGGGAGCGGGCGGCGAAGAAGGCCGAGGTGTCCGACGCCGCCCGCAGCGGGGTGGGTTCGGGCGTGGGCTCCGCCGGTGGGGGCTCGGCGGGCCTGGCGGCGGGCGCGGGCGGCGCGGCCTGGGGCGCGCTTTCCCACCAGGGGGTTGCGAGCTCGCGGCGCCGCCTCGGGGGCGGTTGTTCGGCGGGCGGGGCGGGGACGTCGGTGATGCCGCTGGAACCCGGGTTGCGCCGCGGCAACAGGGTGACCGACGGCCCGGGCGCGGGCGGGGCGGTGCGGGCCGCCGGTTCGTGCGTGCCGTCGCGCCGCCCGGTGTCGTCGGCGGGCGGGGGCGCGGCGATCGCACTGGCGAGTTTGGCGCTCGGCGACGACACCGCCCGAATGTGCCGGGGCGCAGCCGATTCCACGGCGGCCAGGCCGGTGAGCACCGTGGGCGGCAGGTAGATCTCGGCGGTGGTGCCCGAGCCGGCCTCGTTGGCGGCGGGGCCGCGCAGCCCCACCCGGATGCCGTGCCGGTCCGCGATCCGGCCCACCACGAACAGGCCCATGTGGCGCGCGTTGTCGGGGCTGACGTCGCCGCCGGCCTGCAGCCGCATGTTGGCGATGCGCCGGTCGGCGTCGTTCATCCCCAGGCCGGAGTCGGCGATGCGCACCACGACTCCCCCTTGAGGATCTGAGCCGCTTCGCGACGCCGAGATCCGCGCGGACGTCGTCGGCGGCGAGTAGCGCAGGGCGTTGTCGATCAGCTCCGCGAACAGGTGGATGGCGCCACCGGCGGCCGCGCCGACCAGCGCGCACTCGGGCAGCCCGCCGATTTCGACGCGGCGATAGTCCTCGACCTCGGAGACCGCGGCGCTGATCACCGTCGCCAGCGGCACGGGGTCGCGCTGGTCGCGCGCGAGCTGGGCGCCGGCCAGCACCAACAGGTTGGCGCTGTTGCGGCGCAACCGCGCCGCCAGGTGGTCGAGCCGGAACAGACTGTCGAGGCGGTCGGGGTTCTCCTCGTTGCGCTCGAGCCGGTCGATGAGGGCCAGCTGCTGGTCGACCAGCGAGCGGCTGCGCCGCGACATGGTCTCGAACATGTCGTTGACCAGCAGCCGCAACCGCGCCTCGTCACCGGCCAGCAGCAGGGCCTGGGTGTGCAGTTCGTCGACGGCGTGGGCGACCTGGCCGATCTCCTCGGTGGTGTAGACCGGCAGTGGCGTCGGAATCGGTTCGGCCCCACCGGCTTTCACACGGGCGATCTCCTCCTCGAGATCGGTGTGGGCGACCTTGAGCGCGCCGTCGCGCAGGATGCGCAGCGGCCGCACCAGCGCGCGCGCCACCAGCAGCACCACGACCAGCGCGACGACGATCGCGGCCAGCACCACCACGGTGTCGACGATCGCGGAGTTGCGCCGGTCGTCGGCCTGGGCGTGCACCGCCTTGGTCACCGAGGCGGTGACGTCCTTGATGACCTGTCCGGCGATGTCGTCGGTGGCCTGGATGGACCGCAGCAGATCCGCGTTGTCGACGAGCACGCTGGCCGGATCGGACATGATCGCCATCCGGGCCACCATCTGCTGTTGCAGCGTCTTGGCCTCGGGCGACCCGGCACCGAGCACTTCGCTCATGCCGAACAGCGTCGACGGCTCGGTGCCCGCCAGGGTGGCCATCGAGGTGCGCAGCTGCGGCTCGGGCAGCTCGGCCCCCCGAGTGATGAGGATCTTCTGCATCGTCATCTGCCCGCGCGCGCCGACCGCCCGGCTCAATCCCTGGGCCTGGGCGCGGATGTGCTCGTCGTCGACACGCACCGAGGCATTGATGACGTCTTCGGCCGTCAACAGGATCGGCGCGTAGAGGGTCACCCGCTCCCGCAGGCCGAGGCCGGTGTCAGACGCCTTGCTCACCAGCATCTGGCCGCCGTCGAGCAGCGTGTTGACGCCCGATCGGACATCCTCGGTGACATCGGTGTCGGCCAGCCTGCCCTGCAGTTCGCCCTTGCGGGACTCGTAGTTCATTTTCGCGCCCGCGACGTCGCGCCCGCTGGAGCCGGCCTGCAACGCGACGTCCAGCGCCGACATGTATTTGGTAATCACCGGCACCACGTCGGCGCGGGTGGCGGCCAGTTTCAGACGCGCCGCGCTGTCCATCGCGGTGTGGATGCGCAGCACCCCGAAAACGGTCACCAAGACCAGCGGCACCAGCACGATCGCCAGTACCTTCCAGCCGACCGGCCAGTTGCCCAGCGACCAGGCGGGCGGGCGTTTGGCCGCCGCCGCCTCGGCGCCGGGAACCGGTGCGGGCGGGGAGGCATCCGCCTCGGCCGCGACGGCCGGGCGGCTGAACATGGTCACGTCATCGCGGCCGCACGACCGGCCGCTGCGCTGACCCTGAGCGCTGAACAAAACGAGAGGCTCATGAAACTTCCTGCTTTATTTCCACCCGCCCCGCGCCAGATAGGCGCGCGCGTGTAAGTGTGGCAATCCGACGAGTATGACAGCCCGCGGCCCAGCCCACCAGAATCGTTACTGAGCAGACAGGTCCCTCCAAGGTGGCACCGCCCGCCCGCGGTCACCCCTGGCAAACACGAATCCCGCGAAACGTCTAAGCGGGCCGAAGGATTGCGACCAGGAAGTCGGACTGGTCGGTGAACGGCCGCAGATCCCAGGTGGACAGCAGCACATCGATGGCGAACCCCGCGTCGGCCGCGTCGTTCAGGAACACGTCGAAGTCATAGTCGCGGCCGGCGCCGAAGCCGATCGCCGCGCGACCGTCGTCGGCGACGTGGGCGCGCAGCCGGCCCAGGACCTGGACCCGGGTGCTGGGGGCCAGAAACGTCATGACGTTGCCGGCCGAGACGATCACGTCGAAGGGTTCGGCGATGCCGCGCGCGGGCAGGTCGAGCTCGGCGAGGTCGCCGACCAGCCAACGCGGGCCCGGATGGTCGTGTTCGGCCGCGGCGATGAGCGCGGGGTCGACGTCCACGCCGACCACCTGGTGACCGGCGTCGGCCAGGTAACCGCCCAACCGGCCGGGCCCGCAACCGGCATCGAGGATGCGGGCGCCGCGGGGCGCCATGGCGTCCACGAAGCGGGCCTCGCCGGCCAGGTCGTCACCCGCGCGGGCCATGGCACGGAACCGCTCGATGTACCACTGCGAATGCCCGGGATCGGCAGCGACCTTCTGCATCCAAATGCTCGGCTCGACCATGCGACCATTATCGCGTTGTGTTCAAGCTGATGTTCCACTCCCCGCGCATCGCCCCCAACACGGGCAACGCCATCCGGACAGCGGCGGCGACGGGCTGCGAATTGCATCTGGTCGAGCCGATGGGATTCGACCTGTCCGAACCCAAGCTGCGGCGGGCGGGGCTGGACTACCACGACCTGGCCTCGGTGACCGTGCACGCCTCGCTGGCGGCGGCTTGGGACGCGCTGTCACCCGAGCGGGTGTTCGCGTTCACCTCGCACGCGCCCACCTCGTTCGCCGAGGTGCGCTACCGCGCCGGCGACGTGCTGATGTTCGGTCCCGAGCCCACCGGCCTGGACGCGGCGACGCTGGCCGATCCACACATCACCGCGCAGGTCCGCATCCCGATGCTGGCGGGCCGGCGCTCGCTGAACCTGTCCAACGCCGCGGCGATCGCCGTCTACGAGGCGTGGCGGCAGCACGAGTACGCCGGGGCGACCTAGGCCGTGACCGCCGCGGTGAATATCGGGCCCGCGGGGAGTCAGCATGGGCATGGCTACCTTCATCACCATCGGTTACGGGGACGCGGCCGGGTACGACCGCCTGAGCGACGACTGCAGGCGGGCCGCGCACGCGCGCGATGACGCACTGCGCGCGGCGGGTGCCCTGATCGGGACCGCCGGACGGCCCGTTCAGGTGCGCAATCCCGACGGCGCCGGCGTGCGGATCGAGCCAGGGCCCTATCTGGCCTCGGCGCTGCCGATCGCCGGATTCGCGGTCTTGGAGGCCGAAAACCTCGACGCGGCGATCGAGCGGGTGAGCCAGACCCCGTGCGCCGTCGGGCACGGAGTCGTCGAGGTGTGGCCGCTGATGTCCTGGCCGACCTAGCTCTCTCTGATGGTGGCGACCCGCTGCGCCCGGCTATGCCGCCCTTGCGATCGCGACGGTCACCAGCTGTTCCAGTGCGTGACCTGCTCGGCGGGCAGCCGCTTGGCGGGGCGGAAGTCGGTGCCCTTGGTGTAGGCGATCGGGAACAGGCCGCCCTGGCTGTAGCGGTCGTGCGGGATGCCGAGCACCTCGGCGGCCTGCCGGTCGCCGTCGTTGATCAGGTGCAGCGTGGTCCAGCAGGTGCCAAGCCCGCGGGAGCGCAGCGCCAGGCAGAAGCTCCACGCGGCCGGGAACAGCGACGCCCAGAACGACGCGCTCAGTCCCAGCGGAGCCTTGTCCGGGCGGCCCTCGAGGCAGGGGATCATCAGCACCGGCGCCTCGTGCATGTGCTCGGCGAGGTAGAGCGCGGAGTCCTTGACCTTGGGCATCCGCTCGCCGCGGGTGTCGCCCTCTGGATACTCGGCGGACGGCAGGCTCAGGTAGCCGCGGGCGTTGGCCAGATAGATGTCGGCGATGGCCTTCTTCTTCTCGGCGTCCTCGACGAAGATCCATTGCCAGCCTTGCGCGTTGGAGCCGGTGGGCGCCTGCAGCGCGAGTTCGAGGCATTCCATCAGCACGTCGCGGCCCACCGGCTTGTCGAAGTCGAGGCGCTTACGGACCGAGCGGGTGGTGGTGAGGACTTCGTCGGCGGACAGGTTGAGGGTCATGGGTGGAGCCTACCGACCGCCGCGAAAGTGCAACTAGCGACACGTTTCTCGAGTAACACCGTCGGTAGTTGCACTCTCGCGACGCATCTTCACCGGAAGTCGCGCGATTTCGAGCCGACCGCCAGGGTGATGCGGCCCAGCCGCTCGGCGACGACGGTGATCGCTCCGGTGGCGTTTTGGACCTGCCCGCGCACCAGCAGCGCCGGCGCCGAGTTCGCCAGCTTGCGATGCCGCGCCCACACCCCGGGCGCGCACAGCACGTTGACCATCCCGGTCTCGTCCTCCAGGTTGAGGAACGTCACCCCCTGGGCCGTGCCGGGGCGCTGCCGGTGGGTCACCGCGCCGGCGATCAACACGCGGTCGCCGTCGGGCACCGATCCCAGCTTCTCGGCGGGCACCACCCCCATCGCGTCCAGGTCTTCCCGCAGGAACTGCGTCGGGTAGCTGTCCGGGGAGATGCCGGTGGCCCACACGTCGGCGGCGGCCAGTTCCAGCTCACTCATCCCGGGCAACGCCGGCACGTGCGAGGACGAGCCCACCCCGGGCAAGCGGCCCGGCCGCTGGGTTGCCGCCGCCCCGGCCGCCCACAGCCCCTCGCGCCGGGACATGCCGAAGCAGGCGAAAGCCCCGGCGGTGGCCAACGCCTCGGTCTGCGGCACGCTCAATTGCAGCCGCGACGTCACATCCAGCAGGGAACCGAACGGGCCGTGGGCTTTTCGCTCCTCGACCAGTTGTTCGGCCAGGTCGTCGCCGATATGGCGGACCGCACCCAGACCGAGCCGGACCTCGGTTCCCGCGCGCTCCAAGGTGGCGTGCGCCAGGCTGGCGTTGACGTCCGGGCCGTGCACCGTCACGCCGTGCCGGCGCGCATCGGCCACCAGCGACTGGGGCGAGTAGAAACCCATCGGCTGCGCGCGCAGCAGCGCCGCGCAGAATGCCGCCGGGTGATGCAGCTTGAACCACGACGAGTAGAAGACCAGCGACGCGAAGCTCAGCGCGTGGCTTTCCGGAAAACCGAAATTGGCGAACGCCTCCAGCTTTTCGTAGGTGCGGTCGATCACCTCGTCGGAGGCACCGTGCAGCGTGCGCATGCCCTCGTAGAACCGGCCGCGCAGCCGTTGCATCCGCTCGGTGGAACGCTTGGATCCCATGGCGCGGCGCAGTTGGTCGGCCTCGGCAGCGGAAAACCCGGCACAGTCGACCGCGAGCTGCATCAGCTGCTCCTGAAAGAGCGGCACCCCCAACGTCTTTCGCAGCGCCGACTCCATGGACGGGTGGTCGTAGACCACCGGGTCCAGGCCGTTGCGCCGCCGGATGTAGGGGTGCACCGACCCGCCCTGGATGGGGCCGGGGCGGATCAGCGCGACCTCCACCACCAGGTCGTAGAACACCCGCGGCTTCAGCCGCGGCAGGGTGGCCATCTGCGCGCGCGACTCCACCTGGAACACGCCGACGGAATCGGCGCGGGCCAGCATCTCGTACACCGCCGGCTCGGAGAGGTCCAGGCGGGCGAGGTCCACCTCGATCCCCTTGTGCTCGGCCACCAGGTCGATGGCGTAGTGCAGCGCCGAGAGCATGCCCAGCCCGAGCAGGTCGAACTTCACCAACCCGATTGCCGCGCAGTCGTCTTTGTCCCATTGCAGGACGCTGCGGTTCTCCATCCGTGCCCACTCCACCGGGCACACGTCGGCGATCGGGCGATCGCAGATCACCATGCCGCCGGAGTGGATTCCCATGTGCCGCGGCAGGTTCCGGATCTGGTTCGCCAGGTCGATCACCGGCTCGGGGATGCCCTCGACATCCGGGGAGTCCGCCAGCCCGCTCCAGTGATTGATCTGCTTGCTCCACGCGTCCTGCTGACCCTGCGAGAAGCCCAGGGCGCGGGCCATGTCGCGCACCGCGATCTTGCCCCGGTAGGTGATGACGTTGGCGACCTGGGCTGCGTAGTCCCGGCCGTATTTGTCGTAGACGTACTGGATGACCTTTTCGCGCTGATCGGACTCGATGTCCATGTCGATGTCGGGCGGCCCGTCGCGGGCCGGCGACAGGAAGCGCTCGAACAGCAACTCGTTGGCCACCGGATCGACGGCGGTGACGCCGAGGGCGTAGCAGACCGCGGAGTTGGCCGCCGATCCCCTGCCCTGGCACAGGATGTTGTTGTCCCGGCAGAACCGGGCGATGTCGTGCACCACCAGGAAATAGCCCGGAAACTGGAGCTGGGCAATGACTTTCAGCTCGTGCTCGATCTGGGCGTACGCGCGCGGTGCGCTCGGCCCGTAGCGGTCGCGCGCCCCGGCCATGGCCAGCTGCCGCAGCCAGCTGTCCTCGGTGTGCCCGTCGGGCACGTCGAACGGCGGCAGCTGGGGCGCGATGAGCGCCAGCCCGAACGCGCACTGCTCGCCCAGCTCGGCGGCCGCGGTCACCACGTCGGGGCCCCCAAAAGGCACCTGCGCGAACAGCCGGGCCATCTCCTCCCCGGAGCGCAGGTGCGAACCGCCCAGCGGGGCCAGCCACCCGGCGGCCGAATCCAACGACTCCCGGGCCCGGATGGCGCCCATCGCCATGGCCAGCCGGCGCCGCGACGGCCCCGCGAAATGCGCGCCGGTGGTGGCGACGGCGCCGACCCCGAAGCGCGGGGCCAGCGCGGCCAGCACCGCGTTGCGTTCGTCGTCGAGCGGTTGACCGTGATGGGTCAACTCGACGCTGACCCGCCCGGGGCCGAAGCGGTCCACCAGGTCGGCCAGCGCCCGCTCCGCCGCGTCCGGACCTCCGTCGGAAAGCGCTTGGCGCACATGGCCTTTACGGCACCCGGTCAGGATGTGCCAGTGCCCGCCGGCGGCCTCGGTCAGCGCGTCGAAATCGTAGCGGGGCTTGCCTTTCTCGCCTCCGGCCAAATGCGCCGCGGCCAGCTGCCGCGACAGCCGCCGGTATCCCTCGGGGCCGCGGGCCAGCACCAGCAGGTGCGGGCCGGCCGGATCTGGCCGCTCGGTGCGGGCCTCGCCGCCCAGCGACAGTTCGGCGCCGAACACGGTACGGATGTCGAGCTCGGCGGCCGCCTCGGCGAACCGCACCGCCCCGTACAGGCCGTCGTGATCGGTGAGCGCCAGGGCGCGCAGGTCCAGCCGGGCCGCCTCCTCGACCAGCTCCTCGGGCGTGCTCGCCCCGTCGAGGAAGCTGAACGCCGAATGCGCATGCAGTTCCGCGTAGGCGACGGACGAGCGGGACGCCCGGCCATCCCCCGGCGGCCGGTACGACGCGCGCTTGCGCGACAGGGGGGCGTCCTCGGGGAGCCCCGCCGGCTCACCGGCGCGGCGTGGCTTGCTGTCGAGCACCCGCTCCATTTCCGCCCAACTCGGCGGCCCGTTGAACCAGCCCACACCCGCAGTCTATCGAAAGTATGTTCGATAGTCGCCATCGTGAGAGGGTTGGCTCATGCCGGTCATCATCGATCCGCGCCGCCATGACGCGGTGCTGTTCGACCTGGAAACCGACCTCGGCTCGTCGCTGGCCGCGCGGCTGCGCGGGGCCGGGGTGGGCGCCGCCGTCGTCTCGGAGGACGGCCCGCTGCCGGCAGCCGCGGGCCTGAACGTACGCCCGGGCCGCGCCGTCGTCGTCGCCGAGAAGACGGCCGGCATCGAGGCCGCCCGCGCCGCGGGATTCGCCTTGGTGATCGGCGTCGGGCCGGCCGAGGGCGCCGCCGCGCTGCATGACGCCGGGGCCGACGCCGTGGTCGGCGACCCTGGCGAGGTCGGCGTGCGTACCGGGGACCTCCGGATGTCGCAACTGCCGGATGCGTTGCAGGCCTTGGCCGATGGCCTGGCCGACCGGCGACCGGCCGTGTTCTTCGACTTCGACGGCACGCTGTCGGACATCGTCGACGACCCGGACGCCGCGCGGCCCGTCGCCGGGGCGACCGAGGCGCTGGAGAAGCTGGCCGCCCGCTGTCCGGTCGCGGTGCTGTCCGGACGCGATCTCGCCGACGTGGCTGAACGTGTTGGGGTACCGGGCATTTGGTATGCGGGCAGTCACGGTTTCGAGCTGACCGCGCCCGACGGGACACACCATCAGAACGACGCCGCGGCCGCGGCCATCCCGGTGCTGGAGCAGGCGGCGGCCCAGCTGCGCGACCAGCTCGGCGGAATCCCCGGAGTGGTGGTGGAGCACAAGCGATTCGGCGTCGCCGTGCACTACCGCAACGCCGAACGCGACCGCGTCGGTGAAGTGCTGGCCGCGGTACGCGCGGCGGGCCGCCGCGACGCGCTCCGGGTGACCACCGGCCGTGAGGTCATCGAGCTGCGCCCGGATCTGGACTGGGACAAGGGAAAAACGCTGCGCTGGGTGATCGATCACCTGCGCCAGGGCGGGTCGGGATCACTCACGCCGGTCTACCTCGGCGACGACATCACCGACGAGGACGCGTTCGACGCCGTGCGCGACGGAGATGTCCAAGGGGTGCCGATCCTGGTGCGGCACAGCGACGATGGCGATCGCGCCACCGCGGCGCTGTTCGCGCTGGACAGCCCCGCACGGGCCGCGGAGTTCACCGACCGGCTGGCAGACCTGCTCCCAGGTTCGCAGCGTTAGGCGTATTCCACCGCGCCGTCGTCGAGCACCACGCGGGCGGCCCCATCGTCGCCGTCGGCGGCAGAAGACGCCTCGGTGCGAAACACCGCCTTGCCCTCCCCGGTGCGCCAGATCAGCGTGGTCAGTGTCTCGCCGGGGAACACCGGCGAGGTGAACCGCGAGGCGATCGAGGTGATGTTGGCCGCGACGCCCCCGCCGAGCTCGGCCACCAGCGCGCGACCCGACACCCCGTAGGTGCACAGCCCGTGCAGGATCGGCTTGGGGAACCCGGCCAGCTCGCGGGCGAACCACGGGTCGCTGTGCAGCGGGTTGCGGTCACCGGAGAGCCGGTAGATCAGCGCCTGGTCTTCGCGGGTGGGCAGCGAGATCCGCGCGTCGGGCTCGCGGTCCGGGAACTCCGGCGCGACCGGCCGCTGACCCGGCATCCCCCCGAACCCGCCCTCGCCGCGGATGACCAGCGTGGTGAGCGTCTCGGCGATCAGCTGCCCGGAGTCCGGGTCGGTGCCCCGGCCGCGCAGCACCAGGATCGCGTTCTTGCCCTCGCCCTTGTCCTGGATGTCGGCGACCTCGGAAACCACCGAGAGCTTGCCCGCGGGCGGCAACGGGGCGTGCAGCCGGATGCTCTGCGATCCGTGTAACAGCATGGCCCAGTTGAACTTTCCGACCAGGCCCGCCGCGCCGAAGGCCGGACAGCAGATCACCGCGTAGGTGGGCAGCACCTGCTGGTCGATGTCGTGGCTGTTCTCGGTGGTGAACGCCAGGTCGTCGATCCCGGCGCCGACACCGAGCGCGTAGAGCAGCGTGTCCCGGTCGGTCCATTCGAAGGGCATGGGTTCGGTCACCGCGCCGACGGCACTCGGGTCAATCGCCATCAGGGCCTCCTTTTCCAGAAATCGAGAGCTTTTCTGCACGTAACCATCGCAAACCCTTCCCACCGAAGCCGTCGGCAGGGCAGGCTATCTCCCATGCCCAAGCGCAGCTTGTTCCGGAAGGCCTCAGTGGCGGTCGTCGCGCTCACCGCAACGGTAATGGTCGCCGGCTGCGGCGGCTCGCCGCAGGCCCGGTCGATCACGGTGACGTTCGTCCGGCATGCCCAGTCGGAGGCCAACGCCGCCGGCACCATCGACACCGACGTGCCGGGCCCGGGCCTGACCCCGGAGGGCAAGGGGCAGGCCGAGCAGATCGCGCACCAGCTCGGCCGCAAGGACTACGACGCCGTCTACGCGTCCACCATGGCCCGGGCGCAGCAAACCGCCGCGCCCCTGGCCGCCGAGCTCGGCAAGCAAACCGAGGTCCTGCCCGGCATCCAGGAGATCAACGCCGGCTGGTACAACGGCAAACCCGAGTCGATGGCGAAGTCGACCTACCTGGTGGCCCCCGCGAACTGGATCAAAGGCGACGTGTCCTACGCCATCCCCGGCTCGATCAGCGGCAAGGAGTTCAACGACCAGTTCACGGCGGCCGTCAACAAGATCTACAACAGCGGCCACCACAACCCGGTGGTGTTCTCGCACGCCAACGCGATCATGGTGTGGACGCTGATGAACGTCCGCAATGGCAAAGACAGCCTGATGAACAGCCACCCGTTGCCCAACACCGGCCGCGTGGTGATCACCGGCAACCCGATGACCGGCTGGACGCTGGTCGACTGGGACGGGATTCGCGACTTCCACAGCTAGCCCGCGGGCAGCCCTCGCGGACCGACAGTTGACGTGGGCGGCTGCCGACGCCACCATGTCTTCATGCGGTATGTCGTTACCGGCGGTACCGGGTTTATTGGTCGCCGAGTGGTGTCTCGTCTTCTGGAATCCCGGCCCGACGCACAGGTGTGGGTGCTGGTGCGACGGCCGTCGTTGGGCCGCTTCGAACGGCTCGCGGCGGGATGGGGTGAGCGGGTCAAACCGCTGGTCGCCGAGCTGCCGGAGCTGGTCCTGAGCGACGAGGTCCTCGCCGAGCTGGGCGAGATCGACCACGTGGTGCACTGCGCGGCGATCTACGACATCACCGCCGGCGAGCCCGAGCGAAGTGCCATGTACGTCGCTAATGTCGAAGCCACCCGCGCGGTGATCGGCCTGGCGCAGCGCCTGGACGCGACCATGCACCACGTCTCGTCGATCGCGGTGGCCGGCGACTTCCGCGGCGAATACACCGAGGACGACTTCGACGTCGGCCAGCAACTGCCGACGCCCTATCACCAGACCAAGTTCGAGGCCGAACTGCTGGTGCGCTCGGCGCCCGGCCTGCGCTACCGCATCTACCGCCCGGCGGTGGTCGTGGGCGATTCGCGCACCGGCGAGATGGACAAGGTGGACGGGCCGTACTACTTCTTCGGCGTGCTGGCGAAGCTGGCCGTGCTGCCGTCGCTGACCCCGATGCTGCTGCCCGACACCGGCCGCACCAACGTCGTCCCGGTGGACTACGTGGTCGACGCGCTGGTCGCGCTGGCGCACGCCGACGGGCGCGACGGGCAGACGTTCCACCTGACCGCCGAGAAGACCATCGGCCTGCGCGGCATCTACCGCGGCGTGGCCAAGGCGGCCGGGCTGCCGCCGCTGCGCGGGTCGCTGCCCCGCTCGGTGGCCGCCCCGGTGCTGAGCGTGCGCGGCCGCGCCAGGGTGCTGCGCAACATGGCGGCCACGCAGCTGGGTATCCCCGCCGAGGTGTTCGACCTCGTCGACCTGCCGACCACCTTCGTCGGCGAGAAGACCCGAAACATCCTGCAGGACAGCGGGATACGGGTTCCGGAGTTCTCCGCGTACGCGCCCAAGCTGTGGCGGTACTGGGCGGAGCACCTCGACCCGGACCGCGCCCGCCGCGACGACCCGCACGGACCGTTGCAGGGCCGGCACGTCATCATCACCGGCGCGTCCAGCGGCATCGGCCGGGCGGCGGCCATCGCGATCGCCGAGCGCGGCGCCACCGTGTTCGCGCTGGCCCGCAACGGCGCCGCGCTGGACGCGCTGGTTGCCGAGATCCGCGCCAATGGCGGTGCCGCCCATGCCTTTACCTGTGATGTCACCGATTCCGCGTCGGTGGAGCACACCGTCAAAGACATCCTGGGGCGCTTCGACCACGTTGACTACCTGGTGAACAACGCCGGCCGGTCGATCCGCCGCTCGGTGGTCAACTCCACCGACCGGCTGCACGACTACGAGCGGGTGATGGCGGTCAACTACTTCGGCGCGGTGCGGATGGTGCTGGCGCTGCTGCCGCATTGGCGCGAGCGGCGATTCGGCCACGTCGTCAACGTGTCGAGCGCCGGCGTGCAGGCACGGAACCCCAAATACAGCTCCTACCTACCGACCAAGGCCGCACTCGACGCGTTCTCCGACGTGGTCGGATCGGAGGTGCTGTCCGACCACATCACCTTCACCAACATCCACATGCCGCTGGTGCGCACCCCCATGATCGTGCCGTCGCACCGGCTCAACCCGGTCCCGGCGATCAGCCCCGAACGTGCGGCGGCGATGGTCGTGCGCGGTCTGGTGGACAAGCCGGCGCGCATCGACACCCCGCTGGGCACGCTCGCCGAGGCCGGAAATTACTTCGCCCCCAGGACTTCTCGGCGTATCCTGCACCAGCTCTATCTCGGCTACCCCGACTCGGCCGCGGCCCGCGGGCTGGCACCCGCCGCACCACCGCCGCCGCCGACCGCGCGCCGCAAGCCCAACCGGCCGGTGCGCGCCGTCACCGGCGGCCTGCGCGCGCCCCGGGCAGTCAGGCGGGTGGTCCGCCTCGTTCCCGGCGTGCACTGGTGATCACTTCTGCAAGGTGAACTGGTTGACGTCGATGTATCCGATCCGGAACGCGTCGGCGCAACCGGTCAGGTACTTCATGTACCGCTCGTAGACTTCCTCGGACTGCACCGCGATGGCCTCGTCCTTGTGGGCTTGCAGCGCGGCGGCCCAGATGTCGAGGGTCTTCGCGTAGTGCGGCTGCAGCGACTGCACCCGGCTCACCGTGAAGCCGTTGGCGGTGGCCCGCTCCTTTACCATCGGTATCGACGGCAGCCGCCCACCCGGGAAGATCTCGGTGACAATGAATTTGATGAATCGAGCGAATTCGAACGACAGCGGCATGCCGCGTTCGGCCATCTCCTTAGGATGCAGCCCGGTGATGGTGTGCAGCAGCATGACCCCGTCGTCGGGCAGCAGGTCATGCGCCAGGGTGAAGAACGCGTCGTAGCGCTCGTGCCCGAAGTGCTCGAAGGCGCCGATGCTGACGATGCGGTCGACCGGCTCGTCGAACTGCTCCCAGCCCTGCAGCAGGATCCGCGCGGAACGCGGGCTCTTCGATTGCGCGATCAGCCCCTCGACGTGCTCGACCTGGTTGCGGCTCAGCGTGAGGCCGACGACGTTGACGTCGTATTTTTCGACGGCGCGCATCATGGTCGCGCCCCAGCCGCAGCCGACGTCCAGCAAGGTCATGCCCGGCTGCAGCCCGAGTTTGCCCAGGGCGAGATCGATCTTGGCGATCTGCGCTTCTTCCAGCGACATGTCGTCGCGCTCGAAGTAGGCGCAGCTGTACGTCTGGGTGCGGTCGAGGAACAGCCGGAAGAAATCGTCCGACAGGTCGTAGTGGGCCTGCACATCGTCGAAGTGCGGCGTTAACTCAGTCCCCTCGGGGGGCTCCGACGTCGTGGGCATCATGTCAGCCTAATCGCCGAGGTGGCTATGTTGTAGACAATGAACGCTCCCGTTTTCGTCGACGTCGATACCGGCGTCGATGACGCGCTGGCGCTGATGTACCTGTTCGCCAGCCCGAACGCCGAGGTGATCGGCATCGCCTCGACCGGTGGAAACGTCGGCGTGCAGCAGGTTTGCGAAAACAACCTGGGCCTGCTGCGGCTGTGCGATGTCACCGGCATACCGGTTTCCAGGGGCTCCGATCAGACCCTCACCGGACCGATGCGGCTGCCGTCAAAAGTCCACGGCCCCAGGGGCTTAGGCTACGCCGACCTGCCGCCGGGCGGGCAAGGCCTCACCGACTACGACTCGGCGGAGGCGTGGCTGCGCGCGGCGCACGCCCACCCAGGTGAGCTCATCGGCGTGGCGACCGGCCCGTTGACCAATCTGGCGCTGGCGCTGCGCGCCGAGCCCACCCTGCCGACGCTGCTGCGGCGGCTGGTGATCATGGGCGGTTCCTACGACCACCGCGGCAACACCACCGCAGTCGCGGAATGGAACATCAGCGTGGACCCGGAGGCCGCGGCCGAGGTGCTGGCGGCCTGGGGCCACGAAGCCGTTGAGCAGCAGCGGCTTCCGATCCTGTGCGGCCTGGACCTGACGCGCAAGGTCGCGATGACGCCGGAGCACCTGACCCGGCTGGCCGACGCCGCCGGGTCGACGACCACGCCACTCGACGAACACGACGAACCCGGAACCCGGTCGTCGGCGTCCAATCCGCTGATCCGGGTGATCGAGGACGCCACCCGGTTCTACCTGGAGGCCTATCACGAACTCGGCCACGGGTATCAGGCACACATGCACGATCCGTTGGCCGCCGCCGTCGCGCTGGATCCGGGCCTGGTGACGACCCGTCCGGCGACCGTGGACATCGAGCTGACCGGCACCCTGACCCGCGCCATGACGGTGACCGACTGGTCGGCTCATCGAGAACCCAACGCGCTCATCGGGATTGATGTGGAAGCCGCGGTGTTCTTCGATCGCTTCATCGAGCGCGTGGGCCCGTTCGCGCGCCGGTTAGCCTATACCCCATGAAGATTCGTGCCATCGAGCTGATCCGCGCGGGATGGGGCGGCGTGCTGCTGGCCGCCCCCGCCGACGTGCTGAGTCACATCCACGGGGTGCGCGTCGACCGCAAGGCGATCGTCGTCACCCGGATCCTGGGCGCCCGGCATCTGGTCCAGGCGGCACTGTCGGGCGTCAACCCCGGCCCGGAGGTGCTGGCGGCCGGGGTCTGGGTCGACACGGTGCACTCGGCGACCGCGCTCGGCCTGGCCCTCGCCGACCCGCGCCGGGCCCGCGGCGGGGTGACCGACGCCCTGGTCGCGGCGTCGTGGGCGGGCCTGGGCTGGCGCCACCTGCGGACCGGAGGAGCCAGGACCGACGGTGTCCGCGGCCGCGACCGGCTGGCCCGCGCCGTCCTGCGATCGTTGCCCGGCGGCCGCACGCTGGTGGCCCGAGCGCAGGCGGTACGCGCCAAATAGCGCTATACCCCTTGACGTCGGGGACAATGACAGTTTGTGTAGGCATGATTTGATGGGATGAGTGGGGCTCGGCGTCAATCGTTAGCAGCTCTCATCAAATGAAAGGTTTCGGGAATCATGGCGGAGCTGGTTACCGGGAAAACGCTGCCGAATGTGGTCGTCACTGGTGTTGCCATGACGACCGCGTTGGCGACTGATGCCGAGACCACCTGGAAGCTGTTGCAGGACAGCCAAAGTGGTATCCGCAAGCTCGAGGATTCGTTCGTCGAGGAGTTTGACCTGCCGGTGCGCATCGGCGGTCATCTACTCGAGGATTTCGACGGCGGACTCACCCGCGCCGAACGCCACCGGATGGGCTACCTGCAAATGATGTCGACCGTCCTGGGCCGGCGGGTCTGGGAGAACGCCGGCTCACCCGAGGTCGACAGCAACCGGCTGATGGTGTCCGTGGGCACCGGCCTGGGCTCGGCGGAGCAAATCGTGTTCAGCTACGACGATCTGCGCGCCCGCGGCATGAAGGGGGTCTCCCCGCTGGCGGTGTCGAAGTACATGCCCAACGGCGCGGCCGCGGCGGTGGGCCTGGAACGGCACGCCAAGGCCGGGGTGATCACGCCGGTGTCGGCGTGCGCGTCGGGTTCCGAGGGCGTCGCCCAGGCGTGGCGCAACATCGTCTTCGGCGAGGCCGACATCGCCATCTGCGGTGGCGTCGAGGTCAGGATCGAGGCAGTCGCGATCGCGGCGTTCGCCCAGATGCGCATCGTGATGTCCACCAAGAACGACGACCCCGTCGGCGCGTGCCGCCCGTTCGACCGCGACCGGACCGGATTCGTCTTCGGCGAGGCCGGCGCGCTCATGGTCATCGAGACCGAGGAGCACGCCAAGGCCCGCGGCGCCAACATCTTGGCCCGCATCATGGGGGCCAGCATCACCTCCGACGGCTACCACATGGTGGCCCCCGACCCCAACGGCGAACGCGCCGGACACGCCATGAGCCGCGCCATCCAGCTCGCCGGCCTGTCCCCCAGCGACATTCACCACGTCAACGCCCACGCCACCGGCACCTCGGTCGGCGACGTCGCCGAGGGCAAGGCCATCAACAACGCCCTGGGCGCCCACGGCGGCAACGCCGTCGTCTACGCGCCCAAGGCCGCCCTGGGCCACTCGGTCGGCGCGGTCGGGGCGGTCGAGTCGATCCTGACCGTGCTCGCCCTGCGCGACCAGGTCGTCCCACCCACGCTGAACCTGGAAAACCTCGACCCGGAAATCGATTTGGACGTGGTGGCCGGCAAGCCCCGCCCCGGCAACTACGAATACGCGATCAACAACTCGTTCGGATTCGGCGGACACAACGTCGCGACCGTTTTCGGACGGTACTGACGCGGGATCGACCGAAACGCCGTCCTCGCGGCTGACCCAGGCCTTCCCATCTGCGCCGCCGTGCGACGCGACGGCACCGGATAACCGCGACGTTTCGCCCGTTTGACCCCCGCTGCGGAGGGTAAGCACCGATCGTGGCCGCCTGCAACCGTTGCCACGGGCAAACCCGTCCGTGGACGGTCGATGGCGTTGATCCGGTTGATCCACACAGCCGAAGGAATCGAACAGCGAGCTGCCTGCTGGCCGGACCGGAGGAGGGATCATGCCGAAAACCGCCGACTTCATCGTCGACCGCCTGCGCCAATGGGGCATTCACCGAATATTCGGCTATCCCGGCGACGGGATCCTGTCGATGCTCGGCGCGCTCGACCGCGCCGGCGGCGACCCGGAGCTGATCCAGCCGCGCCACGAGGAGATGGCCGCGTTCATGGCGACCGGGCACGCCAAGTTCACCGGCGAAATCGGTTGTTGCCTGGCCACTTCCGGCGGCGGCACCATCCACCTGCTCAACGGCCTCTACGACGCGAAGCTGGACCACCACCCCGTGGTCGCCATCATCGGCCAGCAGAAGCGGATGTCGCTGGGCGCGGCCTTCCAGCAGGAGATCGACCCGCTCTCGCTGTACAAGGACGTCTCGTCGGACTTCGTGCAGATCTGCATGGCGCCCGAGCAGGCGCGGCAACTCGTCGACCGGGCCTGCAAGGTGGCGCTGAACAACCGCACGGTGGCGACGATCATCCTGCCCGAGGACGTGGGCGAATCCGAGGCGGTCCCCTCACCGCCCCGGATGCACGGCGCCGTCTACACCAGCGTCGGCTGGACCAAGCCGAGGGTGATTCCCCCGCAATCCGAGTTGGAGAAGGCGGCGCAGATCCTCAACGAGGGCAAGAAGGTGGCGATGGTCGTCGGCCAGGGCGCCGCCGAGGCCGTCGACGAAGTCATCCAGGCCGCCGAACTGCTGGGCGCCGGGGTGGCCAAGACCTCGCTGGGCCGCGCCGTGCTGGCCGACGACCTGCCCTACGTCACCGGGCCCATCGGGCTGCTGGGCTCCACCGCCAGCCACGCCATGATGTCCGACGCCGACACCCTGTTCTTCGTGGGCACCAGCTTCCCCTACGCCGAATGGCTGCCCAAAGAGGGGCAGTGCCGTGGCGTCGAGATCAACCTCGACGGCCGGATGATCGGGACCCGATACCCGATGGAGGCCAACCTGGTCGGGGACTCGAAAAATACGCTGCGCGAACTGGTTCCGCTTTTGCAGCGCAAGGATGACAGGTCGTGGCGGGACCAGATCGAAAAAGAGGTCTCCGAGTGGTGGGCGGTGCTCGACAAAAGGGCGCACGACAAGGCCGATCCACTCAATCCCGAGCTGGTGGCCCACGAGCTGTCAAAACGACTGCCCGACAACGTCATCCTGACCACCGACGCCGGTTCGGTCGCCAACTGGTGGGCCCGGCACCTCAAGATGCGACCGGGCATGGCGGCGTCGCTGGCCGGAAACCTGGCCACCATGGGCCCGGGGACGCCGTATGCGATCGCCGCCAAGTTGGCGCATCCCGGCCGCCCGGTGATCGCGCTGGTTGGCGACGGCGTGTTCCAGATGAACGGGCTGGCCGAGATGATCACCGTCAAGCGCTACAAGGATCGGCTCTCCGACGGCCCGCTGATCTTCTGCGTCTTCAACAACGAGGATCTCAACCAGGTGACCTGGGAGCAGCGCGCGATGGGCGGTGAGCCGAAATTTGAGGGATCGCAATACATTCCGGATGTCCCCTACGCCGAGTTCGCCAAGTTGCTCGGGCTGACCGGCATCCGCTGCGACGATCCGAAGAAGATCGGCGAGGCCTGGGACCAGGCGCTGGCGGCCAGCGGCCCGGTAGTGCTGGAGGTGGTCGTCGACAAGGACATCCCGCCGGTCCCGCCGCACATCAAGAAGATGATGGCGAAGAAGACCGCCAAAGCGGTGCTGAAGGATCCCGACCGGGTCAGCATCGGCAAGAAGGGCGCCAAGCAGAAGATGCACGAGTTCACCGAGTCGATCAAGAGCGTAGGGCACAAGGGCGCTGGTGGGACCGAATGAGCCTGCTCAGGTCCGACCAGTCGCGGACCATCCCGGCCCGCCCGGATACCCGCTTCGTCGCCGGGATGGCCACCGTCGACAAGGTCAACGTCACCGGCCTGGAAAATCAGCTGCGCCGGCACGTCAGCGGCGAAGTGCGTTTCGACACGGCCACATTGGCGATGTACGCCAATGACGCATCGAACTTCCGCCAGGTTCCGATCGGGGTCGTGGTTCCCAAGACGATCGAGGACGTGGTGCAGACGGTGCGGGCCTGCCACGCCTACCACGCCCCGGTGCTGTGCCGTGGCGGCGGCACGAGTCTGTCCGGCGAAACCGTCAATGTGGCGGTGGTGATCGACTTTTCGAAGTATCTCACCGACATCATCGACATCGACGCGCAGCGCCGGCTGGCCACCGTGCAGACCGGCGTGATCAACGAACAGCTCAACAAGGCCACCGGCGAGCACGGGTTGGTGTTCGGCCCCGACCCCTCGTCGCATTCGCGGTGCACGCTGGGTGGAAACATCGGCAACAACTCCTGCGGGGTGCACTCGGTCCAATCGCGGTTCTACGGACCCGGGCCCCGTACCTCCGACAACACCCACGCGCTGGACATCGTCACCTACGACGGCGCCCGGTTCACCGTCGGCGTGAACGAGGAGAAGGACCTCGACAGCATCATCGCCGCCGGCGGTCGCAAGGGCGAAATCTATGCCGCGCTACGGGATTTGCGTAACGAGTACGCCGACGATATTCGCAAGGGATACGCCGACGTCGGCGAGGTGCCCCGGCGGGTTTCCGGCTACAACCTCGACGAGCTGCTGCCCGAGCGGGGGTTCAACGTCGCGCGCGCCCTGGTCGGCACCGAAAGCACCTGCGCGGTGGCCCTGACGGCGACCGTGATGCTGACCCCGGCCATGCTCCACCGCACGGTGGTCGTGGTGGAGTTCGACTCCCTCGGCGCGGCCGGCGACCTCGCGCCGGAGATGATGGAATGGAAGCCGATCGGGCTCGAGGCCGTCGACCACGTGCTCGTGCACGACCAGGAGCTCACCGGTGTCAACGCCAGCGGCCGGGCCGCGTTGCCGCGCCCGGATTCCAAGGGTGCCTGGCTGATGATCCAGTTCGGCTCCGACGAGCCGCACGAATCACTCGAGCGAGCAGAGGAATTCGTTCGCTGGCTGAAGAAGAAAAAGCACATCGAGGACGACCGCATCGTGCTGGCCCGCAGCAAGCAGGACGGGGGGAACAGCGCCGAACTGTGGGCGATTCGCGAGGCCGGGCTGGGCTCGACCGCGTTCCCGGTGGACAGCGGCAATCACTGGCCGGGCTGGGAGGACTCCGCGGTCCCCTGGCGGCGGGTCGGCGACTACGTGCGTGATCTGCAGCAGCTCTACGCCAAACACAACCTGCGCGGCGCCATGTACGGCCACCTCGGGGAGGGCTGCATCCACTCCCGGGTCGGGTTCGACCTGCGCCACAAGGACGGTCTCGTCAACTACCGCAAGTTCATGGAGGAAGCCGGCGACCTGGTCGCGTCCTACGGCGGGTCGATGTCCGGCGAGCACGGCGACGGCCAGCAGCGCGCCGAGTTACTGGGCAAGCAGTACGGCCCGCGGCTGATGGAGGCCATGCGCAAGTTCAAGCTGATCTGGGATCCCGAGTGGAAGATGAACCCCGGCAAGGTGATCGACCCGTATCGGTTCGACGAAAACCTCAAGCTGGGGACGGATTACAACCCGGCGAGGCCGCAGGTGAAGTTCGCCTACGCCGAGGACCATGGCGACTTCTCGCACGCGGCACTGCGCTGCGTCGGAGTCGGCAAATGCCGGGTTCCCGAGGCGCAGGACACCATGTGCCCCAGCTACCAGGTGACCAGGGAGGAGAAACACTCCACGCGGGGGCGGGCGCGGCTGTTGTTCGAGATGCTGCGCGGCGAGGTGATCACCGATGGCTGGCAGTCCGACGAAGTCGCCGACGCGCTGGATCTGTGCCTGGCCTGCAAGGGCTGCACCAGCGACTGCCCGGTCGAGGTGGACATCCCCACCTACAAGGCGGAGTTCCTCTACCACCACTTCCGGTCGCTGCGCCGCTGGCGGCCACGGTACGCCTACGCGTTCGGGTTCATCGACCGGGCCGCGCGGCTGGCCAGCGCCATCCCGGAGTTGGCCAACTTCGCCACCCAGACGCCGGTGCTGTCTCGAATCGCCAAGGCGGTGGGCGGAATTGACCGGCAGCGGCCGTTGCCCACCTTCGCGCCGATGACGCTGCAACAGTGGTTCTCGGCGCGTCCGGTCGTCAATCCCGCCGGACCGAAGGTGATCCTGTTTCCCGACACCTTCAACAACCGACTGCACACCGATGTCGGGGTGGCCTGCGTGGCGGCGATCGAGGCGGCCGGCTGGCGCGTCGTCATGCCCACGGGACACATCTGTTGCGGCCGCCCCCTGTATGACTACGGCTTTCTCGACGTCGCCGAACACTATCTCCACGATGTGCTAGGGCAACTGCGCAGCGAAATCCGAGCCGGCACACCGATTGTCGGTATGGAGCCGAGCTGCCTGGCCGTCTTCAAGGACGAGCTCAAGAAGTTGCTGCCGCATGACGACGACGCGGATCGGTTGGTGCGCAACAGCTATCACTTCGCGCAGTTCTTCACCGAGTACGGCCTCGAGCTGCCCCGGGTGTCCTCCACCGGGTCCGCAGTCAAGGCACTGCTGTGGGGCCACTGCCACCAGCGGGCCACCGGCGGGGTCGACGCCGACCAGGAGGTACTGCAGAAGATGGGCATCGACGTGCAGCCCGTCTCCGGCGGATGCTGCGGGCTGGCCGGCTCGTGGGGATTCGAGCAGGGCAAGTACCAACTCTCGCTCGACTGCGGCGAACAGGCCCTGCTGCCGGCGATCCGAAAGAATGCGGAGGCCCTGGTGATCGCCAACGGATTCTCCTGCCAGACGCAGATCAGCCACTCCGGGACGGCGAACGCGCTGCACCTCGGACAGATCATGGCCATGGCGAACACCTCGGCCGACATCCGCTCCACGTCTCCTCCGGACCGGCCCGAGGCCGACTCGCGGACGCGCGCCACGCGGGTCGCGGTGCCGGTGGCCGCGGTGAGCGCGGCCGCGCTGGCCGGGGCGGCCGCGGCGCGGAGGCTCTGGACGGCGCGCGGCGCCTAGGGCTCGACGGAGCCGTTTGGTGCACGGGGTGCGGGGTACTGGATCGACTATGGCCTTCGCCGATTACCAAAAAGAGTTGTACGACCAGTCGCTGCACGGAAATCAGCCGCAGTACCCGATCAGGTTCGAGGACCTGGAGAAAAAGGCGGCGGCGGCGATGACACCGAAAGTGCTGCAGTACGTCGCGGGCGGCGCCGGCGACGAGCACACCCAGCGCGCCAACTGCGCGGCCTTCAAACGGTGGGGACTGTATCCCCGGATGGGGATCGCCCCCGAGGAGCGCGACATGTCCGTCGAGCTGTTCGGCATGAGGTTTCCGTCCCCGATCTTCATGGCGCCCATCGGCGTCATCGGGGTGTGCGATCCGGACGGCCACGGGGACATACTGTGCGCCCGCGCCTCCGTCCGCACCGGCGTCCCGTTCTTCGTGGGCACGCTCACCTCCGACCCGATGGAAAATATCGCCGCCGAACTGGGCGACACCCCGGCCTTTTTCCAGCTGTACACGCCGCCGGACCGCAAGATGGCCGCCAGCCTGGTGCACCGCGCCGAGGCGGCCGGCTTCAAGAGCATCGCCGTCACCCTGGACACCTGGGTCACCGGCTGGCGGCCCCGCGACCTCAGCGGGGGAAACTACCCCCAGGTGCCCAGCGGGTGCCTGGCCAATTACACCAGCGACCCGGTTTTCCGCGCCCACCTGAGCCGGGGCGAAGACGCCACCGAGGCGGCGGTGCGCAAGCTGCCGATTTTCGGCGGCCCGTTCCGGTGGGAGGACCTGGAATGGTTGCGGGCGGAGACCGACCTGCCGCTGATGGTCAAGGGCATCTGCCACCCCGACGACGTTCGCCGTGCCAAAGACATTGGCGTAGACGGCATTTACTGCTCCAACCACGGTGGCCGGCAAGCCAACGGCGGGCTGCCCTGCCTGGATTGCCTGCCCGACGTGCTCGCGGCCGCCGACGGGCTGCCGGTGCTGTTCGACTCGGGTGTGCGCAGCGGCGCCGACATCATCAAGGCCCTCGCGCTGGGGGCGACCGCCGTCGGGATCGGCCGCCCCTACGCCTACGGGCTGGCGCTCGGGGGCGTCGAGGGCATCGTGCACGTGCTGCGCTCGCTGCTGGCCGAAGCGGACCTGATCATGGCCGTCGACGGATATCCCTCGCTCAAGGACCTGACCCCCGAGGCGCTGCGGCCCACCTACTCGTAGCTGCCCTCGAGATACCAGCGCCGCTGGCGATAGCACAACAGCAACGCACGCTCGCTCTCCAGCAGAATCTGGGCGCGGGCGGTGCGACCGGACCCCTGACCGGCCGGGCGCCGGTCGTCCCACCACCGCTCATCGACCGGCCAGGGCCCGGCCCACCAGCACAGCCGCTCGTCTCTGCCCTGGGTGATCATGCGGGCGGGGTCGGCGGAGAACAGCCCGCGGTTGGTCACCCGTATCGGGTTCCCTTGGGCGTCAAGCAGTTCCACCGGATCGTCCAGCAACACCGCCGGTGACGGTTCGGGCAGCCGGCCGGGCCACGGCAGAGCGGGATCGGCCCGCGGCACCGGCTCGTCGCCCAGCGGGATCAGCGTGATGCGCTCGGCGGGCCCGCGGCCGCCGGACAGCACCGGCACGCGCACCGCCTCCGGGCCGAGCAACCCCTGCACCCGCACCAGTGCCCGGCGGGCCCGCAGCCTGTCCTCCTCTCCCAGCCCACCCCAGAGCGGCAACTGCAGTGCCTCGGCGGATACCACCTCCACCGCCTGCAGCCGCAACAGCGTCACCGCGGCGGTGGGCCGGGGATCGCGCGCGGTGCGACTGCTCAGCCAGCCGTCGAGCTGCCAGCGCACCCGGTCGGCGGTGGCGTCCTCGGTCAACGGCTCGGCGCACCGCCACACCCGATGGCGTTCCTCGCCGTTGGCGGTGACGGCGTGAATGGCCAGCCGGGTGCATCCCACGCCGGCGGCCATCAGTGCCTGATGCAGCGTTCCGGCCAGCGAGCGCCCGGCGAACGCCGCGGCATCGACCCGGTCGATCGGCGGATCGCAGTCCAGCACGGCCTCGAGCTCGGCCGGCGGCTCCCGCCCGGAGGGCGGCCGTTCGGGCTCGCCGCGGGCCAACCGGTGCGCGGTCACCCCGTCGGCGCCGAACCGGGAGGCCACGTCGCTGCGCGACAGCGCGGCGAACTGCCCGATGGTGCGAATCCCCATCCGCCACAACAGATCCGTCAGCTCCTCCCGGCCGGGACCGGACAGACTCGGCTCGGTGGCGAGTTGGCGGATGGACAGCACCGACAAGAACCTCGCGTCGCCTCCCGGCTCGACGACGCGGCCCGCCCGCGCCGCGAAGACCGCCGTGGACAACTGGTCGGCGATCCCGGCCTGACACTCGGCGCCGGCTGCGGCCACCGCATCGATCAGCCGTTCGGCGGCGGTGGCCTCGGACCCGAAATAGCGGGCCGCCCCGCGCACCGGCAACACCAGGAGCCCGGGCCGCAGCACCTCGGCGCGGGGCACCAGGTCGTCCACCGCCGCGATCACCGCTTCGAAGAAGCGGGCGTCGCGGTCCGCGTCGGCGGTGGCGACATGCAGCTGCGGGCACCGGGCCGCGGCCTCCCGGCGGCGCAGCCCCCGGCGCACCCCCACCGCGCGGGCGGCCGACGAGCAGGCGATCACCCGGTTGGCCAACGTGACCGCCACGGGGACGGTCGCGGACAGATCCGCGGCCGCGGCCGCCGCCACCGCGGGCCAATCCATGCACCAGATCGCCAAAACCCTTGAACCAGAAGGGGCTACCACCGGAATTCACCCGGCTCGCGCCTGGGGCGTCACCCGTCGCCCCGCACACATCCCGCTGACCTGCAACCGCACCCCGCCGATCCGCCCGAATCCGGGGGCGAGCGTTCCCCAGTGTGGGGTGATCTCATAACCGCAGACCCGGGCCGCCAGCCGCGTCGGCGCGCCTTGCCAATCGCCGCCGGTGACCAGCACGGTGCAGCCCTTGCTGCGGGCCCGCGCCACCACCGCCCGCGCCCGGGTCGGCGCCACCCGGCGCCCGCCCAGCCCGAGGACCACCAGGTCCATGCCGTCGACGAGCACCGCGGCCACCTCCACCGGATCGGTGCCGGGATCCGGTATCACCGCGAGCCGGCTCAGGTCCGCCCCCATCTCCGCGGCGGCCAGCAGCCCGATGTCCGGCTGGCCGACGATCGCGGCGTTGCCACCGGCCGCCGTGACCGCGGCGACCATGCTCAACAACAGCGACCGGGCACCCGAGAGCACCGCCACCGTTCCCCGCGGCAGCGGCGCCGGCAGCAGGTCCGCCAGCCACTGCGGCAGCGCCAGCTGGGACTCCGAGTCCAGCAGGTCGTCGGGGACGGTCGGCCCGGTCTTTTTCGCGGAGATGTTCGCCATCCGCCGCCGCAGCGATTCGAGCTGCTCAGCGCGGGTTTCTTCGCGGTGACTGGAGGCAAAAGCCGCGGTCATGACCCCGCCTCCTCATCGCTTGTTCGAAAGTATGTTCGAAGTAAACACCGGCCCTCTGACAACCGTCAAGCAACGTGAGGGGCTGCTTTATGCGCTCGGTGCCGGTGTGGCTGATGGTGTGTTTGAGTGTGATTTTTTCGACGTCAGGCCGGCCCGGGCCGACGCCGAACCATGTCCCGCGGCCGAGCTCTTCGCCGCCGACACCACACCGTTCGAGCTTGACGCCGACGCGACGATCACCAACCACGGCGCGACCGTGACGGGGTCGACGAAATGCCGGCGCGGCAGTGTTTCTCGCCTCCGACACGTCCAGTTGCATCACCGGGCAAACGATCCATGCCGACGGCGCCACCCAGGCGTCGAGCGGCTGGTACCACCATCCGGAGAACGGCGCCTACGCCCTGGGGCCCACCTAGTAGCCATCGCAAACATGCGTCAGCGCCGCATCGGCGAAGTGAGCTATTCGTCCGGCGCTTCGGCCAGAACCGCCGCGATCGTCTCCGGGGCGACACCGAGACCCCGCAGGCAGAAATGCTGTACGCGCGCGCGGATTTCGGCGGGATCTCGATGGGCCGTCGCCCAGTGCCGTTCGATGTTGGCCCATACGACGCCTTGGATGGACAACGCCTCACCGTCGGGATCGATGTCGCCGAATAACCCCAGATTCTTTCCCCACGCAAGCTGTTCGACCAGCGGACGCAGGATTTCCCGGTAGGCGGGGGCCACGAGCTCGGGCGCGACGAACATCTGCGTCTGCGCCTCGACCGACATTTGGCGAAGATCGGAACGGATCTGCGGATTGAAGGCCAAGTCGAGCCGGCCGTCGATCCAGGCCGCTACCGCGCGGACCGGGTCGGCGCACTCGGACATCCGCTGCACCAGCCGCAGCACCTCGGCGCGCGCCATTACCAGGAACACCGCCGCAACCAGCTGATCCTTGGAGTCGAAGTGACGGTAGAACGCCCGGGTACTCAACTGCGTTCGGCTGAGCAGCGCAGCGATCGACAGCGCCTGGACCCCTTCGCTCCGAACGACTTCGGCGGCGGCGGACACGATCGCGGCGTGTACCTGCGGATCGGGTTCGAGCTTTTGACGCCCGCCGGCCCGATCAGGCCGAAGCATCGTGGGCGGCCATGTAATCGCTGAACGCTTCGTGCACGCGTTGCGGGGTCAACCCGTAGTCGGCCAGGTCGTAGCTGTGGGTGCCCCGGTGACCGGGCTTGTGTTCGTCCGCCCACCCTTGCACCTTGGCCCGCGCCGAGTCCGTGAACGTCAGGCCGAGCCGTTCGTAGCTGTCGGCGACGGTGGCGACCGGGTCGGTTTGCAGGGCGGCGAACGACACGTCGACAAACCGGTCGTCGCCGAACTTCTCGCGGAATTCCATTGCCCGCCGCATGCCTTCGGCCCACCAGGCCAGCTGCTCGGCGCCGAGCTCTTCCGGGTCTTTACGGTCGCTGCTCCAGCTCCGGACGTAGGCGATGAGGCTGCAGACCGACCCCAGTACCTTGGCCGGATCACGGTGGCTCCAGAGGAATTTCGCCTCGGGATACGTGTCGACGAACGCGTCGAGGGCGAACATGTGCACCGGGGTCCGCAGGTGCCACAGGTTGGGTTTGCAATGCCATTGCAGCAATTTGAGCACGTCGCGGTGGAACGCGTAGGTTTCGCGCATATCGCTTTGCAGCAACCATTCCACGTAGCCGGGGACGCGGACCACGCCGTCGAAATGGAAGGTGCGAAAGCTCATGCCCATCAGGTCCTGGCATTCGGTCGCGGCCTCGGGCTCGTTGCTGTTCATGGCGCGGAAATCGGGAAACATCTGCTCGATCATCGCGATGCCCGCCGCGGCCTGTGCTATCCGCGGGTCGTCGTGCTGCGTGGCCGCTTCGGGCGGCGGAGTCGGCGCCTGCGATTCCCACACCCGTAACGACCTGAATTGTGGGTCGGCAGCAACCAATTGACTCAGCGCGGTGGTGCCGGTGCGGGGCAGTCCGAGGACGACGACGGGACCCTCGACCACCTCGTCGGCGATCTCGGGATGTTGTTTGTAGGTTTCCACGAGCTTCAGCCGCTGGATCAGGGCATTGCTGATGGTGGCGTGCTGCATGACGCGGCCGAGGTCGTTGAGTTCGGCTTCGGTGTTCAATGCCTCGACGGTGCGTTCGAGGCCCTCGCGATAGTAGGACGAGCCGAAGTCGTCGAGCCCGGTGGCGGTGCGTGCGCCGTCTTCGAGGTCGTCAGCGGAGAAGCTCACCGGTAGAACCTTTCGTGTACGGCGCGGCGACGGGCTTCGATGACGTGCGCGCGTTCGTCGGGGGTGGTCATCGCGGTCTCGGCCGGCAGCGCCGCCACGACGTCGTCGACCTGCACGACGCGTGTGCTCGGGACCGGCGCGGTTTGCGTTCGGACGCAACGCAAGAGCATCGCACCGTTGCTGTGGCCCGCGGTGTCGAGCCAGTTCGCCACCCCGGGATCCTTCGCGGAAATGACGGCGCGAAAGATCCCGTCGGAGTCGATGACCGCCTGATGTCCGTTGAGGCTGGATTGATGGCGGCCGTAGTGGATCGTCTCCAACCACGGATTGCCCAACGAAAGACTCCAGTAGACGCCCTCGGGGGGTTGCACCTCGAGGATGAGCGCCTCGTCGGGCTCGAGCTCGAATCGCCCGATCACGGGCCGGTTTTCGGCCGCCGCACCCATCTCGGTCATGTCCATCGGCGGGATGAAACCGTTGGCCGGTGGCATGGCACCGAAGTCGAGGAAGAATTTCAAGTTGTCGTAGACGAAATCCCCCAACGCGTAAAGCTGTTGGGCGACCGAGGTATCCAGGTCGACGGAACGGGCTTCGGGCACCACTTCGTCGCCGACGCGCTCGATCCGCAGCGACGCGGGAACCTCGGTGTCCCAGTCGTAGAAGAAGTTCCGGACGGTCAGCGTCGGATGATCCCCGGCCAGCCGCAGCCAGTTGCCCTCGTGCTCGTCGCCCGAGAGGATCGCCTCGAAGCTCCCGTCGGCCTCGACGTCGAGATCGTCCACGAGGCAGTTGGCGGTCGCCGCGATTCCGTCCATGGTCTGCAAGCCGACGTAGCGGGCCGTCCCCCGGTTGCCGAAGAGCCGATAGGTCTCGCCCGCGCGCAAGCTCGCGTTCAGGTACACGCAGTCGGGGCATTCCAGGCCCCAGGTGACGATGTCGTCCATGCTGGCGCGGTTGACGGCGAGGACCGGGTCGGGATCGGCGCGCAGTGCCATGTCGGTGCCGACCGCCAGCAGCACCATCAGGTGACGCATCCCCGATCCGTGGTCGAGGCGGTTCTGGTTGACCGGCGTGCTCCGGACGAGTTGTTCGGCCGCGTTCAACCGCTCCTGGAGGTGCGCCCAGGCCTCGGAGAGGTCGGCCGCCGGCCCCTCCCCCGCCGACAGCGCCGCCTCCGCGATCGAGTGCGGCAGCCAGGCCATCGGGTTTTTCCAGGCTGGTTGCGCCTGCTCACGGGCATTTTCGGCCACTTTGTCCTCCAGCCGGCGTCGGCTCGGCGAGCAATTGAAAATGATGTTTTCAATTGCGCCATGCCTACCACCCGGGCGTGGAGACTGTCAATGGCACCCCGTCGCCGGCGAGGCGCGCTACGACGAGGCGGTTACTCCCACTCGATGGTGCCCGGCGGCTTGCTGGTGATGTCCAGCACGACGCGGTTCACCTCGGCCACCTCGTTGGTGATGCGGGTCGAGATGCGCTCGAGCACCTCGTAGGGGACCCGGGTCCAGTCGGCGGTCATGGCGTCCTCGCTGGTCACCGGCCGCAGCACGATGGGGTGCCCGTAGGTGCGGTTGTCGCCCTGCACGCCGACCGAGCGCACGTCGCCGAGCAGCACCACGGGGCACTGCCAGATCAGGGTGTCCAAGGCGGCGGCCGTCAGCTCCTCGCGCGCGATCGAGTCCGCGCGCCGCAGGGTCTCCAACCGCTGCGCGGTGACCTCGCCGACGATCCGGATACCCAGGCCCGGACCCGGGAAAGGTTGGCGCGCAACGATTTCCTCCGGCAGGCCCAGCTCGCGCCCGACCGCGCGCACCTCGTCCTTGAACAGCAGCCGCAGTGGCTCGACGAGTGTGAACGTCAGGTCACCCGGCAGTCCACCGACGTTGTGGTGGCTCTTGATGTTCGCGGTGCCGGTGCCACCACCGGATTCCACCACGTCGGGATACAGCGTGCCCTGGACCAGGAACTCAACGCCGGAACCTTCGGAAGCGTTGTCCCCCACGATGTCTCGCACCGCGTCCTCGAACGCCCGGATGAATTGGCGGCCGATGATCTTGCGCTTGCCTTCGGGGTTGGTCACGCCCGCGAGCGCGTCGAGGAAGGTGTCGGCCGCGTCGACGGTCACCAGGTTGGCGCCCGTGGCGGCCACGAAGTCGCGCTGCACCTGCGCGCGCTCGCCCTCGCGCAGCAGCCCGTGGTCGACGAAGACACAGGTCAACCGGTCACCGATGGCGCGCTGCACCAGCGCGGCGGCCACCGCGGAATCCACGCCGCCGGACAGCCCGCAAATCGCATGGCCGTCCCCGACCTGGGCGCGCACCTGCTCGATCAGTGCCTCGGCGATGTTGGCGGCCGTCCAGTCCGCGCCAAGGCCGGCGAAGTCGTGCAGGAAGCGGCTGAGCACCTGCTGCCCGTGCGGGCTGTGCATCACCTCCGGGTGATACTGCACGCCGGCCAGGCGACGCGCCCGGTTCTCGAACCCGGCCACCTCCGCGCCCGCGCTGCTGGCCACTACCTCGAACCCGTCCGGCGCGGCCGTGACCGCGTCGCCGTGGCTCATCCATACCGGCTGAACGTTCGGCAAGCCCGAATGCAGCTCGCCGCCAAGCACTTTCAGTTCGGTCCGGCCGTATTCGCTGGTGCCCGTGCGGGCAACGGTCCCGCCCAGCGCCTGGGCCATGGCCTGAAACCCGTAACAGATGCCGAACACCGGCACCCCGAGATCGAACAGGGCCGGATCGAGCTGCGGGGCGCCGTCGGCGTAGACACTGGATGGCCCACCGGAGAGCACCAAGGCCAGCGGGTCCCGCGCCTTGATCTCCTCGGCCGTGGCGGTGTGCGGGATGACTTCGGAGAAAACCCTGGCCTCGCGCACGCGGCGGGCGATCAGCTGCGCGTACTGCGCGCCGAAGTCCACGACGAGCACCGGCCGGGCCGGCGGCCCGGACGCATCCGATGACTCAGTTGCCTCGGTCTCCCTCGATTCCGCCACGCAGGCGAGTCTAGTGGCCCAGCCGCGCCGGCCCCGCCCGAGAGGCCGACGGCGAAAACACGGCACGCACGGCGTCTTGGCAACTTCGCCGGAGGTGTCGCTGCGCCGCCACGAATCCACACGGCGGCCGTCGAGCTCGACATCAGCCGCATTCAACGACCGAGGGCTTCGCGACACGTAGCGTCAGCAGGGTGACAATAGTTCAGCCCTTGCTGTTATATCAGTGATCGCAGTATTGTTCAGCGCATGCTGACCTGTGATGTGCGGGAGTCCGCGCTGGCCCGGCTGGGCCGGGCGCTGGCCGACCCGACGCGCTGCCGAATCCTCGTCGCGCTACTGGATGGCGTTTGCTATCCGGGCCAGTTGGCGTCTCACCTGGGGTTGACGCGATCCAACGTGTCGAATCATCTGTCGTGCTTGCGCGGTTGCGGGCTCGTTGTCGCCTCCTACGAGGGCCGTCAGGTGCGCTATGCCCTGGCCGATAGTCACCTTGCCCGAGCCCTGGGCGAGCTGGTCCAGGTCGTTCTTGCGGTGGACACCGGCCAGCCCTGTGGCGGCGAGCAAACAACATTCGAGGACAAGGACGACGTGCCGGCCAGTCGATGAAGGGGCTCGGTGAATTGCCAATGAGAAAACAGAAGACGCGGAGGTTGAGCTGTGGTTGCACACGGGCTATTCGTTAGGGCGGCCGGGACGGTGGTGACCGGCCTGGTCGGGGTGAGCGCCTACGAGATGATGCGCAAGACGGCGGGCAAAGCTCCGGTTCACCGGGCCGCGGTGACCGCCACGGCGTGGGGCCTACGGACAACGCGACGTGCGGAGGTGGCGGCCGAGGCCGCCCGGCTGAGGGCCGCGGACGTGGTCGCGGAAGCTCGCGATCGGATCGGTGACGAGGCCTTCTTGCCGGTGCGGGCCCCAGCTGACGACGACTGCTGCTGACGGGCCCTCAGTCGATCCGCGGCGGCAGGGCTAACGGCTTTGCTGTCCGCGGTGCCCGCGTCCACATCGTTCACCGCCAGAGAGGCTGACGATGCTCACCACTGATTGTTACCGCGCTACCGGCGTCAAGCTGACCGTTGCATCGGCGACTTCGCGACGTATCCGCGTGCAAGTACCCGGGTTTCGCTTCCACGACGCACGAGTCATCGCGATCGAGGACACGGTCGGGATGATGGCCGGTGTCGAAGCCGTGCAGATTCATCCGCGCACGGCCTCGGTGGTGATTTGGCATGCACCCGAGTTCTGCGACACCGCGGCCATCCTGTCGGCAATCGCCGAGGCCGAGCACATCCCAGCGATGTCAGTGCCCGTGCGTACCCCGCGCTCGGCGGATGGCCGCAGGGCTGGTCTGGCGCAAAGAACCATCGGCTGGAGCACGCGAGTGGGGTCGGGTTCGTGCGCTGGGAAGCGAGGTCGTCTTAAGCGACCGGTGAGCGACGGCTGCTGCGACCACGACGACAACGAGGACGCACCGGAGCAGCTATGGCGGGTGGCCAAGCTGCGACGTGCCGCATTGTCCGGTGCGCTGCTAGCGGGCTCGATGATCACTGCCTGGGTCACCCCACTTGGGCCGGTCGCATTGGGCATGAACGTCCTGGCATTGGCCGTGGGGGCATCGACGTTCGTTCCGTTCAGCGTCAACCAGATGTCGCACGGTCGTATCGGTGTCGGCACGTTGATGACCATCGCTGCGGCCGGCGCCGTCGGACTCGGCCAGGTCGGCGAGGCCGCCACCCTGGCGTTTTTGTTCTCCGTCAGTGAGGGCCTGGAGGAATACGCGGTGTCGCGTACGCGGCGCGGCCTGCGCGCGTTGCTGTCGCTGGTGCCGGATGAGGCCACCGTGCTGCGCGGAGAAGATACCGAAACCGTGGTCGCCGCAGCCGACCTCCGCATTGGGGATCGGATGATCGTCAAGGCGGGCGAACGTCTGGCCACTGACGGCATCATCCGTGACGGGCGCACGGCGTTGGACGTCTCCGCGATCACCGGTGAGTCGGTACGGGCGGAGGCCGGGCCTGGTGACGAGGTGTTAGCCGGGTCGATCAACGGTTCCGGAGTGCTGGTGGTGGAGGTCACCGCGACCGCGGAGGACAACTCGCTGGCCCGCATTGTGCACATCGTGGAAGCCGAACAGGCACGCAAAAGCACTGCCCAGCGATTGGCCGACCGCATCGCGCGGCCGATGGTGCCGGGCATCATGATCGCCGGCGCCGTGATCGCCGGGGCGGGCAGCGTTTTCGGTAATTCGTTGGTCTGGATGGAGCGTGCTTTGGTGGTGTTGGTAGCGGCCTCCCCGTGCGCACTTGCCATCGCCGTCCCGGTGTCGGTCGTAGCGGCCATCGGCGCGGCCGCCAAGGTCGGCGTACTCATCAAGGGTGGTGCCGCCCTGGAAAGCCTTGGCACCGTTGGCATAATCGCCTTGGACAAGACCGGAACGCTTACAGCAAACCGGCCAGCGGTTATCGACGTCGCCACCACCAACGGCGCCAACCGCGCAGAGGTTCTGACGGTGGCGGCCGCTCTGGAGGCCCGCAGTGAACATCCTCTGGCCGCAGCCGTTCTCGCTGCGGCCGCATTGCCGATCACTGCCGCCAGGGACGTGCAAGCCATACCTGGCACGGGGTTGACTGGCCGGCTCGACGGCCACGACGTCCGATTGGGGCGACCCGGTTGGCTCGACCCGGCCGACCTCACCGATTATGTGGCCCGCATGCAACAAGGCGGCGCCACAACGATTCTCGTTGAACGTGACGAGAAATTGCTCGGTGCCATCGCCGTGCGCGACGAACTGCGCCCAGAAGCCGCCGAGGTCGTCGCCGAGCTGCGCGCCCGTAACTATCAGGTGGCGATGCTCACGGGGGACAATCAGGCCACCGCTACCGCGCTGGCCGCACAAGCCGGAATTGCCGACGTATATGCCGAACTGCGCCCTGAGGACAAAGCACGCCTCGTTGCAGAGCTACGTGCGCAGCGGCCCACCGCGATGGGGGGCGACGGCGTCAATGACGCTCCGGCTCTGGCCGCCGCCGACGTGGGAATCGCAATGGGCGTCATGGGAACCGACGTGGCCATCGAAACCGCCGACGTCGCCCTGATGGGCCAAGACCTACACCACTTGCCCCAAGCGCTGGATCATGCCCGTCGCTCCCGCCGGATCATGCTGCAAAACGTCGGGCTGTCCCTGGCGATCATCACCGTGCTGGTGCCGCTGTCGCTGTTCGGGACCCTGGGGCTGGCCACCGTCGTATTTGTGCACGAACTCACCGAAGTCGTCGTCATCGCCAACGGCGTGCGCGCCGGACGCATCAAGCGCCTGGCCGGATCGGGTGCCCCGTAGCTTCGGCGCACCGAGCACCCTTCATCCGTACCGAGTTTATGTCTTTGGTATGAGGTCCGGCCTCCAGTATTGATAACGACAATCATTTTCAATTGACTGTCTCGGTGATTCTGCACGCTCGCCCAGCCCAGGAGTTGCCGTGATGACATTGCCCGCCGCAATAGCCCCGCCAATGGCCCACCGCAGCCGAGGCGTCCGACGATGACCGCGCCGGTGTGGATGGCGTCCCCACCCGAGGTGCACTCGGCGCTGCTCAGCAGCGGCCCGGGGCCTGCGTCGCTGTTCGCCGCGGCGGCGGCGTGGAGCGCGATGGGTGCCGAATACGCCTCGGCCGCAGAAGAACTCAGCGCGCTGCTGACGGCGACACAGGCCGGTGCGTGGCAGGGGCCCAGCGCCGAATCCTACGTCGCCGCGCATGCCCCCTATCTGGCGTGGCTGACGCAGGCGGGCGCGCACAGCACCGCGGCGGCCGCGCAGCACGAGACGGCGGGCACCGCTTACACCGCGGCGTTGGCGGCGATGCCGACCCTGCCCGAGCTGACCACCAACCACGTCGTCCACGGCGCCCTGGTGGCGACGAATTTCTTTGGGATCAACACCATTCCGATCGCGGTCAACGAGGCCGACTACGCGCGGATGTGGGTCCAGGCCGCCACCACGATGGCGACCTATGAGGCCGTCTCCACCGCGACGGTGGCGGCCGTACCGCCGACCGACCCGGCGCCGCCCATTGTGAAGTCCGAGGCCATCGCGCACGACGACCACGAGGAGGACGACGACCACCACGACCACGAGCACGGGTTCGACAGCCCGCTGAACCAGTTCGTCGCCCAGATCCTGCGGCTGTTCGGCATCGACTGGGATCCGGTCGAGGGCACCCTCAACGGCCTGCCCTACGAGGCCTACACCAATCCCGGGGACGTGATGTGGTGGGTGGTCCGGGCCCTCGAATTGTTTTCGGATTTCCAGCAGTTCGGGGCGCTGTTGCAGGAAAACCCGGCGGCGGCTTTCGAGTTCATCACCAACCTCGTGCTGCTCGACTGGCCGACGCACCTGGCCCAGCTCGCCAGTTGGCTCCCGACGCAGCCCCAGTTGCTGTTGCTGCCGATGCTCGTCGCCGCGGCCCCCTTCGGGGCGCTGGCCGGCTTCGCGGGCCTGGCCGCGCCGGCACCCCCGGCCGCGCCCGCCGCGGTGCCGGTGGCCCCGCCCGCCCTCGCACCGCCCGGCCTGCCGGCGGCGCCCGGCATGAGCCCCGTCGCTGCGCCCGCCGCGGCGGTCGCGCCGGCACCGGCGCCCGCGCCCGCGCCCGCGGCCGGCACGGTGGCCAGCCCGGCACCGCCCGCGCCGCCGGCCTCCGGCACAGTCCCCTTCGTGCCCCCGTACGCCCTCGCGCCGCCCGGCATCGGGTTCGGTTCGGGAATGAGCGCACGCGCCCCCGCCGGTGCGAAAAGACAGGCGCCCGAACCTGATTCGGCCGCGGCCACCACCGCGGCGGCCGCGCGGGTGGCCGGGCGGGCCCGGCGGCGCCGGCGGGGCCGCCGACGCGGCCACGGCGACGAGTTCATGGACATGAACGTCGACGTCGATCCGGACTGGAACGACCCGGCGACGACGGCGTCGCACGGCGGCGCCGGAAACCTGGGCTTCGCCGGCACGGCGAGCAAGAAACCCGTCGCAGCGACGGGCCTGGCCACCCTGGCCGGCGACGACTTCGGCGACGCCCCCCGCATGCCGATGATCCCGGGCACCTGGCCCCCGGAGCACGGCAGCGGGCGTTGAGGCCGCCCGCGGCGAAATAAGCCGCGGCACAGCGTAATAGGCGTTGACCGGCGGCCCACCGCACCCGCCGGCACTGCAGCTGCCTCCGTCCTCGGGACCCCCGCGGGTCGACCCGGCCGCGGCCACAGACGCCGAAACGCTGGCGGCACACATGGCGACATGGTGGAGTGGGTATCGGTCAACCAGCCCCCGAGACCAGAAAGCGAGGACCGCCGGTGAGCTCAGAGCTGGGTCTGCCAGAAAAGGTGCGCGCCTGCCTGTTCGACCTCGACGGCGTGCTCACCGACACCGCCAGTGTGCACACCAAGGCCTGGAAGGCCATGTTCGACGCCTACCTGTCCGACCGGGCCAAGCGCACCGGCGATGAATTCGTCCCGTTCGACGCGGCCGCGGATTACCGCAAATACGTGGACGGCAAGAAGCGCGAGGACGGGGTCCGGTCGTTTCTGGACAGCCGCGGCATCGAGCTGCCCGACGGCAGCCCCGACGACCCCGACGACGCCGAGACCATCTACGGCCTGGGCAACCGCAAGAACGACATGTTCCAGAAGGTCCTCAAGCAGGACGGCGTCAAGGTGTTCGACGGGTCGCGGCGCTATCTGGAGGCGGCGTCGGCCGCGGGCCTCGGCATCGCGGTGGTGTCGTCGAGCGCCAACACCCGCGACGTCCTCGAGGTCACCGGCCTGGACCGGTTCGTGCAGCAGCGGGTGGACGGCATCACCCTGCGCCAGGAGCACATCGCCGGCAAGCCGGCGCCCGACTCCTACCTGCGCGGGGCGCAACTGCTCGACGTCCCCGCCGGGGCGGCGGCCGTGTTCGAAGACGCCTTGTCCGGGGTGGCCGCCGGCCGAGCCGGTAACTTCGGTTTCGTGATAGGTGTCGACAGAGTGGGCCAAGCCGAAGACTTACGCCGCAACGGCGCGGACGTGGTGGTCAGCGACCTCGCCGAGTTGCTGAAGTCATGATCACCGACGAATCGTTTCCCGTTGACCCATGGCACGTTCGCGAAACCCAGCTCGACCTCAACCTGCTGGCCCAGTCGGAATCCCTGTTCACCCTGTCCAATGGGCACATCGGGCTGCGCGGCAACCTCGATGAGGGCGAGCCCTACGGCCTGCCGGGCACCTACCTGAACTCCTTCTACGAGATCCGGCCGCTGCCCTACGCCGAAGCCGGCTACGGCTACCCGGAAGCCGGCCAGACCCTGGTCGACGTCACCAACGGCAAGATCATCCGGCTGCTGGTCGAGGACGAGCCCTTCGACGTGCGCTACGGCGAACTGATCTCCCACGAGCGCGATCTCGACCTGCGCGCCGGAACGCTGAAGCGAACCGCGCACTGGCGCTCGCCGGCGGGCAAAGAGGTCAAGGTGGTCTCCACCCGGCTCGTCTCGCTGCCCCACCGCGGCCTGGCCGCCATCGAGTACGTCGTGGAGGCGGTCGGCGAGTTCGTGCGCGTCACGGTGCAATCCGAACTGGTCACCAACGAGGACCAGCCGCAGACCTCCGGCGACCCGCGCGTGTCGGCCATCCTGGAGAACCCCCTCGAAGAGGTCGCCCACGAAAACACCGACACCGGAGCGGTTCTCATGCACCGCACCCGCAGCAGCGCGCTGATGATGGCCGCCGGCATGGATCACGAGGTCGAGGTTCCCGGGCGCGTCGAGGTCAGCACCGATGCGCGCGCCGATCTGGCCCGCACCACCGTGATCTGCGGGCTGCGCGAGGGCCAGAAGCTGCGCATCGTCAAATACATGGCCTACGGCTGGTCGAGCATGCGCTCGCGCCCGGCGCTGCGCGACCAGGTCGCCGCCGCGCTGCACGGCGGCCGCTACAGCGGGTGGCAGGGGCTGCTGGAATCGCAACGGAAGTATCTGGACAACTTCTGGGACTGCGCGGACGTCGAGGTCGAGGGCGACCCCGAATCCCAGCAGGCCGTGCGCTTCGGGCTCTTTCACCTGTTGCAGGCCAGCGCCCGCGCCGAACGCCGCGCCATCGCCGCCAAAGGGCTCACCGGAACCGGCTATGACGGGCACGCCTTCTGGGACACCGAGGGCTACGTGCTGCCGGTGCTGACCTACACCGCGCCGCACACGGTGGCCGATGCGCTGCGGTGGCGGGCGTCCACCCTGGATCTGGCCAAGGAGCGCGCGGCCGAACTGGGCCTGGAGGGCGCCGCCTTCCCGTGGCGGACCATCCGGGGTCAGGAGTGCTCGGCGTACTGGCCGGCCGGCACGGCGGCCTGGCACATCAACGCCGACATCGCGATGGCCTTCGAGCGCTACCGCGTCGTCACCGGCGACAACGACCTGGAGGCCGATTGCGGCCTGCACGTGCTGGTTGAGACCGCCCGGCTGTGGCTCTCGCTCGGCCATCACGACCGGCACGGCGTCTGGCACCTCGACGGCGTCACCGGCCCCGACGAGTACACCGCGGTCGTCCGCGACAACGCCTTCACCAACCTGATGGCCGCGCACAACCTGCACACGGCCGCCGACGCCTGCAACCGCCATCCCGACGCGGCCAAGGCGCTGGGGGTCACCACCGAGGAGGCGGCCGCGTGGCGCGACGCCGCCGACGCCGCCCACATCCCCTACGACGAGGGCCTGGGCGTCCATCAGCAGTGCGAGGGGTTCACCACCTACGCCGAATGGGACTTCGAGAAGAACACCACCTACCCACTGCTGCTGCACGAGGCCTACGTGCGGCTCTACCCCGCGCAGGTGATCAAGCAGGCCGACCTCGTGCTGGCGATGCACTGGCAGAGCCACGCTTTCACGCCCGAACAGAAGGCCCACAACGTCGACTACTACGAGCCGCGCATGGTGCGCGACTCGTCGTTGTCGGCCTGCACCCAGGCGGTGATGTGCGCCGAGGTCGGGCATCTGGAGCTGGCGCACGACTACGCCTACGAGGCCGCGCTGATCGACCTGCGCGATCTGCACCACAACACCCGCGACGGTCTGCACATGGCCTCACTCGCCGGCGCCTGGACCGCGCTGGTGTCCGGGTTCGGTGGCCTGCGCGACGACGAGGGCGTGCTATCGCTGGATCCTGCGCTGCCCGACGGGATTTCGCGGTTGCGGTTCCGGCTGCGGTGGCGCGACTTCCGGGTCACCATCGACGCCAACCACGTCGACGTCACGTACACCCTGCGCGACGGGCCCGGCGGCGAGCTGACCATCCGGCACGCCGGCGAGGACCTCGAGCTGAGCACCGAATCCCCGACGACGGTCGCCGTGCGTCCCCGCAAGCCGCTCCTGCCCCCGCCGAGCCAGCCGCTGGGCCGTGCGCCCATGCACCGGCGGGTCCTGTCGCGGCCTCACTGAGGGTCGGCGGGCCCGAGAATCCGCTCGACTTCGGCGCCCACCGCGGCGCGTAGTTCGGCGTCGGTCAGCTCTTCGATCCCGGTCGCCGAGCGCAGGACGGGCGCGAACAACCGCCAACCGAACTGCAGGGCAAGGGCATTGGCGACCGCCAGTCGCGCGTTGACCTCGTCGTCGTAGAGGGGCCGCACCCCGTCGAGCAGGGTCGCGATGTTGGGGAAGCGCTTCTGCAGCTGCCCCGCCGGATACCCGTCGAGCACGGTGCGCGCCATCACCCGCATCTGGCGGTCCAGGGACCGCTGCACCACCTCCGCGGGCGTGTCGGTCTCGAGCAGGGTGCTCAGGTTGGCCCCCAGGTGGTCGAGCACGGCGCCGACGAGTTGTTCCTTGGTGCCGAAATGCCGGAACACCAGCCCGTGGTTGACGCCTGCCCGCGCGGCGATGTCGCGGATGGACGTCGCCGCCGGGCCGCGCTCGGCGAACAGATCGGTGGCGGCCTCGAGGATCGCCGCGGCCACTTCCGCGCGCCCGGTCGGCCCTTTCCCGCGGCCCCTTGCGGAAGTTGTAGTCATCTGACTACACTACCAAATGTAGTCAGTTGACTACACCCGTTTTGACTCAAGGAAGACGACATGACAGGTCAGATAACCGTCACCAAGCTGGGAAGCCGGATCGGCGCCCGCGTCGACGGCGTGAGCCTCGGCGGCCACCTGGACGACGCCGCGGTCGAGACGATCCGCCAGGCGCTGTTGACGCACAAAGTCATCTTCTTTCGCCACCAGCACCAACTCGACGACGCACAGCAGCTCGACTTCGCCCGCCTGCTGGGCACCCCCATCGGGCACCCGGCCGCGTCCGCCCTGGCCGCCAAGCACATGCCGGTGATCACGCCGATCGACTCCGAGTACGGCAAGGCGACCCGCTGGCACACCGACGTGACGTTCGCCGCCAATTATCCGGCGGCCTCGATCCTGCGTGCGGTCAACCTGCCCAGCTACGGCGGCTCGACGCTGTGGGCCTCCACCGTGGCGGCCTACCAGGATCTGCCCGAACCGCTGAAGCACCTGGTGGAAAACCTCTGGGCGCTGCACACCAACCGCTATGACTACGTGTCCACCGAGGCCGTCATGTCGATGAGCGACACGCAGCGGGCGTTTCGGCAGGCCTTCGAGAAGCCGGACTTCCGCACCGAGCATCCCGTGGTGCGGGTGCACCCGGAGACCGGCGAACGCGCGCTGCTGGCCGGCGATTTCGTGCGCGGCTTCGTGGGCCTGGACAGCCACGAGTCGAGCGTGCTGCTGGAGCTGCTGCAACGGCGAATCACCATGCCGGAGAACACCATTCGCTGGAGCTGGGCGCCGGGCGACGTCGCCATGTGGGACAACCGCGCGACCCAGCACCGGGCGATCGACGACTACGACGACCAGCCCCGGCTCATGCACCGCATCACGCTGATGGGCGACGTGCCGGTCAACGTGCGCGGCGAGCGCAGCCGGGTGGTCAGCGGCACCCCGCTCGAGGTGCTGGCCAGTTAACCCACCGAGCTGACCGGATCCACCGGTGACCAGCGCAGCGCACCCGGGGCGAAGAGGGGCACCCGCGGGTGCGCCGGCGCTATCGGATCCAGCCGGCGATACGGCTCGCCCTGCATCGGGCGCTGGTCGTTCTCGCCGTTGTTCGGCCACAGCGAGGCGGCCCGCTCGGCCTGGGCGGTGATGGACAACGACGGGTTCACGCCCAGGTTCGCCGAGATGGCGGCGCCGTCCACCACAAACAGCGTCGGGTAGCCGTAGACCCGGTGATAGGGGTCGATGACCCCGTGGTCGGCGTTGTCGCCGATCACCGCACCGCCGAGGAAGTGCGCGGTCAGCGGGATGTTGAGCAGCTCTCCCCAGGTGCCGCCGGCCACGCCGTCGATCTTGGCGGCGATGCGGCGGGTGACCTCGTTGCCGACCGGGATCCACGTCGGGTTCGGCTCGCCGTGTCCCTGCTTGCTCGTGTACCAGCGGATGCCGAGCTTGCCGCGTTTGGTGAACGTGGTGATCGAGTTGTCCAGGTGCTGCATCACCAGCGCGATCATGGTGCGCTCGCTCCACTGGCGGGCGTTGAGCAGCCGCAGCGTGCCGCGCGGGTCCTCGCGGGCGGTCCGAAGCAACTGCTTCCAGCGCGGTACGTCGGTGCCTTCCGGTCCGGGACCGTCGGTCATCAACGTCTGCAGGAGCCCCATCGCGTTGGAGCCCTTGCCGTAGCGGACCGGTTCGATGTGGGTGTCCGACGTCGGGTGGATCGACGACGTGATCGCCACCCCGTGTGTCAGGTCGAGGTTCGGGTCGACCTCGAGCTTCCCGGCGCCGACGATGGACTCGGAGTTGGTGCGGGTCAGCACGCCGAGGCGTTTGGAAAGCCGGGGCAGCCGGCCCTCGTCGCGCATCTTGAACAGCAGGTGCTGGGTGCCCCACGTCCCGGCGGCCAGGATCAGGTGCTTGGCCGTGTAGGTGCGCCGGTCGCGGCGCAGCCAACTGCCGGTGCGCACCGTGCGGACCTCCCACAGGCCGTCGGGGCGTTGCTCGAACCGCTTGACCGTCGTCATCGGAATCACTTGCGCGCCACCGGATTCCGCGAGATAAAGGTAGTTCTTCAGCAGGGTGTTCTTGGCGCCGTAGCGGCACCCGGTCATGCAGCAGCCGCACTCCAGGCAGCCGGTGCGCTCGGGTCCCGCGCCGCCGAAGAACGGGTCCGGCACGGTCTTGCCCGGCGCCTTGGTGCCGTCGGGGCCGAAGAACACCCCGACCGGCGTCGGCACGAACGTGTCGCCGCAGCCCATGTCGTCGGCGACCTGTTTGACGACGCGGTCGGCGTCGGTGAAGGTCGGGTTCTCCACCACACCCAGCATGCGTCGCGCCTGGTCGTAGTGCGGCATCAGCTCGTCGCGCCAGTCGGTGATGTGCGACCACTGCTGGTCTTTGAAGAACGGCTCCGGCGGCACATACAGCGTGTTGGCGTAGTTCAGCGAGCCGCCCCCCACTCCGGCGCCGGCCAGGATCAACACGTTCTTCAGCGGGTGAATGCGCTGAATCCCGTAGCAACCCAGCTTCGGTGCCCACAAGAACTTGCGCAGATCCCAGGACGTCTCGGCGAAGTCCTCGTCGGAGAACCGGCGCCCGGCCTCCAATACGCCCACGCGGTAGCCCTTTTCGGTCAGCCGCAACGCGCTGACGCTGCCCCCGAAACCCGAACCGATGATCAGTACGTCGTAATCCGGCTTCATCGCACCAGTATGGCCTTACCCGCTGGTAACAAGCCAGCGTGGCCCTACCCGAGCGTTGCGATGACCTGCGGCGCGTCGGCGGTCGGTCGGATGCCGGGGGCGGTTGCGGCCTGCACGCTGACCGCGACCCCGGAGTAGTGCGTCATCCCCGTGATGGGATCGAGCTCATCTTTGCTGGTGAGCAGATTGACGTTGGCTCGGTGCGCGTGTCCGTGAGGTATCGACACCGCTCCGCGCCGGATGGCCGGATCGATTTTGGCGACCCCGATCAGCTCCCCGCTGGCACTACGCACGGTGACTTCTTGGTGATCGACGACGCCCGCCGCCGCAGCGTCGTCCGGATGCATGAGGACTTCGGACGGCTCGCCGAGGTACTCCAACTGTGAGTTCAACATGCTGCGCTGGCGCCGAGGCACCAGGACCAGCGGGGCGGGCTGCTCCAGCGTGGCCAGCTGATCGACCAGTATCGCCGGCGCCAGCCGCCACCCACCGAGCCGCTCGATGTGTCGGTCGACCCAGGGCGCCGGCAACTCGTGGCCCACCCGCACGCAGCGTTGCTCGATGAGATCCTCCATCGGCAGGCGCGCACCCGCGGTCACGCCCGCCAGCATCGCGTCGTCGGTGATCGGCTGGCTGGTGTCGGCGAGTACGTGGCCGAGGCGCTGTCCGAGTTCGGCCAGCACCCACCAGGTCGAGCGGCGGTCTCCTATCGGATCGACGACCGCCGGAGTGTATTGCGCGCCAACCTGTGTCAGCAGCACGTCCCACAGCGTCACGTCGGGCCGCTCCAGCTGGTCTGTGGTGGCCAGCACATGAGTGGACAGCTCCGTCGTCTCGTTTCCGATGATCTCGAGGGTGGCCAACACGTCGAGCTTGCGCAGCGCCGCCGTCAGCTCGCCGGCGTTGGGGAAGGCGGTGACCATGCTGCCGCCCAGATTCAGCACGGCGCGGATATTGCCGGCACTGATCTCGTCGGGCAGGGCCGCGCAGGGCCATTCATCGAGCATCGAACGCAATTCGGGACGGCTGCGAGGGCCGGGTCCGAACGATCCGTCGGGCCCGGAGATCGGTAACTCGAACGTTTCCAGCTGGTACCAGTATCCGGGGTGGAACCAGAAGCCGCCCGGGCGGTTGAGCGACCCGGTCACGGCCATCAACGCGTAGGCGAGCCACTGGGTTACGTTCGCGGTGGCCGACATGGTCACGCCCGTTCCGGTTTCTACGGCTATCCGCCCGGTGTGACGCACCGCCGCCAGCAGCTCCGCGAGCCCGACCGGGTCGGCGTCGGTCAGCTCGGTGGTGCGGTCCAGTGTGAACGGTGCCACCGCCGTCGCCAGCGCGTCGCTGTCCGCGGTGTGGCGCCGCACAAACTCGCGATCGGCACCATCGGAGAGCAGCTCTCGCACCAGAAACGCCAACACCGCATAGTCGGTACCCGGTCGCGGTGCCAGGTGACCGGTCGCCATTCGCGCCGTCTCGGTATGGCGAGGGTCGACAACCCACAACTGCCCCCGACCGGTCAGTCCGCGCAGATACCCCCTCGGGTTCGGCATCGCGATGTTATGGCCGTGCGAGACAACGGGATTGGTACCGACCAACAGAAGCAGGTCGGCGTTGTCGTAGTCGGGGCGTCCGGACAGCGCCGACGTCCCGCCCATCAGGTCCGCGATCAACACCTTGGCGGTGCCGTCAATGGTCATGGGACTGAATTTCGCCGGAGTGCCGATGGCGGCGTGCAACCCCTGGGCCATCCGGTACCCGGTGGTGTCCATACCCAGGCCGCTGCCGAAGAAAATGCCGACCGAACCGGGCCCGTGGCGATCGATGACCTGGCGCAACCGTTCGCCCAGATCATCGAGGCACTCCTGCCACGTGGTGGGCACCAAGGCGTCGTCAACCCGCATCATCGGGCGGTCGAGCCGGTGCGGGTGGTGGTGCATCTTCCCCAGCGAACGCCCCTTCGGGCAGGTGTAACCCTTCGACCGCGGATGTTCCCGATCGCCGCGCACGTCGACCACGGTGTCACCGTCGACGTCGACGAGAATCCCGCAGACCGTCGTGCAGATTCGGCAGAAGCTTCGTATCGTGCGCACGCCCTCGGCAGCCAACCGCGTCCTCCTTGGTGGTCCTGGCCACTCACCCGAAATGTAGACAGTGACAACAATGATGTCAATGACTACATCTTGGTAATGTGCCCGTCGTGGACGATCGGCGGTACCACCACGGCTCCCTCCGGGCGGCACTGCTGTCCGAGGCCGAGAAAACGCTGCGTAAATCCGGCGTCGACGGCTTGTCGTTACGGGAGCTGGCCCGCGCGGTCGGCGTCAGTCACAGCGCCCCGCGCCGACACTTCGACGACAAAGCGGCGATGCTCGAAGCGCTCGTCATCGATGGTTTCGACCGGCTCGGCCGCGCCCTGGCGAAAGCAGCCGAGCCCGACGGACGCGACTTCGTCACGTCTCTGAGCGACGTCGCGGTGGCCTATGTTCGGTTCGCCACCGATAACCCCGCGTTGGTCGAGCTGATGTCGGCCAGGAGGTATCTGGCGAACGCCTCCGATGAACTTGCCCGCGCCCGGGACGCGAGCTTCGCGCCGGTGACGAACCTTGTCGCCGCCGGGCAGGCGGACGGTGAGCTGGTCGCCGGCGACCTGCAGAGGATCGGGACCGTACTCTTTGCCACCCTGCACGGGATCGCGACCATGGCGAACAACAAAATGATCGATCCACTCGAGGACAGACTGATATTCGACGTGGTTGCGTCGCTGCTGGAGGGGCTGGCGCCGCGCGGGCGGACCGGGCGGCCCGACGGCAACTAGCTCCCGACGGTCAGGCCGACCTTCTGGAACTCCTTGAGGTCGCAATAGCCGGCCTTGGCCATCGACCGGCGCAGGCCGCCGACCAGGTTGAGGCTGCCGAAGGGGTCGTCGGACGGCCCGCTCAGCACCTGCCGCAGCGGCGGGCGTTCACCGACGGCGATCTGCAGCAGCGCCCCGCGCGGCAACGACGGGTGCGCGGCCGCGGCCGGCCAGAACCAGCCCTCGCCGAGCGCCTCGGCGGCCTCGGCGAGCGGCGTGCCCAGCACCACCGCGTCGGCGCCGCAGGCGATGGCCTTCGCCAGCTCGCCCGAAGTGTGGATGTCGCCGTCGGCCAGCACGTGCACATAGCGACCGCCGGTCTCGTCGAGGTACTCGCGGCGCGCGGCGGCGGCGTCGGCGATCGCGGTGGCCATCGGCACGCTGATGCCCAGCACCTCGTCGCTGGTGGTCACCCCCCGGGTGGCGCCGTAGCCGACGATGACGCCGGCGGCGCCGGTGCGCATGAGGTGCAGCGCGGTGCGATGGTCCTGCACGCCGCCGGCGACCACCGGCACGTCGAGCTCGGAGATGAAGGTCTTGAGATTCAGCGGCTCCCCATCGCTGGCGACCCGCTCGGCCGAGACGATGGTGCCCTGGATGACCAGCAGGTCGATGCCGGCCTGCAGCAACACCGGGGTGAGCGCCTGGGCGTTTTGCGGGCTGACCCGCACCGCGGTGGTGACGCCGGCCTCCCGGATGCGGGCCACGGCCGAGCCCAGCAGGTCCGGGTTCAGCGGGGCGGCGTGGAATTCCTGCAGCAGCCGGATCGCCGCCGAGGGTTCGGGTTCCTTGCTGGCGGCCTCGACCAGCTGGGCGATCTTGGCCTCGACATCGGCGTGCCGGCCGATCAGTCCCTCGCCGTTGAGCACGCCCAGCCCGCCGAGGCGGCCCAGCTCGATCGCGAACTCCGGCGACACCAGCGCATCGGTCGGATGCGCCAGCACCGGGATCTCGAACCGGTAGGCGTCGAGCTGCCAGGCGGTCGAGACGTCCTGCGACGACCGGGTGCGCCGGGACGCCACGATGCTGACTTCGCTCAGTTCATAACTGCGACGGGCGGTGCGGCCCATCCCGATCTCGACCATCTGGGCCTCAGCGCGCGTAGTAGTTGGGGGCTTCGACCGTCATGGCGACGTCGTGCGGGTGGCTTTCCCGCAGCCCGGCCGCCGTGATCCGGACGAACTGGGCCTGCTGCAATTCCTCGATGGTCGACGCGCCGGTGTAGCCCATCGCCGCGCGCAGGCCGCCGGTCAGCTGGTGAATCACCGAGGACAGCGGACCGCGGAATGGCACCCGGCCCTCGATGCCCTCGGGCACCAGCTTGTCTTCGGAGAGCGCGTCGTCGGCGAAGTAGCGGTCCTTGGAGTACGACTTTCCGGTGCCGGAGCCCCGGCCCGCCATGGCCCCCAGCGATCCCATGCCGCGGTAGCTCTTGAACTGCTTGCCGTTGACGAAGATCAGCTCGCCGGGCGCCTCGGCGGTGCCGGCCAGCAGCGAACCCAGCATGGCGGTCGACGCCCCGGCGGCCAGCGCCTTGGCGATATCGCCGGAGTACTGCAGCCCGCCGTCGGCGATCACCGGCACCCCGGCCGGCCCGCAGGCGGCGACGGCTTCCAGGATCGCGGTGATCTGCGGCGCCCCGACACCGGCCACCACCCGCGTGGTGCAGATCGACCCCGGTCCCACGCCCACCTTCACGGCGTCGGCGCCGGCGGCGACCAGCGCGGCGGCGGCCGAGCGGGTGGCGACGTTGCCGCCGATCACCTCGACGCGATCGCCCGCCTCGGCCTTGAGCTTGCCGACCATGTCGAGCACCAGCCGGTTGTGTGCGTGCGCGGTGTCCACGATCAGCACGTCCACGCCGGCATCGACCAGCATCATGGCGCGCACCCAGGCGTCGCCGCCGACGCCGACGGCCGCGCCCACCAGCAGCCGGCCGTCGCTGTCCTTGGTGGCCAGCGGGTGCTGTTCGGTCTTGACGAAGTCTTTGACGGTGATGAGCCCGGTCAGCCGGCCGTGGCCGTCGACGATGGGCAGCTTCTCGATCTTGTGGCGCCGCAACAAACCCAGCGCCGCGTCGGCGGACACGCCCTCCTGCGCGGTGATCAGCGGGGCCTTGGTCATCACCTCGGCGACCTTCTTGGTCTGGTCGACCTCGAAGCGCATGTCGCGGTTGGTGATGATGCCGACGAGCGCGCCAGTCTCGTCGACCACCGGCAGGCCCGAGATGCGGAAGCGGGCGCACAGCGCGTCGACCTGGGCCAGCGTGTTGTCCGGGCGGCAGGTGACCGGGTCGGTGACCATGCCGGCCTCGGAGCGCTTGACCATCTCGACCTGGCCGGCCTGTTCGGCGACCGGCAGGTTGCGGTGCAGCACACCCATGCCGCCGGCGCGCGCCATCGCGATCGCCATCCGCGACTCGGTGACGGTGTCCATCGCCGAACTCACCAGCGGCACCTTGAGCCTGATCTTCTTGGTGAGCTGACTGGAGGTGTCGGCGGTGGCGGGGACCACGTCGGACGCGGCGGGCAGCAACAGGACGTCGTCGAACGTCAGTCCCAGCATCGCGATCTTGTGCGGGTTGTCGCCCCCTGTGGGCACCGGGTCATCGACCAGGCCACCCACCCGCACATAGGGACTGCCTACGAGGTCAGAGCTGTCTTCCAGGTGGGACGTGCCACGGGTCATCAGTGGGGCCCTCCATACGATGCGGCGTGAGGCGGCGTGAGAAAGCCCATCTTATCGGCTCGCCTCTCACTGGACTTCGCTTGCTCGGGGCGCGCCGCGCATGTCGAACGGAACGGGAACGGCGGGTGGCTCCCTGCTGGCGTTATCCCGACCCGGCTGCGTAGGCTAGGGGCGTGCGCGACCACCTCCCACCGGGTTTGCCGCCCGATCCTTTCGCCGACGACCCCTGCGATCCGTCGGCGGCGCTGGAAGCCGTCGAGCCAGGCCAGCCCCTAGATCAGCAAGAGCGGATGGCCGTCGAGGCCGACCTCGCGGATCTGGCGGTGTACGAGGCGTTGCTGGCGCACAAAGGTATTCGCGGACTCGTGGTCTGCTGCGACGAGTGTCAGCAGGATCACTATCACGACTGGGACATGCTGCGGGCCAACCTGCTGCAGCTGTTGATCGACGGCACCGTGCGCCCGCACGAGCCCGCCTACGACCCCGAGCCGGACGCCTACGTCACGTGGGATTACTGCCGGGGCTACGCCGACGCCTCGCTCAACGAAGCGACGTCAGACGCCGACGGCTTCCACCGCCGTCACTGATTCCCCCCGCTCGAGGGCTGACCCGGTAACGGGGCGGCCGCCTTCGGCGCGGCCGACGAAGCCGGCAGCGTGGCGTCCGGGTTGCGCGATTCGACCTTGGCGTTCAACAGCTTCAGCTGATTCATCAGGTCCTGCTTGACGGCCGGGTCGTCGATCGACTGCACCAAACTGCTCACGTCAATCAGCTGACGTCGGGCCAGGTCCCACTCGCCGCGGTCGATCGATTCCTGCACCTTGGCCAAATCGGCCTTGGCAGCCAGCATTTCCTGCTTCTCGTTGACCCGCGGCTGGTCGAAGAACATCGCGTGCAGCCCGTGCAGGGGCGTGCCCGGACGGGCCTCGACCACCATGGCGCCGAAGCCACTGAGCGCTATCAGCGCCGCGGCGACCGAGGCGATGGCGGTCAGGCCGCGACGGCCCGTCCGGCGCTCGGCCAGCCCGGTGCGCAACGCGTTGACGGCCTCTTCGGGTGTCACCAGCGCGCTGGCCGGGGGCCACCGCAGGTTGTCGCGCCAGTCCTCGAGCATGGTGGTCAGCACGTCGACATCGGGGTCCTCGACGCTCACCGGCCGGCGCTGGGCCAGCGCATCGAGGAGTAGATCGGTGCGGGCGAATTCGTTCAGTGATTCAGGCACAGTCACCTGCCGCAATCATCTCGGACTTCAACCGCGACAACGCGCGGTGCTGGGCAACGCGGACCGCCCCCGTGGTGCTGCCGACCGCGGCCGCGGTCTCCTCGGCGGACAGGCCGACGACGACGCGCAGGATCAGGATCTCGCGCTGCTTGGCGGGCAGGATTTCGAGCAGTTCGCTCATCCGGCTCACCGAATCGGCTTCGATGGCAAGCTGTTCGGGCCCCGCGTCGGGCGACCATCGTTCGGGAACCGACTCGGTGGGATAGGCCAGATCACGGCCGGCGGCCCGATGGGCGTCGGCGACCTTGTGGGCCGCGATGCCATACAGGAAGGCCAGAAAGGGACGTCCGCGATCCCGATAGCGGGGCAGCGCCGTGATCGTCGCCAAGCACACCTCCTGCGCCACGTCATCCGCTGACAGGCCACCCCGGTCGACCGTGCCGACGCGCGCCCGGCAATAGCGCACGACGATCGGGCGGATGGTCTCCAGCACCTCCCTCAGTGCGCCGTGGTCTCCGGTGGCGGCCTTGGCGACCACAGCATCGAGACGTTCCCCTGCTGGAATTGTCATCGACGGTGATATCCCTAACGTTACGAACCGGACACATCGCGGGCCAACTGGGCTAACTAACGAAATGACAATAACGGGCGGGGGGCCGATTCAAGCGGAACGCCACGTTCCACCGGCGTGCCGCACCTGGCCTGCGCAGATATCGCGGATTTCGCGCAGTTGCTGTGCCGAAAAAGTGACACTTTCGATATCGATCAGCAAGCACGCCAACGCCCAGCGCAGCGGGAGCAGACCCAATTGGCCGGTGGTTTGCAGCGCGGCGTCCGCGACCGTGCGGGCGCGCTCGATGTTTCCCGCGCTGCACAGCGCGGCGGCCTGCACCACCTCGCTTTTGACTCGGTGCCGCGCCGACGGGATGGCCATGGCCGCGGCCAGCTCCACCGCCTCGGTGGCGTGGCCGACGGCGGCCCCGCCGTCACCGCGGGCCATCGCGAGCTCGGCGGCCACCCATCGGCGACGCACCGGAAGCCGATCGGGCACCGTCGGTGCGGCGTCCGGGGATGCCAGCAGCGGGTCGGCGCGCGCCAGCAGCGTCGCCGCGGCCGCGAAGCGCCCCACCCCCAGCGCGTCGGCCGCCAGCCCGATCAGGGCGTCGGCGCCCGCCTCGGGGTCGGCGCCGGCCAGCGCCAGGGCGCGCCCGTCCCAGCCGCGGGCCACGGTGTGCCAACCGAGCTGGCGCAGGAACGATCCCTGAGTGCTGTGGGCCAGCGAGGCCACCGGTCCGGCCGGGGCGCCGCGCCGCAGCGCCGCGAGGTCGCGCAGGGCGGCGCCGTAGCGCCCCTGCCCCCCGGCGGCGACGGCGCGCAGCCACAGCTGCGCGGGCGTCGTCGCCGACGGCAGCGGCCAGCTGCCGGGCCGGTCTCCGAACGCGGCGTCGGCCAGCTGCCGCCCAATCAAGGAAGTGTGACGAGTTTCAATCACAATGATGTAGTAAACAGTTTGTGGTCTTCCTGTTACCGAACAGTTAATCACTGTAGCCCATGGATAAATTCGCTCCGCGGCTCCGGTCGGCGCTGAGCTGGGAAATCTCCTTTCGGCCAACTGCCTGGTAGCGCGGCGTCAGTGTCGCAATTCCATTCGAGATGAACGCGAAGTTAATTCTGCCCCAAGGGACACATACTTTGCCGGGCTAAGTGGCTATTGACGGAAATTCACCGTCGCCCCTAACGTCTACGCAAGACGGGTAGTCATCGGGGACTCCACTCCACTTAATTTAAGTTGCACACCATCGCTTTCGCGATCCTGACCTCACTCGGCGGGGCGTGCAGAGAGGGAACGAACCAATGCCACAGCCAGAGCAGCTACCCGGACCCAACGCCGACATCTGGAATTGGCAACTGCAGGGCTTGTGCCGCGGCGTTGACTCAGCGGTGTTTTTCCACCCCGACGGCGAGCGCGGCCGCGCCCGCTTGCAACGCGAGCAGCGCGCCAAGGAAATGTGCCGGCAGTGCCCGGTGATCCAGGAATGCCGTTCGCATGCCCTCGAAGTCGGTGAGCCCTACGGGATTTGGGGCGGCCTGTCGGAGTCCGAACGCGACCTCCTCCTCAAGGGTGACATCGGCCGCGGCATCCGGCGCAGCGCCTGACAGCGCGATCCTGTTCGGCGCGGCCTAGTATTCCGATCGCCGGTGCGGCCTGGGGAGGTATTCCGCGCCGCCCTCGCCCTCCCAGCGGTGGATCTGTTTGTCCGGAACGTGCGACGAATCCCCCTGCATCAACACCGCTTTCACCTTGTCGGCGACTTCGCGTCGTTTCGGGATGCCGCGTCGGGTTACCTTCATCACCATAGTCACCGCAAGACCACCTGTGGCCCACGGCTTTTCGCCGCATGCATTCCGTACGGCAGGGCCTTCAGCAGCGTCACGCAGCGCCCCGTCCCATCCGGGATGGCGTAGAAGCGTTGATCGCCAGGACGGGCGCCGGCAATCGCCCGGCCCAGCGGGGACGCCATCGAGTAGGCGTTGAGGCCGGCGTCCTCGGGGCAGGGCCTGCCGAGCAGAAACGTCTCGGTTTCGCCCGTGTCGTCGTAGCGGATGGTCAGCACCATGCCCGCCTCGGCGGCGGGATCGAAGGCGGCCCCCTCGCCGACGACGACCGCGTTGGACAGCAGACCCTCGATCTGGCAGATGCGCGCGCGTCGCACGGACTGATGCGCACGGCGTTTCGGGTTGTAGTCCATCAGGTCGTCGGGAACCTCGACGCCGCGGCGCGAACGCAGCCCGGCCAATTCGTCGTGCAGTCGGGTGTAGTCCTGCGGCGTCATCCGGATGCGCTGAATCGTGGTCATGGCGCGTGACGTCCTTTCGTATCGGAGGGGGTTGCCGCCAGGGGCGGGCGGGCCGGTGCACCGCCCCTGACGACTCGGGTCGCCCTGGGGGGCGAAGTCTTCGTCCGTTGCTGATTCCATGGTCGCGTGGCCGGGCGGGTCGCCGCTTGCCCGAACCGGACAACCCCGCGCGGGTTCGTTGTCGCGCTCCGACAATGCCTTTTCGGGTGTCGTTTCGGCACTGCTCGCTCAGCAGCGGTCGAATGAACGATTCACGTCCGCAGTCCGTGAACCAGACATGGACGCGGCAAGCCACCGCGGTCTAAAGCCGACGCGGCGTCGAGACGCGTTGCGCCACGCCGGACCTCGCATCGGGAGGGGACGCATCGTGGCACATGGGCGCACAACGCTGGGGCGCCAAGCCTGGCTGGATCGGCCGAGCTACCGGCTTGAGCACGCTCTGACCTTCGTGTTCGCCGCAGCGGGTGCCCACCGGGATCGGATCAGCAATTTCTTGCACGGCACGTGGCTCGGGCATCCCCTGCATCCGGCTCTGACATCGGTTCCGCTGGGAGCGCTGACGACGACGGTCGCGATGGATGCGGCCAGCGTGTTGCCGCGCCGCGCCGCACAGTTCCACGACGCGTCGAGGTTTGCGCTGGGTGTCGGGCTCGCCGGCAGCGTCGGCGCGGCCGCCACGGGACTGACCGACTGGCAGCACACCCACGAACAATCGCGTCGGATCGGTCTCGTGCACGGTGTCCTCAACGCCATCGCGACGGGCCTGTACGCGGCGTCCTGGTGGGACCGTCGGAGCGGGCGGCATCGGCGCGGGATGGCGTCCAGTGCGCTGGGCTATGGCCTCACCCTCTGCGCCGGCCACCTCGGCGGCACGTTGGTGTTCGCATCCGGCACCGGGATTGACCGCTCCGGCGCCCGGCTGAGTGGGGACCAATGGACGCCGGTGTTGTCGGCCGCCGCGTTGGACGGCCAGCCACAGCGAGTCGAGGTGGCCGGAGTCGGCGTGGTGCTTTATCGCAACGAAGGGCGGGTCCTGGCCGTCGGCGAGCGCTGCCCCCATCTGGGCGCGCCGATGACCGACGGCTGGATCGACCGCGATCGAATCGTTTGCCCTTGGCACGGTTCCAGGTTCGCGTGCGAATCGGGAGAAGTGTTGCGCGGACCGGCAACAGCGTCGCTACCCCGTTATCCGGTGCGGATCCGCGACGGGCTCGTCGAGGTGCGCGGAGTCGGGCAATGAATGCCTACGACGTCCTGTTCGAGCACCACCGAGTTTTACACGGACTCTGTGAGAAGATCACCGCGATACCGCCCGAGGCCGACGAGCGCCAAGCCGCCCTCGATGAGCTGTTGGTCGAGCTGGACATCCACATGCGCATCGAAGACGACCTGTTCTATCCGGCGGTAGCGGCGGCGAGCACACTTGTCGCCATCGCCCACGCGGAGCACCGCCAAGTGTGGGATCAGCTGGCGGTGCTGCTGCGGACGGCGCCGAGCGCACCGGGCTACGAAGACGAATGGCGCTCATTTGTCAGGGTCCTCGAGGCCCACGCCAGCGAGGAGGAACGCGACTTGTGTCCCGCCCCAATAGATTTGAATGAGGACTTACTCGACAGCCTGGGGAATCGAATGGTGGAGCGCATCGCCCGGCTACGGCAGTCGACGCTCAACAGGCTGCGCGTCCGCGGGCGCGCGGCCCTGCTCAGTTCGCTGTGAGGCGCGAGGATCCCGGCGCTGCGGCGGGTCATGCTCGTTTTGAAATCAGCGAATTGGGTAGGCACCGCCCATGAACAAGGGCGCATCCCTCGCGGTCGCGGCGCTCGCCGCGACCATCGCACCGCTGGCCGCCTGCGCGAACCAGCAGAGCAGCCAACCCAATACGTCACCGCTGACCAGTCCGGCGCCGGGCACGGAAAGGCTGACGACCCAGCTGAAGACCTCCGACGGGAGTCCGGTCGCCAACGCGACCTTCGAGTTCGCGAACGGCTACGCGACGGTGACCGTGGAGGCCGGGCCCAACCAGGTGCTGAGCCCCGGGTTCCACGGGCTGCAGATCCATTCGGTCGGCAAGTGCGAGGGCGACTTCGACTCCGCGGGAAGCGTCTACCAGGCCGCCGACCACACCGGCTATCCCGCCAGCGGCGACCTGACCGCACTGCAGGTGCGCTCCGACGGCTCGGCGAAGCTGGTCACCACCAGCAATTCGTTCACCGCCGCCGACCTGAGAAACAGCTCCGGCAGCTCGTTGATCCTGCACCAGAGCGCCGACAATTTGGGCGCCGGGCCCACCGCCGAGCCGAGCAAGCGCATCGCCTGCGGTGTGATCGCCGCGGCGTCGGCGACGACGACCTCGTCGACTACCAGCGTGACAACGAGCACCACGACCGTCGCCGTGCCACCGCCGTCGACGAGCACCAGCACCAGCACGATCACGGTCACCAGCACCCCGGCCGTCACGTCCACGCCGACGACGACCGTAACGACCCCGCCCAGCCTGCCGCCGGGGAGCCGCTGACGCGTTAGGCCGGATACGTTCGATCGCCTACTCGGCAGAAGAAGTGAATCGGGTGAGCAGATCCGTCAGTCGTTCGGCCTCCCCCGGACCCAAGACGGACACCAAATCCTGGGCCAACGGCTTGGCGGCCGCGTGAGCGGCATCGAACACCTCAAGCCCCTTGGCGGTGATCTCCACTGCCCGTACCCGCCGATCACCTGGAACGGGCTTACGGACGGCGAGCTTCTTACGTTCGAGGTCGTCGACGATCCGCATGATTCCCGCCTTGTCCGATCCCGTCGCATCGACCAGGTCCCGTTGCTCGGTGGGCCCGCGGTTGACGAGGACGATCAGCACGGCGAAATGCCTTAACTCGATGCCGAGCGGCCGGAGGGCCTCCGACATCACCGCGGCCGCGTGCCAGTGCGCCCGGCGCAGCAACAAACCGAGTGCGAAAGGCGACCGATCACCAGGTCGATCGGTGGCACGCGCGTCGGGCGCATGCCCGCGAGATACCTTGCGGCTCATGATGCTTGGGTTGTTTCGTTTCGATCCAGCGCCGACATTCGCGCGGCCGATGGGTCGGCCTTCCAGGGCTCGGGTGAATCGTCGTCCACGAAGGTGACCGTTTCATCGAGCGGTGCCCTGCCGGTACGGACGTAACTGACCGTCGGGTCCTCGTAGCCAATCGACATGCCACAGAAGAGTACTAACCGGTCCGGGGGGCTCACGATGTCTGCAACGGTCTCGCGAACCTCCGACCACGCCATCTGCGGACAGCTGTGTAGGCCCTCGGCGCGGAGTAGCAACATGACGGTTTGCAGATACATGCCGAGGTCCGCCCATTGGGCCGGGCCCATGTCGCGGTCGATGTAGCAGAACATGGCTGCGGGCGCACCGAAGCACTCCCAGTTGGCGATGGCCGCCCGATGGCGGGCTTCCCAGTCATCCCGCGCGATGCCCAGTGCGCTGTAGCGCTCCTTGCCGAACGTCGACCGCCGCTCGCGATACGGGGACTGCAGCGCCTGCGGGTACATTTCGTACTCCCGCTCATCCCACGGCGCGCCGGCGGCCACCCGTGCAACGGAGCGCTTTTTCAGCTCTGCCAACGGCGCACCGGTGAGCACGTAGATGTTCCACGGCTGAATGTTCGACGCCGAGGGCGACCGCGCTGCCGCGGACAGCACACGCTCTAGCACCCCTTTCGGAACCGGCCTGTTGGTGAACCCGCGCACCGCCCGTCGGCTTGTGACTGCCTCGTATACGTCCATGGCCTCCGCCTCTCATCCGATCATCTCGTATCATACAAAACTGTATCGTTCGATACTATTCCCTCGGCGACCGCCCTCGCGTTTGAGCCCGCGTGCACCCAGCAGCCGCTGACGCCCCAGACAGAAGAAAAAGCACCGCGCGCCCTGCACCGGGGAATTACTGTTCTGAGATGCAGACCGCGCTGTTCACCCTGGGCCTGGTCCTGTTCCTGCTCGGCCTGCTCACCGGGCTGGCCGTGCCCGCGCTGAAGAACGCGCGAATGGGGTTGTCGAGCCACCTCGAGGGGGTGCTCAACGGCATGTTCCTGGTGTTGCTCGGTTTGCTGTGGCCACACCTGCACCTGTCCCACGCGTGGGGAATCGCGGCGGTCGCGCTCGTCACGTATGCCGGCTACGCCAACTGGTTGACCGTGCTGCTCGCGGCGGCGTGGGGCGCCGGGCGCCGCTTCGCGCCCATCGCGGCGGGCGACCACCAGGCCTCGGCGGCGAAGGAAGGCTTTGTCAGCTTCGGGTTGGCGTCGCTGTCGGTGGCGATCGTGGTGGGCGTGGTCATCGTCATCGTCGGGGTCCTCGTCGGGCAATGACCGTGGCGCTACCGATTTCGTGCTACCCGATGGCATGTGCGGGTGCTTAGGTCGGGTTTGTGAGTTCCCTCGGTATTTTCTTTCGCGACACGGTCGCGGCTCGGATAGCGGTGGCGGCCGTACTCGGGATTGGCGTCGCTCTCGTAATCGGCAACACGGTCGGCTGGCGGTTCGCCCTGGCGGGCTGGGTCATCACCGCCGCTGTCTACGTGGTGTGGACGCGGCTCCTGCTCGGTGGAATGGACGCCGACCAAACCCGCGAGTATGCGACCAGGGAGGACCCCACCCGATGGGCCTCCGATGCGGTCATCGTGTCGGCAAGCGTCGCGAGCCTGGGCGGGGTCGGCTACGTGGTGGCCGCCGCGTCGCGGTCGGGCCCCGGCGCCCTCGAGGCCGCCGTCGTCGGCATCCTGACCGTCGCGGCATCCTGGTTCGCCGTGCATACGCTGTTCACCGTGCACTACGCGCGGCTCTATTACTCCGGTGAGCCGGGCGGAATCGACTTCCACGACCCGGAGCGACCGCGCTTCCGTGACTTCGCGTACGTGGCCTTCACCGTCGGCATGACCTATCAGGTGTCAGACACCGAGATCGGATTGACATCCATCAGGGCGACGGTGCTGCGCCACGCGCTGCTGTCCTACCTGCTCGGCGCGGTCGTCCTGGCGGTCACCATCAACCTGATCGCGGGATTGGGTTCTAAGTTCTGAAGCGGGCCGGGATGGGCTATACGACGCCGACCGTGGGGCCTATGCACGAAAAGCGTTGGGATTTCGTACCTTAGCCCCACGGTCGGGCATTAGAGGGAACTCAGTGGTGGTGATGACCGTGGCCGTGGCCGTGGTCATCGGATTCCTCGGCCGGCTTGTCGACGACCGCCGTCTCGGTGGTCAGCACCATCCGTGCCACCGACGCCGCGTTGAGCACCGCCGAGCGGGTGACCTTGACCGGGTCGATGACGCCGTCGGCGATCAAGTCACCGTAGGTGAGCTTGTCCGCGTTGAGCCCGTGCCCGTTGGGCAGCTCGGTCACCTTGTGCACCGCGACCGCGCCGTCGAGCCCGGCGTTGGTGGCGATCCAGTACAGCGGGGCCGCCAGCGCCTCGGAGAAGACGTCGACGCCGAGCGCCTGGTCGCCGGACAGCGAACCGCGCAGCTCCTGCAGCGCCGCGCGGGTCTGCAGCAGGGCCGAGCCGCCGCCCGCCACGATGCCTTCCTCGACGGCCGCCTTGGCGGCCGCGACGGCATCCTCGACGCTTTCCTTGCGCTCCTTGAGCGCGGTCTCGGTGGCGGCACCCACCTGGATCACCGCGACGCCGCCGGCGAGCTTGGCCAGCCGCTCCTGCAGCTTTTCGCGGTCCCAGTCGGAGTCGCTGGACTCGATCTCGGCGCGCAGCTGCTTGATGCGGTTGGCCACCGCGTCGTTGGCGCCGCCGCCGTCGACGATGACGGTGTCGTCCTTGCTGACCACCACGCGCCGGGCCGAGCCCAGCACGTCCGTGCCGACCTCGCGCAGCAGCAGGCCGGCGTCGGGGTTGATCACCTGGCCGCCCGTCACGACCGCCAGATCCTCGAGGAACGCCTTGCGGCGGTCGCCGAAGAACGGCGCTTTGACCGCGACGGCCTTGAGCGTCTTGCGGATGGAGTTCACGACCAGGGTTGCGAGCGGCTCGCCTTCGATGTCCTCGGCGATGATCAGCAGCGGCTTGCCCGATTCGGCGACCTTTTCCAGCATGGGCAGCAGGTCGGGCAGCGAGCTGATCTTGTCCTGGTGCAACAGGATCACCGGATCGTCCAGGACGGCCTGCTGGGCATCGAAGTCGGTCACGAAATACGCCGACAGGAAGCCCTTGTCGAAGCCGACGCCTTCGGTGAACTCGAGCTCGGTGCTCAGCGTGGAGGATTCCTCGACGCTGACCACGCCGTCGGTGCCGACCTTGGTCATCGCCTCGCCGACGAGCTCACCGAGGAGCTGGTCGCGCGACGACACGGTCGCCACCTGGGCGATCGCGTCCTTGCCGGAGACCGGGGTGGCCGACGCCAGCAGCGCCTCGGACACCGCGTCGGCGGCCTTGGAGATTCCCGCACCGAGTTCGATGGGGTTGGCGCCGGCCGCGACCAGGCGCAGGCCGCCCTTGACCAACGCCTGGGCCAGCACGGTGGCCGTGGTGGTGCCGTCGCCGGCGACGTCGTTGGTCTTGGTCGCCACCGACTTCACCAGCTGGGCGCCCAGGTTCTCGAACGGGTCTTCCAGGTCGATCTCACGCGCGACGGTGACACCGTCGTTGGTGACCGCCGGCCCGCCGAATGCCTTGGCCAGCACCACATGCCGGCCGCGGGGGCCCAGCGTCACCCGTACCGCGTCGGCGAGCGTGTTCACGCCCGCCTCGATGGCGCGGCGCGCCGTTTCGTCGTACTGAATAATCTTGCTCATCAGGCTCCTTGTTTGAATGGCGGCGACCCGCTTCGCCCGGCTTCGCCGCGCTTGCGATCGCCACTAGCCCCAAACGCATGCCGCCCCGGAAATCACCCGCGCGGACGCGGGGATCGCCGGGGCGGGACACGGTTCTTACTTGGAGACGACAGCCAGCACGTCGCGTGCCGACAGGATCAGGTACTCCTCGCCGTTGTACTTGATCTCGGTGCCGCCGTACTTGCTGTAGATGACGGTGTCGCCTTCCGAGACGTCCAGCGGGATGCGCTTCTCGCCGTCTTCGTCCCACCGGCCGGGGCCGACTGCGACGACGGTGCCTTCCTGCGGCTTCTCCTTGGCGGTGTCGGGAATGACCAGACCGGACGCGGTCGTGGTCTCGGCCTCGTTGGCCTGCACGAGAATCTTGTCCTCGAGTGGCTTGATGTTCACCTTCGCCACGATTGGAGCCCTCCAGTGTTTGGGTCGGGTCCGGGACGAGCCCGGACCGGAGTTGGTGGCCGGTCCGGGGCGCGCCCGGAACCTGCCGAATTATCAGGTGTTCGGCATTCGTCCATGCCCGAGCGCCGTCGTCGCGGGTGCCGACACAGGGCGTGGCCGATTGCCACCTAGCACTCTATACACGGGAGTGCTAGCACTCAAGGGCACCCTGCTGCTCCCCGCATGTTCGCCCTCAGCGATCAGCTGACCTGCGCCTTCATCACCGGTAGGCCCGGGTCGCTGGGGGCGTCCAGCGGGGATTGCGGCGCCCCGGCCGCCACCAGATGCGCGGCGAACGAGGCGATCATCGCCCCGTTGTCGGTGCACAGCCGCGGCCGGGGGATGCGCAGCGTCAGCCCGGCCGCCGCGCAGCGCTGCTCCGCCAGCTCCCGCAGCCGCGAATTCGCGGCCACTCCCCCCGCGATCAGCAGTGTCGAGACGCCGAGGTCCGTCGCGGCGCGCACGGCCTTGCGGGTCAGCACGTCGGCCACGGCCTCCTGGAAGCCGGCCGCGACATCGGCGTTCACCGCGTCGGGGTGGCTTTCCAGGTGCCGGGCCACCGCCGTCTTGAGGCCCGAGAAGCTGAACGCGTAGGGGTCGTCGCGCGGCCCGGTCATGCCGCGCGGGAAGGCGATCGCGTCGCGGTCACCGGTGCGGGCCAACTCGTCGAGCACCCTGCCGCCCGGGTAACCCAGCCCCAGCAGGCGCGCCACCTTGTCGTACGCCTCGCCGGCCGCGTCGTCGACGGTGCTGCCCAGCTCGACGATCGGCTCGCCGAGCGAACGCACGTGCAGCAGGTGGGTGTGGCCGCCCGAGACCAGCAGCGCCACGCATTCGGGCAGCGGCCCGTGCTCGTAGACGTCGGCGGCCAGGTGCCCCCCCAGATGGTTCACCGCGTAGAACGGCACCCCCCACGCGGCCGAATATGCTTTGGCCGCAGCGACTCCCACCAACAGGGCGCCGGCTAGCCCGGGCCCGATAGTGGCCGCGACGACGTCGGGCTTGTCCACCCCGGCGGTCGACAGCGCGCGCCGCATGGCGGGCCCCAGCGCCTCGAGGTGCGCGCGAGAGGCGATCTCGGGCACCACGCCGCCGAACCGCACGTGTTCGTCGACGCTGGAGGCCACCTCGTCGGCCAGCAGGGTGACGGTGCCGTTCGCGTCCAGCCGCGCGATGCCGACTCCCGTTTCGTCACAGGAGGTTTCGATGGCCAAGATCACGGTCATGAAAGCGCCTCCCGCCGCATGGTGTACGCGTCGGCGCCGCTGACGCGGTAGTAGCGCCGGCGCAGGCCGATCTGCTCGAACCCGACGCTGGTATACAGCCCGATGGCCGCCTCGTTGTCGGTGCGCACTTCCAGGTATACGACACCGCCGTCGGCGAATGTCAGCAGTTCGTCGAGCAACCGGCGACCGATGCCCTGCCCCTGATAGGCGGGGTCCACGCCGATGGTGTGGACCTCGTGCTCGTAGGGCGGTGTGCGGCCCAATCGCGAGATACCGGCGTAGCCGACGAGCGTTTCGCCGACGCGCGCACCCACGTAATGGTTGTGGGGACTGGCCAATTCGCGATTGAACGCCGCCGCCGGCCACGGGTCGTCACCGCCGAAGAGCTGCGCCTCCAGCGCGGCGCAGCGCTGCGCGTCGGCCGACGTCAACGCGCCGAGGGTCACGGGCTCGGCGATCATTGCCGCGCCGCCAGGGGTTTGGCGTCGGGCCGACGCAGGTACAGCGCCACCAGCGGTGCCGGATCAGCGGACCAATCCCTTACCGCGGCAACGAGTCCGGCCGGCGTGGGGTGCACGGGCTCGCACACCGGCAGGCCGAACATCGCGGCGTGTTCGGGTGAGCCGGCCACCGCCCGCACGCCGCCGGGGTCGACGGCGGCGGGGGCATCAACTCCCGGTCCGCCGGTCCGAATGCCGTCGCGGTAGCGGGCCCAGTAGACCTCGCGGCGGCGGGCGTCGGTGACCACGAGCGCGTCCCCGGTGGTTTGCACGCCGATGGCGTCCAGGCTGCACACGCCGTACACCGGGATGCCCAGCGCGTGCCCGTAGGCGGCGGCGGTGGCCATCCCGGCGCGCAGCCCGGTGAACGGCCCTGGGCCGCAGCCCACCACGACGGCGTCGAGGTCGGCCATCGTCAGGCCCGCATCCGCCAGGGCGGCAACCACATTCGGGGTGAGGCGTTCGGCGTGGGCGCGGGCGTCGACGGTGACCCGCTGCGCCAGCACGCACAGGTCCTCGCGCCGCACGACGCCGGCCGTCACCGCCGGGGTGGAGGTGTCGAGGGTCAGCACGAGGGTGCTCATGAAGCGGCCCCGCTGTCGGCCCACCGCCAGGTCGCGATCCGCACGTCGGACCCGCTGAGGCGCTCCAGCTTGATGTCGAGATGCCGTTCCGCGAGGCGCTCGACCAGGCCCTCACCCCATTCCACCACGACGACGGCGTCGTCGAGATCGCTGTCCAAGTCCAGCGAATCGAGTTCACCGAGCAGGCCGGCGCCCTGATTGTCGGTGTGATCGAGCAACCGGTACATGTCGACGTGAATCATCGTCGGGGCGCCTTCCCGGCGCGGCGCATGCACCCGCGCCAACACGTAGGACGGCGAGGTGACCGGGCCGTCGACGTCCATGGCCGCGGCGATTCCCTTGGCCAGCACGGTCTTTCCCGCACCCAGCGGACCCGAGAGCACCACCACGTCCCCCGCCCGCAGCTGCTCACCGAGCCGGGTTCCCAACGCGATCGTGTCCTCGACCCGCTCACACGTCGCGGTGCCCGCACCACCCTCAACGTGACCCACGGCGCCTCAGCCTTTCTCGAATCCGCCGCAGCCTCAGCGCCGCCTTGGTCGGAGTGGCGCGCCTGACCAGCCGCACCAGCCCACCGTTGATGGCTTCCGGTTTGTCCAGCAGCGCCAGGTGACTCGCCCCGACGACGATCACCAACTCGGACTGCGGGAGGCTGGCGGCCATCTTTCGCGCATATTCGTCCGGGGTGAGCAGGTCGTGGTCCCCGCAGGCGATCAGGGTGGGAATCCGCAGCAGTGTCCACAGGCCGGCGGTTTCGTCGTGCTTTTCCAACGCGTCCAGAAATCCCACCATGGTGGGGATGGGCGTGCTGTTCATCATCCGCTGGGAGAACGCGTCCAGGCTCCGACTGACCTGCAGATCGCTGTAGGAGGCGGCGCGCAGCACCGGGCCGATCAGCGAGCGCGATACGTTGCGGCCGCGATGCATCAGGTTCGGCGCGGACCGTGCGGCGACCCGAACCGCTTCCAGCGCAGGGTTTTTCAGGATCTCGCCCAGCGGTGATCTCGCGACCCCCTCGGCCGCCGAGGAAATCAGCGCGGCGCCCACGATTCGGCGCCCGTACTCTTCGGGGAACTGGCGGGCGTGCGACAGCACCGTCATGCCGCCCATCGAATGACCCACCAGCACGATCATTCCGCGCGGCACCACCACGTTGAGCACGGTTTGCAGGTCCCTGCCCAGCTGGGTCAGCGTGTAGGTCTCGGGCGCGGCCTCGCCGGATCGGCCGTGGCCGCGCTGGTCGTAGAAGACCATGCGCACGTCGGGACCCAACTGGTCGGGCAGCCGGGTCCGCTGGAAGTGAAAAGCCCCCATCTGCAGGCAGAATCCGTGCACGAACACCAGGGTCAACGGCGCGTCGGCGGGACCCGCGTCGCGGACCGCGAGCGGCACCCCGTCGGGCGTGGTCACCACCAGGCCGCGGTCGTCCTCGAGCCGGTTGAAATCCTCATGGGCGTACGGGTCTTCGGCCGTGGCGCGCTGGGTGATCGACCGGCGGGCCGAGGCTCCGATGATGGTGGCGATGGCCGTCAGCCCCGCACCCCCCGCAAGCCAGGCCCTGCCCTTGTGGCGCCGGCGGGTTCCCTCACGGCTCAACGGTTCGCGCCTCGCGGTAGGTCCTGGTGATGCGCCCGCGGGGGCTGGTCACCACTTCGTAGTGGATGGTGCCGAGCAGATCGGCCCAATCCTGGGCGGTAGGCTCGCCGTTTGCGCCGGGCCCGAACAGGATCGCCTCGTCGCCCTCGTCGACATCAGTGGGGCCGGGGCCGAGGTCGACCACGAACTGGTCCATGCAGATCCGGCCGACGCCCGGTCGGCGCCTGCCGTTGATCAACACCTCGAGGCGGTTACCCAGGGAACGGAAGACGCCGTCGGCGTAGCCGACGGGCAGCAACGCGAGCGTCGTGTCGCGCTGCGCGGTCCAGGTGTGCCCGTAGGACACGCTGTCGCCCGCGCGAATCGACTTCACCAGTGCCACCGGGCATTTCACCGTCATGGCCGGGATCAGTCCCATGTCGCCGAGCTCGGGCACCGGGCTCAGTCCGTAGACCGCGATGCCCGGACGCACCATGTCGAAGGCCAGGTCGGGACGTGACATGGTGGCCGACGAGTTCGACAGGTGCGCCGCCTCGTAGGACACCCCCTGATCGCGCGCGACGGCCAGCATGTCGGTAAACCGTTGGGCCTGAAGGTCGTTGACCGGGTTGGCGGGTTGATCGGCGTACACCATGTGGGACATCAGGCCGCGCAGCACGATGGCGTTCTCGGCGACGGCGCGGCGCAGGGCCGTCAGCATCGACGGGTAGTCCGCCGGCGCTACGCCATTGCGATTCAGCCCGGTGTCGACCTTGACGGTGACGGTCGCGGTCCGGCCCGTGCGGCGCACCGCGTCCAGCAGCTCGTCGAGCTGACGCTCCGACGACACGGCGATCTGGATGTCGGCCAGCAGCGCGGGCGCGAAGTCGATGCCGGGCGGGTGCAGCCATGCCAGCACCGGCGCGCTGAGCCCGTCGGCGCGCAGCGCCAGCGCCTCGTCGACGGTGGCGACCCCCAGCTCGGCCGCGCCCGCGGCCAGCGCGGCGCGTGCCGTCTGGGCGGCTCCGTGGCCGTAGCCGTCGGCCTTGACGACTGCCATCACCCGCGCGCCGCCGGCCTGCTCGCACAGCAGCCGCACGTTGTGCGCGATGGCGCCCAGGTCGACCAGGGCCTCGGCGAGGAGGCCCGGGGTCAGGGATATCGGCGCAGCGGCCCGCCCGTTCATGGCCGCCATTGTCCCAGAAGCCGAAAATGCACCGCGAGACTGCAACTACCGACGTCGTTACTCGCGATTTGCGTCGCTAGTTGCCGTCGCGCGGCGCGGGCTTAGTGCGCGAAGTGCTGATCCGCGTAGTGGCCGCCGGGCCGGAGCTTGTCAAGCGCGCTCAGCGCCGAGACGGCATCATCGTGCAGGGCCCGGGCCAGGTCGGCGGACAGGCCCTCGCGCACCACGATGCGCAGCACCGAGACGTTGGTGGCGTTGTCCGGCATGGTGTAGGCGGGCACCTGCCAGCCGTAGGTCCGCAGCTCGTGGGAGACGTCGAATTCGGTGTAGCCGCGATCCTTGGACAGCCGGAAGGCGACCACGGGGATCGCCGAGCCGTCGGAGACCAGCTCGCAGTGCTCGCTGACCCGCAGCTGCTCCCCCAGCCAGCGCGCCGTCCCGGACAGCGTCTGCATGACCTTGGTGTAGCCCTCCCGGCCGAGCCGCAGGAAGTTGTAGTACTGGCCGACCACCTGGTTGCCGGGGCGGGAGAAGTTCAGCGTGAAGGTCGGCATGTCGCCGCCGAGGTAGTTGACCCGAAACACCAGGTCGTCGGGCAGGTACTCCTTGCTGCGCCATACGACGAACCCGACGCCGGGGTAGGTCAGCCCGTACTTGTGGCCGCTGACGTTGATCGAGACCACCCGGGGCAGCCGGAAGTCCCACTTGAGTTCCGGGTGCAGGAAGGGCACCACGAACCCGCCGCTGGCGGCGTCGACGTGCACCGGGACGTCCACACCACCGCCGGCGGCCAGCTTGTCCAGCGCGCCGCAGATGTCGGCGACCGGCTCCAGCTCGCCGGTGTAGGTGGTGCCGAGGATCGCCACCACGCCGATGGTGTTCTCGTCGACGGCGTCGACGACCTGTTCGGGGGTGATGACGTAGCGCCCCTCCTCCATCGGCAGGTAGCGCGGCTCGACGTCGAAGTAGCGGCAGAACTTCTCCCAGACCACCTGGACGTTGGACCCCATCACCAGGTTCGGGGTGCGGCCCTTCCAGTCTTTGCCGACCTTTGCGCGCCACCGCCACTTCATTGCCAGCCCACCCAGCATCACCGCCTCGCTGGAGCCGATCGTGGAGACCCCGCACGCGCTGTAGGGGTCGGCGTCGTTCAGGCCGTCGGCGTGGAACAGGTCGGCGACCATGCATACACAGCGCTGCTCGATGGCCGCGGTCGCCGGGTATTCGTCCTTGTCGATCATGTTCTTGTCGAACGTCTCGGCCATCAGCTTGCCGGCCTCGGGGTCCATCCAGGTGGTGACGAAGGTGGCCAGGTTCAGCCGTGAGCTGCCGTCGAGCATCAGCTCGTCGTGGATGAAGCGGTAGGCGGCGTCGGGATCCATCGACTCGTCGGGCATCCGCAGGGCGGGGACCGGCGCCGTGAACAACCGGCCGGTGTAGGCGGGGGCGATGGAGTGCGCGGGCAGCGAAGGGTGTTGTGGCACTGGGGAATCCTCTCGATGGGTCTACAGGGCGGCCAGGGCGGCTCGGATGTGGGGCACCATGCGCGAGGCCGAGGTGGGCGCGTCGCCGGGGCCCGGGTCGGCGGCCGATCCCGCCGCCGCGCGCGCGTGGACGAAGGCCGCCGCCGCGGCCGCCTCGCCGGGCGCCAGGCCCGCCGCCAGCAGCGCGCCGATCATGCCGGACAGCACGTCGCCGGAGCCGGCGGTGGCCGCCCAGGACTGCCCGGCCGGACTGAGGTAGACGGGGCCGCCCGGATCGGCGACGATCGTGACGTTTCCCTTGAGCAACACCGTGGCGCCGAACGCGTCGGCCAGTTTGCGGCACGCCCCCACCCGGTCATCACCGGGGGGGTTACCCGCTAGGCGCGCGAATTCACCCGCGTGCGGAGTCAGCACCGTCGGCGCGCTACGGCCGGCCACCAAGTCGGGATGGGCCGCCAGGATGGTCAGCCCGTCGGCGTCGACGATCACCGGCAGGTCGGTGTCGAGCGCGAACCACAGCGCCGCCGCCCCGGCGTCGTCGGTGCCCAATCCGGGCCCGACGACCCAGGACTGCACCCGCCCGGCCGACGCGGGGGACGGCGAGGCGATCACCTCGGGCCAATGCGCGAGCACCTCGCGGTGCGCGCTGCCGGCGTAGCGGACCATCCCGGAGGTGGCCGCGACCGCGGCGCCCGTGCACAGCACGGCGGCCCCCGGATACGTCGACGAGCCGGCCATCACGCCCGTGACGCCCTGGGTGTACTTGTCGTCGTGGGGTCCCGGCACCGGCCAGCGCGGCGCCACGTCGGCGGCCTCGAAGCCCAGCACGTCCGTGTTTGGCAGGTCCAGCCCGATCTCGATCAACCGCACCCGGCCGCAGTCGCCGAGCGCGTGCACGGGTTTGAGCCCGCCGAAGGTGACGGTCGCCGCGGCGCGCACCGCGGGGCCGCTGGTGGCCCCGGTCGCCGCGTCGATGCCGCTGGGGATGTCGACGGCGACCACCGGAATCCTCGCCTCGTCGACCGCGGCGAACACCTCGGCCGCGGCGGGCCGCAATGCCCCCGAGCCGGAGATCCCCACCACCCCGTCGATGACGAGATCGGTTGCGGGCGAGACACTTTCGACGATCCTGCCGCCCGCGCTGCGAAACGCCGCCAGCCCCTTGCGGTGGGTGCGCTCGGGGTTGAGCAGGATCGCGTCGGCGGCCGCGCCGCGTCGGCGCACGAAGGTCGCCGCCCAGAGCGCGTCACCGCCGTTGTCTCCGGAGCCGACGACCGCGCACACCCGTCGCCCGCTCACCCCGCCGGTGCGGGCCGCTAATTCGCCGATGATCTCGGTGGCCAGCCCGTAGGCCGCGCGGCGCATCAGGGCGCCGTCAGGCAGGCTGGCCAGCAGCGGCGCCTCGGCCTGGCGGATCGCATCTACGGAGTAGTAATGCCGCATCAGAGCCAGACTACGTGTCGCCGTCGCGGGGGCTTGGCGCCCACCATCTTTCGCCGCGGCCCGGCATCAGCCCGGGTCCGCCGGGGGGACGCTGCGGCGCGCCATGGCCTTCAGGTGCGCCGGACTCAATTGCCGGCTGCGCCGGGTGCGCGTGCGGGTCAGCGGGTAGAAGCACAGGCCGATGAGGATCGAGGCGAAATGCCCGATCGCGGTGAAGTCCAGGTCGACGCGGTCCATCGTGATCAACGGGAAACCGAAGATGACGAACAGCACCCCGAGATAGCCCCAGCGCCAGGGCCGGGCGATGTGGTAGGCCAGGACGGCCATCACGCCGACGAGGAAATAGCTGACCCCGATGTCGCGGGCGTGCACGAGGCGTTGCGACGCATCGCGTTCCTCGATCGCGAAGTACAGGATGCCCTCGCTGATGTAGGTGGCAAGGATGTGCGAGCTCAATCCCACAGTGAGCCACCGCAGCTGGCCGAGCCAATGTTCGGCCGGCGCGAGGAACAGGGTGAACAGCAGCAGGTAGGGCTCGAAGTTTTTGCCGTCGATCCACAGCAGGCTGGAAAACAGTACGTCGAGCGGGTTTTTGCCCAACTCGTGAATGTTGGTGGAGCGGTGCAGCAAAACCGAGTGCAACTGCCGGCCGGTGAGATGGTTCTGGATGATCGTCGTGGCCATCAGCACCAACAGCCAGCCGTAGGTCAGCGGCGCGGTGCTGACGAAATGCCACACCGTCAGCGTCATGCTGCGCACCCGCGCCCGCACCGATGCATGCGCCACGACATCAACCTTCGCACGTGGGGCGCTGCGCGCGTACGACTTCGGCGGCAAACACGCCGCCGCCCTTAGCTACGCGAGGGTGCGGGCTCCGCGGCCGGCGCCGCGGCGGCGAGCGCCGGTGGATTCAGATGTCGCCACCAGCAGCCGATGTAGAGCACCATCGAGACCGCCAGCGCGAGGAGGACCCAGATCACGACGGTGATGTCGACCCAGCTGCCGAAGGGCGGTGAGCCGGGTAGCGCGTTTCGCAGCGGCACCACCGCGAACAGCATTGCCGCGTACCACGTCGTCATCGGCGGCTGGAACGGTCGCCGGTCCCGCGCGGTCTGAATCGCAACGAACAGAGCCAGACTGGCGATCGTGATGAGCACGCCGAGGATGACGATGGCGAACGCCGCGGTGCTCAGCGATCGCCGCAGATACAGCCGATACGGTCCGTCCGCCTGAGGCCTGGTCGCGGTGAGCTGCCACCCCGAGAGGTGGTCGACGAAGGTGACGGGCACGTGGGCCGGGGCGCGATCGGTCTCGGAGCCATAGAAGATCTCGACTTCCAGTGGGCCCGAGCGATAGCGGTCAAACGGCCAACGTTCGATCTGCCCGCCGATGGTCAGCGGGACCGCCATCAGCCCGGGGAGCATGCCCTTGGTCCAGGTGTGCCGCGACGGCATCGCCGAGGATCTGACTCGAAGGCTCAGATCCTCCTTGAGATGGTGGGTTTTCGGATCCAGCAACGCCGATCCCGGATTGAAGGCGAGGTTGACGGCAAGCACGCTGTTGTTCGACTGGATCTCTTCGACGTTGAACGTCGCCGAAGGCTCGTCGCCGCTCGCGACCGGGGTGACGTCCTCCAGCCGCCGGACGGCGTCGCCTTGGGCGTACATCATGATCGACCCGACGTATGCCGCGATGATGAGCGCGACGAGCCCTACGACGGTGTATTTCATGCCGCCCGATCGCATACTTCCTCCCGCACGGCCGCCGCCTGACCAGTTGGCCGAACTGCTTTCCCAGGGCAATGTAATGGATCGCCCGCGGGTTCGTCGGCGATACCGGCGAAGCGGTCCGGCCGATGTCCGCCTACTCGACGGTGACGGACTTGGCCAGGTTGCGCGGCTTGTCCACGTCGTAGCCGCGCGCCTGGGCCACCGACGCGGCGAACACCTGCAGCGGGATCGTCGACAGCAGCGGCTGCAGAAGCGTTGACACCGAGGGGATTTCGATCAGGTGATCGGCGTAGGGGCGCACCGTGTCGTCACCCTCTTCGGCGATCACGATGGTGATGGCCCCGCGCGCCTGGATCTCGCGGATGTTCGACAGCAGCTTGGCGTGCAGCACGGCCGACCCCTTGGGGGACGGCATGACGACGATGACGGGCAGGTCGTCCTCGATCAGCGCGATGGGGCCGTGCTTGAGTTCGCCCGCGGCGAATCCCTCGGCGTGCATGTACGCCAATTCCTTGAGTTTGAGCGCACCTTCCAGCGCCACCGGGTAGCCGACGTGGCGGCCCAAGAACAGCACCGTCGGCGACTGGGCGAACTGATAAGCCAGCGCGGCCACCGGCTTGATCGTCGCGAGGACCCGCGCGACGAGGTCCGGCATGGCTTCCAGCTCGTGGTACTCCCGGGCCACCTCGTCGGGGTATTTGGTGCCCCGGGCCTGCGCCAGCGCCAGGCCGACCAGATAGTTGGCGGTGATCTGCGCCAGGAACGTCTTCGTCGACGCCACCCCGATTTCCGGGCCTGCGCGGGTGTAGAGCACCGCGTCGCACTCGCGCGGAATCTGTGAGCCGTTGGTGTTGCAGATCGCCAGCACCTTGGCCTTCTGCTCCTTGGCGTGCCGCACCGCTTCGAGCGTGTCGGCGGTCTCGCCGGACTGCGAGATGGCGACCACCAGGGTGCTGCGGTCCAAAACCGGGTCGCGGTAACGGAATTCGCTGGACAGCTCCACCTCGACCGGCAGCCGCGTCCAGTGCTCGATGGCGTATTTGGCCAGCAGCCCGGAGTGATACGCGGTGCCGCAGGCCACCACGAACACCTTGTCGATCTCGCGCAGTTCCTGATCGCTCAGGCGCTGCTCGTCGAGCACGATCCGGCCGTCCACGAAGTGGCCCAGCAGGGTGTCGGCGACGGCGGCGGGCTGCTCGGCGATCTCCTTGAGCATGAAGTACTCGTAGCCGCCCTTTTCGGCGGCGGCCAGATCCCAATCGATATGGAACTCGCGGTATTCGACGTCGTCGTTGCCATCGAAGTCGGTGATCTGGTAGCCGTCGGCGGTGATCACCACGGCCTGGTCCTGGCCGAGCTCGACGGCGTTGCGGGTGTGTGGAATGAAGGCCGCCACGTCGGAACCCACGAACATCTCGCCGTCGCCGATGCCGAGCACCAGCGGGGTGGAGCGGCGCGCGGCGACGATGGTGCCGGGGTCATCGGCGTTGGCGAACACCAACGTGAAGTGGCCGTCGAGGCGGCGCAGCACCGCGAGCACCGACGCGACGAAATCGCCGGCGGTCTCGCCGTGGCGGTAGGTCTGCGCCACCAAGTGCACCGCGACCTCGGTGTCGGTGTCGCTGGCGAACTCCACGCCCTGGGCCTCGAGCTCGTGGCGCAGGTTCGCGTAGTTCTCGATGATGCCGTTGTGGACCACGGCGATCTTGCCGGCGGCGTCGCGGTGCGGGTGCGCGTTGCGGTCGGTGGGGCGCCCGTGGGTGGCCCACCGGGTGTGCCCCAGCCCGGTGGTGCCGGTCAGGGATGACGGCGGCATCTGGGCGACGGCCTCTTCCAGGTTCGCCAGCCGGCCGGCGCGGCGGCTCACCGTCAGGGTGCCTGCCGAGGGGCCACTGCCGTTCGCCAGCGCGATGCCCGACGAGTCGTACCCGCGGTACTCCATCCGGCGCAGCGCGGCCATGACGACGTCACAGGCGGGCTGCTGCCCGACGTAGCCGACAATTCCGCACATTCTGACCAGGGTAGTGCAGGCGGCACACCAAACCTGCAATCCGGCGCTATGGTTAGGCCGCCCACCTGCAGAAAGGCGCGTCGTGACCGGCCCTTACCGCCAGTTCTCCCTCCCACTCGTCGAGCACACCGGCGCGATCGCCTTCTTCCAGCAGCGCACCTACACCGTCACCGGCACCCTCGACCAATGCGAACGGGCGTATCGCCGCGCGCAGAACCACAACCTGCTGGCCGGCTGGTGGAGCGTGCTGTCGCTGGTGGTGATGAACTGGGCTGCGCTTCTTTCCAATTGGGGCGCCATCCGCCAGGTCCGCAAGCTGGCCGAACAACCCGGCGCCGGCGATGTCCCCGCAGCGCCCGCGGCCGCCCCGATCGGGCCGCCGCCGGGCTGGTACCGCGATCCGTCGGGGGCCGGGCATCGCTACTGGGACGGCCTCAGGTGGACGTCCTGGACCAATCCGCCCAGTGCTCCGCCGTTGGCGTCGCCGCGGTAACCGGCGGGAATTCTTTCACCTGATGTGCGCGCGACGTTCGCGTTCACGTCATCGCCGCCGCGACAAACGCCCTTAGCATTCGAATTGTCAGCAAAGATCGTCACCGACCGAAGGACGAGCTGCGTGGGGCTGCCCGAACGTTCTGGCTACCCCGATTCCCGTTTTCGCCGAAGCATGAATGCAGTCGTCAATGGCTGTTCATCGGGAATTGTGCAGCGGGTCGCATTGAAATGCGTAACTTGCTCCGACCGACCACCGTGCGCCATGAGGAGGCAATCATGACCGCAGTTCGGTACGACGATGTGGTGCCCGCCCCGTCGGCGCCGCCGCCCGGGCGCACCGCCCGGCCGCGTCGGCAGCCGTCGACGGGCTCCGGAAACGCCTTGATGGACATGACCACCCACGTGCTCACCGCCACGCTGCGCCAGCTCTACGCCGCGCTGTGGCGGGCGGGGGTCATCGAGGTCACGGCCTAGTCATCTTGGCCGGCGCGCGATTGCGATGCGCTAACGTCGACGCGTGGCCCGCATCCGCAAGCTCGTCGCCGCTCTGCACCGCCGTGGTCCGCATCGGGTTTTGCGGGGTGACCTGGCTTTTGCCGGTCTGCCGGGAGTGGTGTACACGCCGGAGGAGGGCCTGAATCTGCCCGGCGTGGCGTTTGGCCACGAGTGGCTCACCGGCGCCGCCCGCTACTCGAATCTGCTCGAGCATCTGGCGTCGTGGGGCATCGTGGCCGGCGCTCCGGACACCCAGCGGGGCGTGGCCCCCTCGGTGCTGAATTTCGCCTTCGATCTGGGTACCGCGCTCGACATCGTGTCGGGTGTGCGCCTCGGGCCCGGCAACATCAGCGTGCACCCCGCCAAGCTGGGCGTGGTCGGTCATGGTTTCGGCGGCTCGGCCGCGGTATTCGCCGCCGCCGGAATGCCCGCCAAGCCCGCGGCGGTGGCGGCCATTTTTCCCAGCATCACCAGCCCGCCGGCCCAGCAGCCCGCGGCGACGCTCAAGGTGCCGGGAGTGATCTTCACCGCGCCGGGCGACCGGACGACGCTGAATTCCCACGCGCTGGCGCTGGCCGAGGCGTGGGACCCCGCGACGCTGCGCATCGTCAGCAAGGCCGAGCCCGGCGGGCTGGTCGAGGGTCGGCGGCTGGCCGCGGTGCTCGGCCTGCCCGGCCCGCACCGGCGTACCCAGCGGTCGGTCCGGGCACTGCTGACCGGATACCTGCTCTACACCCTGGGCGGCGACAAGAAGTATCGCGAGTTCGCCGACCCGGAGGTGCACCTGCCCGGGACGGACGCCATCGACCCCGAGGCCGAGGCGATTCCGCTGGAAGAAAAGATCGTCGCCCTGCTGAAGTGAGGGGTCGTTCATGTCAACCGCCCACGCCCTGTACGCCCGCTGGATCACCGAACTGTGGAATGGACGGCCCGCCGCGGGCGAGCTTGTCACCGACGACTTCGTCGGTCATTGGCCCGGCCGGGAGGTACACGGACCGGACGCGCTCGCGCAGATCATCGAGCAGACACGAAACATGTTCTCGGACTTGAACTTCACCATCGAGGTCGGTCCCCTGTCTGAGGGTGACCTGGTGGCCGGGCGTTGGGTGGGCACCGGCCACGGCCCCGACGGCCCGGTCTCGTTCACCGGCAACGACATCCTTCGCGTGGCCGCCGACGGCCAGCGCTTCGCCGAGTACTGGACGGGCACTTCGGCGGGCTGAAGATCCGGCCCCGCACCGGGGCGTGGTAAGTGTCATGGATGCGAATCGGGATCGCTCTCAACTATTCAGGTGGGTTCCACGAAGCCGTGGAGCGCGTCGTCGAACTGGAGAAGTCCGGCATCGAGGTCGCGGTGGTGGCCGAGGCGTATTCGTTCGACGCCATCAGCCAGCTGGGATACCTGGCCGCCAAGACCAGTACCGTCGAACTGGCGTCCGGGGTCCTGCCCCTCTACATCCGCACGCCGTCGCTGCTGGCGATGACGGCCGCCGGACTGGATTTCGTGTCCGACGGGCGATTCCGCCTCGGCATCGGCACCTCCGGGCCGCAGGTGATCGAGGGCTTTCACGGGGTCCCGTTCGACGCTCCGCTGGGGCGCACCCGCGAGATCGTGGAGATCTGCCGCAAGGTGTGGCGCCGCGAGCGCGTGCAATACGACGGCAAGCACTACCAGCTGCCGCTGCCCGCCGACCGTGGAACGGGCTTGGGCAAGCCGCTGCAGCTCATCAATCACCCTGTGCGCGAACGTATTCCGATCAGCATCGCCGCGTTGGGCCCGAAAAATGTCGAGCTCACCGCCGAGATCGCCGAGGGCTGGCAGCCCGTCTTCTACCTGCCGGACAAGGCCGCATCGATCTGGGGCGAGCCCCTGGCCGCCGGTGCCGCCAAGCGCGATCCGGCGCTGGGTCCGCTCGACGTGATGGTGCACGCGTCGTTGGCCATCGGGGACAACGTTGACGAGCGGCTGGCCTGGGTCAAGCCGCAGCTCGGTCTCTACATCGGCGGCATGGGCGCCAAAGGCCGCAATTTCTACCACAATCTGGCGACGCGCTACGGGTACGGCGAGGTCGCCGACCGGATCCAGGAGCTGTATCTGTCCGGCCGCAAACAAGAGGCCATCGACGCCGTGCCCGACGAGCTGGTGCGGGGCATGTCGCTGATCGGGCCGCGCGGATATGTGGCCGAACGGATGGCCGCCTTCGCCGAGGCCGGGGTGACCACGCTGTTGTTGAGCCCGCAGGCCACCGACCGCGACGAGTCCATGCGCTTCGTCGAGGAAGCCTTGCAGCTGCAGCCCTGAGCGGTCACTGCCCCGCCTGCGGAAGTTGGTCCGCGGCAATCTCGCACGGTGTCGACCCCTCGGCCGCGACGGACGCGGGATCGGCGGCGGGCGCGGCCGCGGGTGCCGGCGGCTCAGCTGGCGGCGGATCGACTGGTGGCGGATCGACCGGCGGCGGGGTCTCGACCGGTTGGGCTTGCTGATCGGACTCCGGCCCGTCGGGTTCGGCGGGTTCGGCGGCATCCTCGACCGCGTTCTCGGCATCGCCGGCGTCCTCCGTGCCCTCCGACTCAGTCGGATCGTCGGCGTGAAAAGGGTTCTCGTCGAGGGCGTTTCCGCCCGACGAATCGCCGAACGCGTCCGCGCCGTCCGACCCGTCGCCCGCCGACCCGAGCAGATCGCCCATCGCGTCGACGATCCTGCCGGCCAGCCCGAGAAGCCCGCCGCCGCCCCCGCCGAGCCCACTACCGAGTCCGCCGGAACCGAGTCCGCTACCGAGCCCGCCCGGCCCGCCCAGCCCCGCGGCGGGCCACCCCGACGCATCGCCGAGGCCGCCACCCCAGTCCGCGGTGGGCGCCGGCGGAGCGGGTGTGGGGGCGACCGGCGCCGGCGCCGCGGCCGCCACCGTCGCCGCCGGGTCCTCCACGCGCAGCGCGGGAGCTTCCACCGGCGGGGCGAGCTGCACCGGGACAACGTTCGCCCCCAGATCACCGGGAAACTCGAACCGCGCTGCCGGGGCGGCGGCCGCCCTGTCGATCACCATGGCGTACGCGGTCTCCACCCCCTCCGAAGTTGACCGCATCGCGTTCAGCCAGTCGTTGCGAATATCGTTGTCCACGTAGGGAATTACCTGCCCGCGCACCACATCCTGGGCACCCTCCGAGCCCCCCGCCGTGACCGCGGCGGCGGCGGCCAACCAGGCCGGCCGCTGCGCCTGCGCGCGGTCGTCCACGGCGATGGCCGTCGCCACTTTCGAATCGACCAGGTGCCACAGGTTGTCGCGCAGCGACTCGCAGCGCTGGGCCGCCGCGCGCAGTTCGGCGGCGACCGCGTCGGCGATGTCGCAATGCCGCTGCAACAGCTGCACCGCGGCATCGCCACCCGGGCCCGCCCACGCCGCGGCCAACTCGGCCACCTGCGCCCGCTGCATCCGCAGCGCTTCGGCCGCCACCACGCCGGCCGCCCGCAGTTCCGCACAGTCGCGGTCGAGCGCGCGCAAATCGAGTCCGTCCTCGCTCGCATACCATTCCCGGATCTGGGCGGGATGCGCTGTCAGGTCGGGATGTTGGTAGCCGAGCGCGTGGCCGGCCTGCACGTAGCTCTGGGTGTGCTCGACGGCGACCCGGCCCTCGGCGAGGCGCGCGTCCACGTCCAACCGATCGGCCACGAGCTACGCGATCCGCGCCGCGGCATACAGTTCGGCGTCGGCGTAGCGCTCGGCGCTGCACCGCAGCGCGGCGGCGATCTCGGTGGACGCGCGCGACCACTGCGTCACCTGTTCCGTGAGGCGCGCCAACTCGGCGCGCAGCGCGTCGCCGCGCGCGGTGTGCGCCCGCCCGGCGCCGGCGCCGCTGAAAGCCAGCCTGGCCAGGTGATCGCCGACCGCGCGGTCGAGAAAGTCGGCGGCCATGGCGAAGTGGTTAGCGACCCGGTGCGTGGCCGATGCATCGATCTGGGTGCGGGCGGCGGCAACGGGCCGTGTTCCCCCAACGAATTTCATGCCTAATCCGACGCCCGCAAACGGGTCGGGGTTCCGGGCGCTACAGGATCAGTGCGCGGCGCTGACCGCTTCGGCGACCCGGGTGGCGAGCCGCTGCGCGATGTCCTCTTCCGGGGCCTCCACCATCACGCGGATCATGGGCTCAGTGCCCGACGGGCGCAACAAGATTCGGCCGGTATCGCCCAATTCGGCCTCGGCCTGCCCGACGGCGGACTGCACCGAGGGCGCGGTGGCCGCCGTCGCCTTGTCGGCGACCGTGACGTTGATCAGCACCTGCGGCAGCGTCTGCATCGCCGAGGCCAGGTGCGCCAGCGACGAGCCGGTCTGCGCCATCCGATTCATCAGCCGCAGCCCGGTGACGATGCCGTCCCCGGTCGAGCCCAGCGCGGGCATCACGATGTGCCCGGACTGCTCGCCGCCCAGGCTGTAGTCGCCTGCCCGCAGTTCCTCCACGACGTAACGATCGCCAACACCGGTGGTGCGTACCGTGATTCCGGCCGAACGCATGGCCAGATGCAATCCCAGGTTGCTCATCACGGTGGTCACCAGTGTCCGTGAGGCCAGTTCGTCGGCCTCGTGCATGGCCAGCGCGAGCACCACCATGATGTGGTCGCCGTCGACGAGGTTGCCGTCGGCGTCGACGGCCAGGCACCGGTCGGCGTCCCCGTCGTGCGCCAGGCCCAGGTCGGCGCGGTGGGCGACGACCGCCGAGCGCAGCGAATCCAGGTGCGTGGAGCCGCAGTTGTCGTTGATGTTGAGCCCGTTGGGTTCGGCGTTGATCGCGATCACCCGCGCGCCGGCCGCGCGGTACGCGCGCGGGGCCACCGCGGAGGCCGCGCCGTGGGCGCAGTCCACCACCACGGTCAGCCCGTCGAGCCGCACGGTGCTGGCCTTGCTCAGGTGACGCAGGTAGCGGTCGGCGGCGTCCTCGGCGTCCACGATCCGACCGATCCCGGCGCCGACCGGGCGCAGCCCCGGATCCCCGACCAAGGCCTCGATCTGGTCCTCGGTGCCGTCGTCGAGCTTGCGGCCGCCGGGCCCGAAGATCTTGATGCCGTTGTCGGGCATCGGGTTGTGCGAGGCGGAGATCATCACCCCGAAGTCGGCGTCGTAGGCGCCGGTCAAATAGGCCACCGCGGGGGTGGGCAGGACCCCGACCCGCAGCGCGTCGACTCCCTGGCTGGTCAGCCCGGCGATCACCGCGGCCTCCAGCATTTCGCCGCTGGCCCGCGGATCGCGGCCGATCACCGCGATCCGCCGGCCCGGCGTCGACGCGCTCGCCAGGTGCCGCGCGGCCGCGGAACCCAGCGCCAGCGCCAGTTCGGCGGTCAACTCGCGATTGGCGACCCCACGGACACCGTCGGTGCCGAATAGTCGACCCATGCGACCAAACCTCTCACAGTTGTCGGGCTAGCACCTAACGTGCCCGTTCCTTTGTGACCGAAACCGGGCGCGGGTGGGCGCAGACACGCCGCAACCGGCCGCAACTTGTGCACCGCGATGCCAAGTTGTGGCCGGAAAGCGACGGCTGATCAGCGCTTGCTGTACTGAGGCGCCTTGCGGGCCTTCTTCAGGCCGTACTTCTTGCGCTCGGTGGCGCGCGGGTCACGGGTGAGGAAGCCGGCCTTCTTCAGCGCGGGACGGTCGTCCGGCGAGGCCACGATCAGTGCCCGCGCGATGCCCAGGCGCAGCGCGCCGGCCTGCCCCGAGGGGCCGCCGCCGTGCAGGTGGGCGTAGATGTCGAAGCTCTCCACCCGGTCCACGGTCACCAGCGGGGCCTTGATGAGCTGCTGGTGCACCTTGTTGGGGAAGTAGCCCTCCAGGCTGCGGCCGTTCAGGTTGAACTGGCCGGTGCCGGGCACCAGGCGCACCCGCACCACGGCCTCCTTGCGGCGGCCGACAGTCTGGATGGGCCGCTCGAAGACGTAGGACTCGGCGGGGGCGGCGACGTCGGAGGCCTCGGAGGCCTCAACCGGGGCTTCGGTCACCTCGGCAACGGCCTCGACGGTCTCTGCGGTTTCCGGGTTCTCTGGGTTTTCCAGGGCCTCGGTCGTTTCGGTCACTGGGCCACCTGCTTGATCTCGTACGGAACGGGCTGCTGTGCGACGTGGGGGTGCGTCGGGCCGGCGTAGACGTGCAGCTTGCGCGCGATCTGCCGGGCGAGCTTGTTCTTGGGCAGCATGCCGACGATCGCGTCCTCCACGACACGGTCGGGGTGCTTGTCCATCAGCTCGCGGATGGTGCGGCTGCTCAGACCGCCCGGGTACCCCGAGTGGCGGTACGCCAGCTTCTTGTCCAGCTTCTGGCCGCTGAAGGCGACCTTGTCGGCGTTGATCACGATGACGAAGTCACCGCCGTCGACATTGGGGGTGAACGTCGGCTTGTGCTTGCCGCGCAGCAGGTTGGCTGCCGCGACGGCAAGGCGGCCAAGCACCACGTCCGTGGCGTCGATGACGTGCCACGACCTCGTGGTGTCACCCGCCTTTGGCGTGTACGTAGGCACAGCGCTTACCACTCTTTCTCTGCGAGCCTCTGTTCCGAGGCTGTGGATCCCGGCGTGACCGGGTGCCGGTCAGGCGTTCGCGGCGGGGGTTGTCTCGGCGACCGACGTTGACCCGAGGCCCTGGCGTACCGCACGCCAACGGAGCAGCTTACCGACCACCATCCCCGCAGGTCAAAATGACTGTGTGGTCCCGACGGCTCTCCTCCGTCAGGACCACACAGTCTCACGCGCGGCCAGCACCGCGCGATGTCTCTTCGGCCGCTACCGCCCCCACACACCGGCCGCCCGGCGATCGGCGTTGGCCACCTCGTCCGCACCGTCGCGGACCGCGTTTCCGAGCGCGGCCAGCATCTCGTTGAGCGCGGTCGCCGACTGGTGCCATTTCAGCTGCTCAGCCTGGTAAGCGGCGGCCGCTGCACTGGTCCAGAGCTGCTGCAGCGGCGCAATATGTGCTCTGAGCTCGTCGAGGGCGGCATTGAAGCGGGCCGATGTCGCGTGAATTTCCTGGCGCACCGAGTATTCGATTTCACCGAAGTTGTAGGACAACACCGAATCCACGGGGATCCACCCTCCTCACAGGTTTCCGCCGGCGGCGGCGATGCGGTCAGCATGGCTGTGGCCGGCTTCCTGCAGGGTGGCCGCGTTCTGCCGAATGGTGTCGGCGATGGCGTGCAGGGCGTGGTAGAGCCGCACCGACTCGGCGTTCCAGCGGTCGATCACGTCTTTGAAGCGCGTGGCCGCGAGCCCGCCCCACGCCGACGGCGGCACCCCGCTCATCCGGCCGATGAACGCCTGCAGCATCGCCCTGATTTCCTCGTTGCGGGCGTCGGTGGTGCCCGCCACCGACCGCATCAGGTCGAAGTCGGTGCTCAGTGGGTTTGGTGCTGCCATACCTAATACGACCGCGCGGCCCGTCGTTCGGTTCCACGAATTAGTCATCCGATCGCGTGGGCGGATCTGACCGCCTGCTCGCAGGCATCGCGCACCGCGCCCTCGTCCTCTGGCCTGTTCTGACATCCGACGCTGATGCGCACGGGCCCGTCGAGCAGCACCGTCCAGCGCACGTGATGACCCGGGCGCACCTCGCGGTAGGTCACCGCGGGCCGGCCGACGCTGGTGTCGGACGGGTTGAAGTCGACAAACAGCCCGGGGGGTTCGGCGTCGATCGCGCGCTTCAGCCGTTCGGCGGCGCCGCTCAGCGTCTCCCCGGCCACCGGCGACTGGGTGATGTGCAGAGCGACCTCGGGATCGGCTGGAGACGTGACCTGCACGCGCGCCGAGCCCGGCCCGGTGACCACCCGCCGCGCCGGCCACGTCGCCGGCACCGACAGCGCCACCCGGCCTTCCACCAAAAACGTTGTGGGCGCGGCCTCCACCGGCTTCGGGGGCGCCTCGCCGGGCCCCCTCGGCACCATCGCGGCCGGGGCCGCCGCGGCGACGACGACGGCGGCTGCGGCCAGCGCGCCCCGCGTCCGCGCGCCCCACGGGCGCGGGGCGGTGTCCGGCTCCGAGGCCACCGGGCGGGCCGGGACGGCTGTCCGCGCAAGCCGGGCAAGCCGAATATCGTTGATTTCCAGCACATCTGGGGTCATCCGGCCGCCCCCGCGTATCGCGTCGGCGATCGCCGCCGCCAGTGCCGGTGCCCCGGCAACCGACGTCGGCGTGTCGATCAGTACGGCCGCGGGAGCCGTGCCGGTGATGACCTCCGCGACGTCCTCGGCGACGGATTGCGGGTCGGCGTTGCAAGGTATGGCGGCGACGTCGGTCGCCGTGATCGCCACCAGCCGCTCGGTGATTTCGACGACCACCGTCGGTTCCGCGCGCGACGCCTGCGTCAGCAGCCACGATCGCGGGCGCGCGCGGACCTCGCCGGCCACCCTCGCCGCGGCCGCGGTCACCACGCCCACGCGCGAAGGCGACCACCAGGACGGGTGCACGACGACCATGCCGCCGGCGCACCCGCAGGTCGCCGACCGCAGCGCGGCTTCCCACAGCGCAGCGACGGGTACCGGCCGCTCCCCCACCAGCGCGACGCGGTCGTCGATCGCGTCCAGGGCCGCTCGGACGACGTCGGGCTCCTCGCTCTCGTCGACTCCGCTTGTGCCGCAACACAGCCGACGGATGGCGCGGGGCCCGGCTTCAATGACGGGACGGTGTTCGTTCACGGTGGGCTCCAGGCCACCTGGATGAGGTCGTCGTCGCCGGTGGGGCTGGTCAGGACGCCGCGGCCGGCCGGCAATGGCAGCGGCCGCGCGGGACCGAACGGCGCGCCCTCGGCGGGAGATCCGCTCATCATCAGCGACCGGCAACCGAGGTCACGCAGACCGGCGAGCAGCGGTTCGTACAGCGCGCGCTCGGCTCGGGCGGCGCGCCGGGCGACAACGAGGTGTAGCCCTAAATCTTCTGCGTAGGGCAGGAATTCGACGATGGGCGCCAGCGCATGAGCAGCCAGGTCGTAGTCGTCGACCATGACGTAGAGGTCCGGGCCAGACCACCATGAGCCACTGCGCAACTCGGCCTGGCTCGCGTCGGGCGGCGGCATTCGTGCGCTCAGCACGCCGAGTAAGTCGGGCAACAGCACCGCCAGTGCGGCCGGCGACATCGCATACCCGCGGAGATGGTCGGACTCGACGACACCGAGCAGCGTGCGGCGGAAGTCGACGATCAGCAGCTGCGCGTGCGCGGCGGTCTTCGTCCGGACAAGCTCCCGGCACAGGGTCCGCAGCGTCGCGGTTTTCCCGCAATCCTTATCGCCGACGATGACCAGATGCGGCTGTGCATCGAAATCGATTGCCACCGCCGCTAGTTCGCGCTCTCGCACACCGAGCACCACCCGGCCACAAGTCTCGGTTCCCGACGCGTGCACCAACGTTTCGCGGTCGATGTGATCGGGCAAAAGTGCGATCGGGGGCGCAACCGAGCTGCCGGCGGGCGCCTCGGCGACGGGCAACGCGATCACCATGTGCAGCCCATCCCGGGACAGGCCACGCCCCGGGGTGTCGTGCGGGACGTGCGCGGCGGCCTTGCGGTCCAGTTCGGAGTCAGCGGGATCGCCGAGCCGCAACTCGACGCGGGTGCCGAGCTGATCCCGCAGCGACGGCCTGACGTCGGCCCAGCGCGACGCCGACAACACCACGTGCACACCGAACGAAAGTCCCTGGGTCGCCAGAGCAGTGATCGATGCCTCCAGCGCCTCGAATTCCTGGCGTACGGTCGCCCAGCCGTCGATGACCAGAAAGACGTCGCCGAACGGATCATCGATCGCGCGGCCCGACGTACTCTCGCGCCGTCGCAGGACGGCCTCGCATTCGGCGACGATCCGCCCGACGAGTCGCGGCTCGGCGCGGCCGGCGACCGCGCCGACATGCGGCACCGTCCGCGCCGAGGACAGCGTCCCGCCCCCGAAATCCAGGCAGTAGAACTGCACTTCGCTCGGGGCATGCGTGGCCGCCAGCGCTGTGATGAGGGTGCGCAAGGCCGTCGACTTGCCGGATTGCGGCCCACCGACGATTGCCACATTGCCGGCGGCGCCGGACAGGTCGATCATCAGTGGCGTTCGGCGTTGCTCGAAGGGGCGATCGACGATGCCGATGGGGACAGCGGTCAGGCCGCCCGGCGTGCGTACCGCGCCGGGCAGCAGGGTGCACAGCTGCGGAGCGGGCCCCAGCGGGGGCAGCCACACGCGGTGCGCGGTGGGGCCCTGGCCGCGCAGCCGGTCCAGGACGACATGCGAGATGGCCGGCGGGGGCGTCGCGTTCGCCGTGCGGGCGGGACGAACCGCCCCGGTGACCCGGGTGGTAAACGCCTGGACCGAGCGCTGCGCCGCGGGGGACGCACCAAGGACAGGGTCCGTCCACACCCGTCCCGAGACCGAGGCGGCCTGGAAGCGAATCGGTTCGCGGCCGCTGATCCGCAAGAAGCCGGCACCGGGAGCGGCGGGCAGCTCGTAGGCGTCGAGATTGCCGAGCACCGTGCGGGATTCGGCGGCGGACAAGGTCTTCAGGCACAGCCGGTACGACAGGTGAGCCTCGAGCCCGCGTAGCCGGCCCTCGTCGAGGCGCTGGCTGGCCAGCAGGAGGTGCATGCCCAGGGATCGGCCGAGTCGGCCGATCGCCACGAACGTGTCGGCGAAATCGGGTTGCTGGCTGAGCAATTCGGAGAACTCGTCGACGATGACGAACAGCGTGGGCAGGTCCGGCAGCGGGCCGCCTGGCTGGCGCACGCGTTCGTAGGCCTCAACGCCGGCGCAGCCCGCGGTCCGCAGCAACTGCTGGCGACGGTTCATCTCGCCGGCCAGCGCGTCGCGCATGCGGCTCACCAGCGGGGCGTCGTCGGCGAGGTTGGTGATCACGGCGGCCACGTGGGGCGCTCGCGCATAGTCGAGAAATGTCGCACCGCCCTTGAAGTCGATGAGCAACAGGTTGAGTGTTCGCGGTGAGTTGCGGGCCATCATACCCAGCGCGATGGTGCGCAACAGTTCGGACTTGCCCGACCCGGTGGCACCGATGCAGAGTCCGTGCGGCCCCATCCCGTTCTCCGCCGACTCTTTGATGTCCAGCTCGAGCGGTGCGCCCTGCATGGTGATTCCGATGGGGACGCGAAGCCGGTCGCGACGTCGCTGGCCGCGCCATAGCGACGCCGGATCGAAACGTTGCACATCGTGCAGCCCGATCAATCCCGGCCAACCGGGATCAGCGCCTGCCGCGCTCCCCCGATGCCCGGCCAGCCGGCGGGCGCACACCAACGCGTCGACGGGTGCCATCCGGTCGGGACACGAGATCGGTGCGGTCTCGGTGGAGTGCCGAATCGCCAGCGGCGCTCCCTCATTGCCGGCGCCGATCGCGATGGTGGCGGCACCGCTGATCGCGGTGGCGCCCTCGTCCAGCTCGGCGACCACCACCACCCGGGCCGCCTCGATGCCCGCGAGAGCGCGCTGGGTGTGTGCAGCGCTCGGATAGATCATCCGCACCGGGCCCGCGGCGTCGGATTTGCCGGGATGGTGGTTGTGCGGCAACCATTTCAGCCATTCCCAGTGGGCGCGATGCGGTTCGCCGACCGCCGCCGCGATCCGCACCTGATCGGGCGCATGCAGCACGGCGAGCTGGCAGATCATCGCGCGGAGCAACCCACGCGCGGCGCTCACCTCGCCGTCGAGCGTCACCAGCGATTCGTCCCGCAGGTCGAGTGTCACCGGCCCGACGGTCGTCGAATAGGCGCGCAAGAAGCGACGCAACGCCGTCTCGGTCACCGGATCACGAAGCTCCTCGGCGGGAAGCTCCGGTGCCACCAAACCGCGGGCGAGCGGCTGGGTTCCCATGCCCACCCGCACGAGGCAGAAGTCCACGTCACTCGAACTGCGCTGCCACATTCGGGCGCCGCCGATGAGCGTCCACAGCGTGTCGGGATCAGGATGGCGCCCCATGGCCGACTTCCGCTGTGCCATCGCGACCTCGGATACGGATTGACCGAGCCGACTCAGGTATTCGAGATACCGTCCGCGGTCGCCATCGATGCCACCACCGCGCCGGCGGGCACGGCCGGTCAGCCCGGATGCCAGGGCCGAAACCAGCATCGTCAGCGGAAACGCCAGGAACATGGGGTGGCGGGTCATGGCGCTTCCGGACGCGAACGCCGCCGCCATGATGCCGATACTCACCACGGAGAGCGCGACCGGCAGCAGGCGGGACAGCAGGCCGGGCGCCGCCGGTGGCGGCAGGTCCGGCGGTGCCTCGACCACGATCGGCGGTTGTGCCGCGGGCACCGAAACCTGGGTCATCACATCGCCTCCCGTTCGACGACGCTAAAGAGCACCGAACACGGCGACAAGTCAGCTGTGGACAGCCGCACACCGGGCGGCCGAAACCCGGCTAGGTTCCCTAGGATCCGACCGAAGGGTTCGCCGTTGGCTGCATCCGAAACCGGGCTGTGTCGTGTCTGCGTACACTGGGGCACCGCCGCCGCCGATCTGGCGCTGCCTGCCGGAGTTCCTGTCGCGGTGTTGATTCCGTCGGTCGTCGACGCCCTCGAGGTTCGCCACCCGGATTATGAGGCGGTGCGCTACCAGTTGTCCGTCCCCGGCGCATCCGCCCTGGACTCGTCGATGACGTTGGCGCAGAACGGCATCGGCGATGGAGCGGTCCTGGTGCTGACCCGGCCCGGCGTTCGGTTGCCTGCGCCGCGTTATGTCGACGTCGCGCAGGAGGTGTCGGCCACCCTCAAGGGGGCCGCTCGGCAGCCGCGCGGCGATGACGGGAACAGGCGGGTCGCCCGGCTGTGCGGCGCGGCAGCGGCTGTCGTCGTGTCCGCGGTGGGCGGGTCGGCCTTGGTGCGAAACATCTTTGACGCCGGCAACTCTCGAGACGTGACCGCGACGGTCGCCGCGCTGGGTTCGGCTGCGATCGTCGCCCTGGGGCTTGCGGCGATCGCGCACCGCGTCCATCGAGACCCGATCGCCGGATCGGCGCTGAGCGTGATCGCCACCGTGTCCGCGGCGGTGGCCGGGTTCGTGGTGGTGCCCGGTGCGCCCAGCGTGTCCAACGTATTGCTGGCCGGCGCGGCGGCGGCCGCCACCGCCGTGCTGGGCATGCGGCTGTCGGGTTGCGGTGTCGTCGCGCCCACGGCGGCGGCGTGCTTCGCCGTGGTCATCGCCGCGGCGGCGCTGGTGGGCGCGATCAGCGCCGCGCCCGTGCATGTCATTGCTTCGGCGGCCGGGGTCGCATCCCTTGGCCTGCTCGGGGCGGCGCCGCGCATATCGATTGCGCTGACGGGGTTATCGCCCCGATTGGCGACGTCGGGCGTCGCCGAGTGCGAGTCGAGTGAATCGTGGGTGTCCGTGCGTGCGATCCGCGCCGACCGGTGGCTGGTGAGCCTGCGTGCCGGGCTGTCGGCGTCCGCCGGTGTCGGCGCCGTCGTCACCGTGCTCGCCGGCGCGCCGCGGCTGGCCTGCCTCGTGTTCGGAGCCGTCACCGCCGCGGTGTTGCTGCTGCGCTGCAGGAACGGCGACGGCGCAGGGCTGCCGGGCTTTGCCGTCAGCGGAATCGGCACCGCGGCAACGTCCTTTGGCGTCGCGGCCGTGCTCATGCAGACGAACGGCCCGACGCTCGTGGCGGCGACGGCGCTGGTGGCCGCCACGATGTACCTCGGCTTCGCCGCAACGGCGTTCTCGCCGGTCGTGCTCCGATGCGTCGAAGCGCTGGAATGGCTGGCGTGGGCGGCACTGGTCCCGCTGGCCTGTTGGATCGGTGGACTGTACGGCGTGGTCCGGGGAATGAATCTCACGTGAGGCCGTCGCACGTCGGGCGCGTGCTGGCGGTGTCGGCGCTGGCGATGCTTTCCGCGTTCGGAACGCCGAGAGCACAGGCGGTTTCGCCGCCCGGCGTCGACGACAGGTGGTTGCCGGACCCGGCCTTGCCCGCGCCGGCGCGGCCGACCGTGCAGCGCGAGGTCTGCGCGGCGCTGCCCGTCGACTCGGGCCCGGGCCGCAACCAGCCGCCGGCGGCGTTCGACCTCTCGGAGGTGTGGCGCCTCACCCGCGGCGCCGGACAACGGATCGCGGTCATCGACACCGGAGTCTCACGGCATCGCCGGCTGCCCGACGTGGTGCCCGGCGGCGATTATGTGTCCACGGGCGACGGTACGCAGGACTGCGACGCGCACGGCACGCTGGTGGCGGGAATCATCGCGGCCACAGCCGATCCCAAGTCCGACGGCTTCAGCGGGATCGCACCGGAGGCGACGTTGATCAGCATTCGGCAGTCCAGCGCGAAGTTCGCGCCCGCCGCCGAGCGGTCGCGCACCGGGGTCGGCGACGTCGACACCATGGCGAAGGCCGTGCGGACCGCCGCGGATTTGGGCGCGTCGGTGATCAACATTTCTTCGGTGGCGTGCGTTGCGGTGTCCGCCGCGCTCGACGACCGTGCGCTGGGTGCCGCGCTGGCCTACGCCGTCGACGTCAAAAACGCCGTTGTCGTCGCGGCGGCGGGCAATTCCGGCGGCGCCGCGCAGTGCCCGCCCCAGCGACCGGATGCCACCTGGCAGACCGTCACGGTCGCGGTCAGTCCCGCGTGGTACGACGACTATGTGCTGACCGTCGGTTCGGTGAACACCGCGGGGGCACCCTCGGCCTTCAGCCTCGCCGGGCCGTGGGTCGATGTCGCCGCGCCCGGCGAGGCGGTGGCCTCCCTCGCGCCGGATCCGGTGTCCGGCACCAGTTATGCCGCCCCGGCGGTGAGCGGTCTGGCCGGGCTCATTCGGGCTCGCTTCCCGGCATTGACCGCGCGCCAGGTGATGCAGCGCATCGAGTCGACGGCGCATCATCCGCCCGCGGGGTGGGATCCGCTGGTCGGCAACGGCATCGTCGATCCGCTCGCCGCGGTCAGCACCGGGACGGACTTGCCCGCCCACACCCCCGGTCCGACGCCGGCCGCGGCACCGGTCGCGGTGTCGCCACTGAGGAACCCGCCGCGCGATACCCGCGCCCGCGACATCGCGGTGCGCGGGGCCGTGGGCTGCCTCATCGCGCTGACGGCCGCGCTGGCCACCGGTGCGATCCGCAGTCGGCTACGGGGAACCCGCGACCGCGTCCCGGGCGATTGAGGCGCTGCGTCTGCTCAGTTCCGGTCCGGCCGGCAGCAGCGCGAGAACCGGCCAGGGCGCCGGGGTCGCCTCGGTGAGACCGAGATCGTGCGCGGTGTCGTCGTCGTGGACGGCGAATCGGACCCCGGTGTCGACGATGAGGTATCGGGTGCCGGCGCTGTCGCCCGCCCGCACGTAGGCGCTGCGGCCGGGCGGCACATATACGTCGTCCAACGCGGGGCCGGGGCCGTCGGCCTGCGCCAGTGTCACCGCCGCCCGGCCGGGCGGCACCGGCAGCCGGTTCCCCGCCAGCAATGCCACCCCTTTCGGGCCCGGTCGCGTGTCGCCCCAGCTGGCGCATACCGTGCCGGCGGCCTCCATCAGTGCGGGCGCCCGGTCGGGGAATCCGGCGACGGGCAGCTCGGCGACGACGGGAGCGGCGCGGATCGCCTCGGGCGCGACGGTGACGGCGTTGACCGTGGCCTGCGCGCTGCCGAAGCGCACCAGGTCGGCCGCGACCTGGCCGATCCGCTGCACGCCGGCGGCCAGCACCGCGTAATACTCGTCGCCGTCGGCGCGTGTGATGCGAAGCACATCCCCGACGCGGAATCCCGGCAGCGCGGGCGCCGGGCCGCGCAGGCCGCGGATGCGGGGAACCGAGATCGGCGGCGCCTCGGGGACGGCATTCAGCAACGCTTGCGAGACGAGCCGCGGCGTGCGGCCCTCGAGCCGCAGCCCACGCACGACCGCGGCATCGGTCAGGTCCACGATGGCGCGGTGCCCGTCGTAGAGCAGGTAGGCCGGCGAACCCGAGGCGGGAGCCGCCAGCAAGGCCCGCCCGGAGGGGAGACGGGCGACCGCGTCGTCGGCGAGGTGGCCCACGATCGCGGTCGTGCCAGCACCACCGCTATCGCATATCGAAAAGGCCAGGTCCTGCGCGGGCAGCGGCCCACCGACGAAATTCGGCGCGCCCGGAATGCCCAGCAGCGGGCCGCGTTTGCCGCGTTCCAGGTCGGCCGCGCGGACCGGCTGCGGATCGGCGGCTGTCCCCGCGATGAGCCGCGCCGACGCCAAATTCGGCACCGGATGCCACGCATCGCCCACGCGAACGAACAGCGCACCCGAGTCCCGGACCATCACGATCTGCGCCCGATCCAGCGCGACGTGCGGTCTCAGTAATCCCATCAGCACGCAGCCGGCCAGCGCGAGGGCCGTCACCGCGCAGCCGGCCGCCAGCGAGGCTGACGGCAGCCGCAGCCGCGTACCGGGCGGATACATCGCCTCGCCCAGCAACGCGCATTCGATGCGGCGCAGCAAATACCGGTGAGCGCTGACGCGCAGCCACGTGGCCGGCTGACGCGGCACTGATCCCCCCACTCTGCGAAGTCCCTCTGGGCTCACGGTAGGCCGCCGATCGGCCGGGCCGGAGCGCTTATCCACAGGTCGCAGGAGTTTCGCCCCGGCCGAAATTGGGTAAAATTGTCCGGTGCAAACTCACCGCGCAGCTCGCCTCGTCGGCCTGGGCACTTCCGCCCTGGTGACCGCCGCCGGCCTCCTCGCTACGCCGGTCGCGAACGCCTTCGACTGCCCGGACGTCGAAGTCATCTTCGCCCGCGGCACCAACGAGCCCCCCGGCCTGGGCCGGGTCGGCGACGCGTTCGTGGACTCGCTGCGCCAGCAGACCAACTTGAACATCCTTCCCTACGGCGTGAATTACGCCGCCAGCAAGCTGCAGCTGCACGGCGGCGACGGCGCCAACGACACCATCGACCGCGTCAAGAAGAGCGTGGAAACGTGCCCCAACACCAAGATCGTGCTGGGCGGCTACTCGCAGGGCGCGTCGGTGATGGACATCGTGGCCGGCGTCCCCATCGGCGGCATCAACTGGGGCAACTCGCTGCCGCCGCAGTACGCCAGCAACATCGCGGCCGTCGCCACCTTCGGCGACGTGGCCGACCGTGCCGGCGGCACGCTGCCCAGCCAGAGCAAGTTGCTGGGCTCCAAGGCCATCGACCTGTGCAACCCCAATGACCCGATCTGCCACGCCGGCCCCGGTAACGAGTGGAGCGGGCACACCGAGGGCTATGTCCCCGTCTACACCACCCAGGCCGCGGCGTTCGTCGCGTCCAAGCTCGTCGGTGCCGGCCAGTCGGTGCCAGGGTTCGGCCCGTCCTTCCCGGGTGCGGGCCCGCAAGTCCCGGGCCAGCCCGGGTACGGCCAGCAGACCCCGGTGTACGGGCAGAACCCGCCCGGGACGGGCCCGTCGATCCACGGCGGCACCGGCAGCGCCCCGGCTCCGGCGCCGCTGGCTCCCGGGCCGACGACGTCCGTACCGCAAGCACCTCTCGTCTAAATCGTTACCGGCGGGTTATCAACGCGCGCTTAACATCTCTGTGTGAGGCTTATCCCTATAGGGCTGGGCGTCGGATTGCTCGCGGGGGCAGCGTTATTGGTTGCCCCGCAATTGGTTCCCCGCGCATCGGCGTCCTGCCCCGGCGTTGAAGTGGTCTTTGCCCGAGGAACGGATGAGGCGCCAGGTGTCGGCAAGGTGGGCGGGGCGTTCGTCACCTCGTTGCGCGAGCAGACCCGCAAAAGCGTTGGCGCATATGGCGTGAACTACCCGGCCGACAAAGACTTCTTGGCCGCCGCGGACGGCGCCAACGACGCCAGCAGCCACATCCAGCGCATGGCGGTGAACTGCCCTAACACCAAGCTGGTACTGGGCGGGTACTCCCAAGGCGCCGCCGTCATCGACATCGTCACGGCCGCACCGGTGTCCGGTTTCGGGTTTCGCAGGCCGTTGCCGCCCGCGGCCGCCGATCACGTCGCCGCCGTCGCGCTCTTCGGCAATCCGTCCGGGCGGGCGGGCAACCTGATGAGCGCGCTGAGCCCGAATTTCGAGGGCAAGACCATCGACCTGTGCAATCCCGGCGACCCGATCTGTTCGGGCGGAATGCGGTGGGCGTCGCATCTGAGCTACGTGCCCGGATTGACCAACAAGGCCGCGAGTTTCGCCGCGGCGCGGGTCTAGCGCGAGCGCACATCCCTGGTGATGAGGTTGCGCGCGGCCAACTGGTCGTCGGGCGGGTAGTCGACGCCGACCAGCGTCAGCCCGTGCGCCGGGGCGGTGGCGTAGTCGCTGGATCGAGCTGCGGCGCTGAGCAGTTCGCGGCACCACGAGACGGGACGGCGGTGCTCGCCGACCGCGAGCAGCGCCCCGACCAGGGAGCGCACCATCGACCAGCAGAACGCGTCGGCGCTGACCCGCGCGGCGATCAGGTCACCGTCGCGCGTCCACTCCAGCCGCTGCAGGTCGCGAATGGTGGTGGCGTTCTCCCGGTGACGGCAGAACGCGGCGAAGTCGTGCAATCCCAACAGGTCCCGCGAGGCGGTGGCCATTGCCTCGACGTCCAGAGGGCGCGGCCACGCGGTGACATAGCGGGCCTGCTGCGGCTGCACGCCCCACGGCGCCGTCGACAGCCGGTACACATAATGACGGCGCAGCGCCGAGAACCTGGCGTCGAAACCCGCAGGGGCGCGGGCAATGTCGACGACCCGGACGTCGGTGGGCAAAAACCGGCCCAGCCGGCGCAGCAACGGCAGAAATTCGGCCTCGCCGGCGTGCGGCGCGCGGGAGTACGCGTGCGGCAGCGCTGCCGCCGGCACGTCGACATGGGCCACCTGCCCGGTGGCGTGGACTCCCGCGTCGGTGCGTCCCGCCGCGCGCAGCCGCACCGGTGTGCGAAAGACGGTCGTCAGGGCCTCGTCGAGGACCCCGGCCACGGTACGCTGGGCGGTCTGAGCCGCCCAGCCTGCGAAACCCGTTCCGTCGTAGGCGATATCGAGCCGCAGACGGACCTGAGAATCCGGGTCGCTAACTCTCGTCAGCCTCGTCGTCCGCCTTCTCGGCGGCCTCGGCTTCGGCCCTCGCGGCCACAGCCTTGTCGGCCTTGTCTTCGGCTTCGGCCTGGGCCTTGGTCGGCTCGTCAGAAGCCGTGGTCTCGGCCTGGGTCTCGCCGGCCTCGTCCGTGGCTTCCCCGGCCGGCGGTCCGACGGCCTCCTCGGGCTCGACGGCCGCCTGAGGCGCCGCCGCTGCCGCGACAGGAGCGTCAGACTTCTTGGACGACTTCACCCGACGAGCCCGATCGGCCTCGGAGGTGACCGTCTTCTCCCGCACCAGCTCGATCACGGCCATGGGCGCGTTGTCACCCTTGCGCGGCTCGACCTTGATGATCCGGGTGTAGCCGCCGTTGCGGTCGGCGAAGAACGGCCCGATCTCCTCGAACAGGACGTGCACCACGTCCTTGTCGCGGATCTTCTTCAGCACCTCTCGACGGTTGTGCAGCGCACCCTTTTTCGCGTGGGTGATCAGCTTTTCCGCATACGGCCGCAGCGCACGCGCCTTGGGCTCGGTCGTCTTGATCCGGCCGTGCTCGAACAGCGACGTCGCCAGGTTGGCCAGCAGGGCCTTCTGGTGCGATGACGATCCGCCGAGGCGAGGGCCCTTGGTGGGCTTGGGCATTGCGACTATCTCCTAATTGGGGCCGGTCCCCGTATCAGGTAGGACCGGGACGGAATTCTTTTACAGCTGTTCGGTTTCCGCGTAATCCTGGTCGTCGTAGGCGGCCTCGGTGGACCAGGTGCCGGTGGCGACGTCGTAGCCCGCGACCTGCGAGGGATCGAAGCTCGCCGGGCTGTCCTTGAGCGACAGACCCAGCTGGTGCAGCTTGACCTTCACCTCGTCGATGGACTTCTGACCGAAGTTGCGGATGTCCAGCAGGTCGGACTCGGTGCGCGACACCAGCTCGCCGACGGTGTGCACACCCTCGCGCTTGAGGCAGTTGTAGGACCGCACCGTCAGGTCCAGGTCGTCGATCGGCAGCGCGAACGACGCGATGTGGTCGGCCTCCGCCGGCGACGGCCCGATCTCGATGCCCTCGGCCTCGACGTTGAGTTCGCGTGCCAGACCGAACAATTCGACCAGCGTCTTACCCGCCGACGCCAGCGCGTCGCGGGGGTTGATCGAGCTCTTGGTCTCGACGTCGAGGATCAGCTTGTCGAAGTCGGTGCGCTGCTCGACACGGGTGGCGTCCACCTTGTAGGTGACCTTGAGCACCGGCGAGTAGATGGAATCGACTGGGATGCGGCCGATCTCGGCGCCAGATGCCCGGTTCTGCACGGCCGGCACGTAGCCACGGCCACGCTCGACGACCAGCTCGACCTCGAGCTTGCCCTTGTCGTTCAGCGTCGCGATGTGCAGGTCGGGGTTGTGCACCGTGACGCCGGCGGGGGGAACGATGTCACCCGCGGTGACCTCGCCCGGGCCCTGCTTGCGCAGGTACATCGTGACCGGCTCGTCCTCCTCGGAGGACACGACCAGGCTCTTGAGGTTCAAGATGATCGCGGTGACGTCTTCTTTCACGCCGGGCACGGTGGTGAACTCGTGCAGCACACCGTCGATGCGGATGCTGGTGACGGCCGCGCCCGGAATCGAGGACAGCAGCGTCCGGCGCAACGAATTGCCCAGGGTGTAACCGAATCCCGGCTCCAGCGGCTCGATGACGAACTGGGAGCGGTTATCGGTGAGGACTTCTTCCGACAGGGTGGGTCGCTGAGAGATCAGCATGGTGTTTCTTCTTCTCCTTCTCGGCACCCGCTATTTGATGCCGTTCAGACTGCGCTGGGTTCAGCGCAGGGCTTACTTCGAGTAGAACTCGACGATGAGCTGCTCGGTGAGTGGGACGTCGATCTGCGCCCGCTCGGGCAGCTGGTGGACGAGGATGCGCTGCCGCTCCCCCACGACCTGCAGCCAGCTCGGGATCGGCCGGTCGCCCGCCGTCTCCCGCGCGATCTGGAACGGCACGGTGTTCAGCGAGGAGTCCCGCACGTCGATGATGTCGTACTGGGACACCCGGTAGCTGGGAACGTTCACGTGCACGCCGTTGACGCTGAAGTGTCCGTGGCTGACCAGCTGACGCGCCATCCGGCGGGTCCGAGCCAGCCCGGCGCGGTACACGACATTGTCGAGCCGGCTTTCCAGGATCCGCAGCAGCTCTTCACCGGTCTTGCCGGATTGCCGCACGGCCTCTTCGTAGTAGCGACGGAACTGCTTCTCCATCACGCCGTAGGTGAAGCGGGCCTTCTGCTTCTCCTGCAGCTGCAGCAGGTATTCGCTTTCCTTGATCCGCGCGCGGCCGTGCTGGCCGGGCGGGTAGGGGCGCTTCTCGAAGGCCTGGTCGCCCCCGACGAGGTCGGTGCGCAGCCGGCGCGACTTGCGGGTGATGGGTCCGGTGTAACGAGCCATTGGGTTCTTTTCCTCCTAGACCCTGCGTCGCTTCGGGGGGCGCACGCCGTTATGCGGCTGGGGGGTGACGTCGGAGATCGCGCCGACCTCCAGTCCGGCGGCCTGCAGCGACCGGATCGCCGTCTCCCGGCCCGAGCCCGGGCCCTTGACGAACACGTCGACCTTCTTGACGCCGTGCTCCTGCGCCTTGCGGGCCGCGTTCTCGGCGGCCAGCTGCGCGGCGAACGGCGTCGACTTCCGCGAGCCCTTGAACCCGACGTGACCCGACGACGCCCAGGCGATGACGTTGCCCTGCGGGTCGGTGATCGTCACGATCGTGTTGTTGAACGTGCTCTTGATGTGGGCGGCGCCGTGCGGGACGTTCTTCTTTTCCCGGCGACGGGTCTTCTGCCCCTTCTTGGGGGCGGACGCTGCCTTCTTGGCTGGTGGCATGGGTGGTTACCTGGCCTTCTTCTTGCCGGCGATGGTGCGCTTGGGGCCCTTGCGGGTGCGCGCGTTGGTCTTGGTCCGCTGGCCGCGCACCGGCAGGCCACGGCGGTGCCGCAGGCCCTGGTAGCAGCCGATCTCGATCTTGCGTCGGATGTCGGCCTGGACCTCGCGGCGCAGGTCACCCTCCACCTTCAGGTTGGCTTCGATGTAGTCACGCAAGTGGGTCAGCTGGTCGTCGGTGAGGTCCCTGGTCCGCAGGTTCCTGTCGATCCCCGTCGCGTCGAGAATCTCGTTCGAACGGGTCCGGCCGACGCCGAAAATGTAAGTCAGCGCGATCTCCATCCGCTTGTCACGCGGCAGATCGACGCCTACTAGTCGTGCCATAGGTGGCGTTTCCTCTTTTTCTCGGCGGAGGTCTGATCCCAGTCCGTTCCCGATCTATCCGGGGCCCGGCCTCCGTCCGGGCGTGGCTGAGCGACGTATTCGCTCAGTGGTACTGGGAGGTCTGCATTCAGTTGTGCTGGCGTGCGCGGATCAGGCTGAGGAGTCAGCCCTGGCGCTGCTTGTGGCGCGGATCGGAGCAGATCACCATGACCCGCCCATGCCGACGGATCACCCTGCACTTGTCACAGATTGGCTTGACGCTCGGGTTCACCTTCACGGCTGTTCGATCCTGTTCTGTCTGTTCGTAGGTTGTTTCGATCGGGCTTGTTACTTGTACCGGTACACGATGCGGCCCCGGGACAGGTCGTAGGGAGACAACTCCACCACCACCCGGTCCTCGGGCAGGATGCGGATGTAGTGCTGCCGCATCTTGCCGCTGATGTGGGCAAGCACCTTGTGACCGTTCTCGAGCTCAATGCGGAACATCGCATTGGGCAGCGGCTCGACCACGCGGCCTTCGACCTCGATGGCGCCGTCCTTCTTGGCCATAACTAGTTAAGAATCCTCATCGTTTAGTCTCGTTCGCGTCTGCGCCCAGATCGGCGCGACATGGCACACCGACTTGCAACGTGAGCCGGTGACAGGAAATTCCTAGGACTGGACACACAAAAAGTCGGCGCGGATGCCGCACCGTCGTTCCACGATACCTGGTCATCGGCCTCCACCAAAATCGCTGTCGGCGGAACGCGGCCCGCTCGCTCGACCTCCCACATGCCCGCTGACAAGCGCATACTTAACGCCGATGACCAACCCCTCAAGCGAGCGCAAGCCCGTCATGCTCACCGTCGACGACGATCCTTCGGTTTCCCGGGCCGTCGCACGCGACCTGCGTCGCCACTACGGCGAGGACCACCGGATCGTGCGCGCGGAGTCGGGGCCCGACGCGCTGGGCACCCTCAAGGAGCTCAAACTGCGCGGCGAGACGGTCGCGCTGCTCATCGCCGACTACCGGATGCCGCAGATGAGCGGCATCGAGTTCCTCGAGCAGGCGATGGACCTCTACCCGGCGGCGCGCCGCGTGCTGCTGACCGCCTACGCCGACACCCACGCCGCCATCGACGCCATCAACGTCGTCGACCTGGATCACTACCTGCTCAAGCCGTGGGATCCGCCGGAGGAGAAGTTCTACCCGGTCATCGACGGGCTGCTGGACGCGTGGCGGGCCGCGCCCGAGCACCCCGTCCCGCACACCAAGGTGATCGGCCACCGCTGGTCGGCACGGTCCTGGCAGGTCCGCGACTTCCTGGCCCGCAACGGCCTCTACTACACCTGGTTCATGGCCGACGAGCCCGCCGGCGAACGCCTGCTCAACGCCGCCGGCGAGGACGGCCTGCGGCTGCCGGTGGTGGTCACCCAGCGCGGCGACACCCTCGTGGAACCGACCGATGCGCAGCTGGCCCAGACCCTGGGCCTGACCACCACGCCGTCGCAGGAGTTCTACGACCTGATCGTGGTCGGCGGCGGGCCCGCGGGGCTGGCCGCCGCCGTGTACGGCGCCTCCGAGGGGCTGCGCACCGTGCTCATCGAGCACACCGCGACGGGCGGTCAGGCCGGGCAGAGCTCGCGCATCGAGAATTACCTGGGTTTCCCGGACGGGGTGTCGGGCGGCCAGCTGGCCGACCGCGCCCGCCGCCAGGCCGAGAAGTTCGGCGCCGAACTGATCACCGCCCGCAAGGCGATCGCCCTGGAGGTCAACGGGTCCAAGCGGACCGTGCGCTTCGCCGACGGCGGCTCGATCGACGCGCACGCGGTCATCCTGGCCACCGGCGTCGCCTACCGGCAGCTGGACGCCGAGGGATGCGCCGAGCTGACCGGCTGCGGCATCTATTACGGGGCGGCGGTCTCCATCGCCGCGGAGTGCGAAGACGAAGAGGTCTACGTGATCGGCGGGGCGAACTCGGCCGGCCAGGCCGCCATGTACCTGTCGCGCACGGCCAAATCGGTCAACATCGTGGTGCGGGCCCCGTCGCTGGAGGCGTCGATGTCCTACTACCTGATCCAGCAGATCGAGGCCAACCCCAAGATCAACGTGCTGACCTGCACCGAGGTGCAGCGGGCCACCGGCGACGGCCACCTGGAACAGCTGAGCCTGGTCAACAACCGGACCGGCGAGACCGAGGACGTCACCTGCGGCCGGATGTTCATCTTCATCGGGGCCGCCCCGCGCACCGACTGGCTGGACGGGGTGCTGGCCCGTGACGACCACGGCTTCATCCTGACCGGCCCGGACCTGCGCAACGTGTGCGGCTGGACGCTGGACCGGCCGCCGCATCACCTGGAAACCAGCGTGCCCGGGGTGTTCGCGACGGGCGACGTCCGCTCGACGTCGGCCAAGCGGGTCGCGGCCGCCGTCGGCGAAGGGTCGATGGCCGTGATGCTGGTCCACCGCTACCTGGCCGAATCATGACCGGCGCCGAATCCGTCAAAGTCCCCTGCGAGCCCGACGAGCTGCGCAGCCTGTTCCTGTTCGAGGCGCTCTCCGACGAGCAGCTCGCGGTGCTGTGCGCTAACGGCCACATCGAACACTACGAACCGGGCCCGATCTGCGTCGAAGGCGAGCCCGCGACGTGCTTCTACGTGCTGATCGAGGGCGAGCTGATGATGTCCAAGCTCTCCGGCGGCCAGGACATCGAAACCAACCGCACCTCGCAGCGCGGCGTGTATTGCGGGGCCTGGCGGGCGTTCACCGGCGGAAAGCAGAAGAGCTACGACGCCTCGGTGCACGTCACCCGGCCGTCGCGGTTCTTCGTGATGGACGCGCCCGTGTTCGCCCGATTCATGAAGGACCAGTTCCCGATGGCCGTCCACCTGCTCGACGGCATCGCCGTCGGCACCGACCGGACCCGGCGGATCATCGACAACCGGGAGAAGCTGCTGGCGCTGGGCCGGCTGTCGGCCGGGCTCACCCATCAGCTCAACAACCCGGCCGCCGCGATCTCGCGGGCCGCGTCGGATCTGCGCGAACGGGTGGCCAACATGCGGCACAAGCTGGCGATGCTCGCTGACGGCACCATCTCCCCCGAGGCGCTCAGCGCGTTGGTGCGGTTGCAGGAGCGGGTCGCCGAGCAGGTCGCCAAGTCCGGGTCGACGCACCTGAGCGCGCTCGAGACCGCCGACCGCGAGGACGCCGTCGGCGACTGGCTGGACGACCACGGCATCGAGGGCGGGTGGGACATCGCGCCGACGTTCGTGGAGGGCGGCATCGACACCGATTGGCTGGAGCGGATTTCCACGGTGACCGATGAGCTCGCCGCGACATCGCTGGAAATGGCGATCCGCTGGATCAACTACACCATCGAGAGCGAATTGCTGATGAACCAGATTCTGGAAGCCAGCAAGCGGATTTCGGCGCTGGTCGCCGACGCCAAACAGTATTCGCAGTTGGATCGCGCGCCGTTCCAGGTGACCAATGTGCACGAGTTGCTGCGCAGCACGCTGGTGATGTTCGCCGATCGGTTGACCAAGGACGGCGCCAAGAACTCTCGCGCCGTCACCGTGGTAAAGGATTTCGACCAGTCGCTTCCCGAAATCCCTTGCTATCCAGGTGATCTCAACCAAGTCTGGACCAACATCATCGACAACGCGATCGCCGCGATGCGGGACACCGGCGGCACGCTGACCCTGCGCACCTGCCGGGAGGGCGAGAGCATGGCCCGCGTCGAGATCTGCGACACCGGGCCGGGAATACCCGAGGACGTGCGCGAGCACATCTTCGAGCCGTTCTTCACCACCAAACCCTTCGGCGAGGGCACCGGCCTGGGCCTGGATCTGGCGTTCAACATCGTCGTGAAGAAGCATCGCGGGGACCTGCGGGTCGAATCGGTGCCCGGCGACACCCGATTCATCGTGCTGCTGCCGCTACAACCGCCCGCCGCCGCTGTCGCCCCCGACCTCGACGACGCCGAGGAAAACGTCACGATCCCGGAATAGGACTGGAATAGGGCCGCACCGCGCCCGGTTGGGAAGACCATGACCGATGCAGCAAGCAAGCCCGATCTCGGCCGGTTCGGATCGTTCGGACGCGGTGTCACACCCCAGCAGGCCAAGGACATCGAGGCGCTGGGCTACGGCGCGGTCTGGGTCGGCGGGTCGCCGCCCGCCGAGCTGGCCTGGGTCGAACCCCTCCTGGAAGCGACGACGACGCTGCAGGTGGGCACCGGCATCGTCAACATCTGGACCGCGGCCGCCAAGCCGGTCGCCGAATCCTTCCACCGCATCGAGGCGGCCTATCCGGGCCGCTTCCTGCTCGGCATCGGCGTCGGCCATCCCGAGGCGCACACCGAGTACCGCAAGCCCTACGACGCCCTGGCGGACTACCTCAAGCAGCTCGACGACTACGGTGTGCCCGCCGACCGCCGGGTCGTCGCCGCGCTCGGGCCGCGCGTGCTCAAGCTGTCCGCGGAACGCTCCGCCGGGGCGCACCCCTACCTGACCACGCCGGAACACACCGCACAGGCCCGCGAGATCATCGGCCCGTCGGCTTTCCTCGCCCCCGAGCACAAGGCGATTCTGACCACCGACCCCGAGAAGGCCCGGGCGGTCGGCCGCAAGGCGCTCGACGTCTATTTCAACCTCGCCAACTACCGAAACAACTGGAAGCGGCTGGGTTTCGGCGAGGACGAGGTCACCCGGCCGGGCAGCGACCGGTTGGTGGACGCGGTCGTGGCCTATGGCACCGCGGACCAGATCGCGGCGCGGCTCAAAGAGCACCTCGACGCCGGCGCCGACCATGTCCCAGTGCAGGTCCTGACGAAGGATGAAAACCTGGTCTCGGCGCTGGCCGAACTGGCGGGGCCACTGGGACTGAATCCGTCCTGACGACTGGCAGGGGGACCTAGATGACCGAGGGAGTTTCGCTCAAGCCCGACCTGGGCCCGTTCGGCGTGTGGCTGGCGACGCGATCCATCACCCCCGAGTTGGCCGCGGGGATCGAATCGCTGGGCTACGGCGCCGCCTGGATCGGCGGTTCGCCGGATGCGGATCTGTCCTGGGTCGATCCGGCCCTGGCGCGGACGACGTCGCTGCACCTGGCCACCGGGATCGTCAACATCTGGTCGGCGCCCGCACCCGCGGTCGCCGAGTCCTTCCACCGCATCGAAACCGGCCACCCGGGAAGGTTTTTGCTGGGCGTCGGGGTCGGCCACCCCGAGCACACCCAGGAGTACGTCAAGCCGTACGACGCCCTGGTCTCCTACCTCGACCAGCTCGACGAGGCCCGGGTGCCGACCAGCCGCCGGGTGGTCGCGGCGCTCGGGCCGCGGGTGCTGCGGCTCGCCGCGCAACGCAGCGCCGGCGCGCATCCGTACCTGACCACCCCGGAACACACCGCCAAGGCGCGCGAATTGCTCGGCGGGGCAGTGTATTTGGCGCCCGAGCACAAGGTGGTGCTGAGCACCTCGGACAAGGAGGGAGCCGAGCAGGCCCGCGAGATCGGCCGCCAGACCGTCGAGCATTACCTGGGCCTGAGCAACTACGTGAACAATTGGCTGCGGCTGGGGTTCACCGAAGCCGACGTGCGCACGCCCGGCAGCGACCGGCTGATCGACGCGGTGGTCGCCCACGGCACCCCGGAGGCGATCGCGGGACGGCTGCGCGAGCATCTGGACGCCGGAGCCGACCACGTGGCCATCCAGGTGCTCGGCGGCTATTCCGAAGAAACGCTGCTACCTGCGCTAACCGAATTGGCCGGTGCTCTGGGGCTAACTGCGACAAACTGACCGATCGGCTCGGTTAGGGTTTGGGGCATGCGGTTACTGGTCACCGGCGGCGCGGGTTTCATCGGCGCCAATTTCGTGCACAGCACCGTTCGCGAGCACCCCGAGGACTCCGTGACGGTGCTCGACGCCCTGACTTACGCGGGCCGGCGCGAGTCGCTGGCCGGCGTCGAGGACGCCATCGAGCTGGTGGTCGGCGACATCACCGATGCAGAGCTGGTGTCGCGGCTGGTCGCCGAATCCGACGCCGTGGTGCATTTCGCCGCGGAGAGCCACGTCGACAATGCACTGGAGGGCCCCGCGCCGTTCCTGCACACCAACGTGGTCGGCACCTTCACCATCCTCGAAGCGGTGCGGCGTTACGGTGTGCGGCTGCACCACATCTCGACCGACGAGGTCTATGGCGACCTGGAGCTCGACGACCCCCAGCGGTTCACTGAGGCGACGCCGTACAACCCGTCCAGCCCCTATTCGGCGACCAAGGCCGCCGCCGACATGCTGGTGCGCGCCTGGGTGCGGTCGTACGGGGTACGCGCGACGATCTCGAACTGCTCCAATAACTACGGGCCGTATCAGCACGTCGAGAAGTTCATCCCGCGCCAGATCACCAACGTGCTCACCGGGCGGCGACCCAAGCTGTACGGCGCCGGCGCCAACGTCCGCGACTGGATCCACGTCGACGACCACAACAGCGCGGTGCGGCGCATCCTGGAATCCGGCGAGATCGGGCGCACGTATTTGATCAGCTCCGAGGGCGAGCGCGACAACCTGACCGTGTTGCGGACGCTGCTGCAGATGATGGGTCGCGAGCCCGACGACTTCGACCACGTCACCGATCGCGCCGGCCACGACCTGCGCTACGCCATCGACCCGTCGACGCTGTACGACGAATTGTGTTGGGCGCCAAAGCATACCGACTTCGAGGAGGGGCTGCGTGAGACCATCGACTGGTATCGCGCGAACGAAGCGTGGTGGCGCCCGTTGAAAGATGCCTCGGAAGCACGCTACGAAGAACGTGGGCAGTGACGTGAAGGTTCGCGAACTGAAGGTTCCCGGTGCCTGGGAGATCACCCCCGCCGTTCATGGCGATTCGCGCGGCCATTTCTTCGAGTGGATGACCGACAAGGGATTCAGCTCCTTCGCCGGTCACCGATTGGACGTCCGGCAGGCCAATTGCTCGGTGTCTTCGGCGGGCGTACTGCGCGGACTGCATTTCGCCCAGGTGCCGCCGAGCCAGGCCAAGTACGTGACGTGCGTGCGCGGCGCAGTGTTCGACGTCGTCGTCGACATCCGGGTCGGCTCACCGACATTCGGGCAGTGGGACTCGGTGCTGCTCGATGACACCGAGCACAGGACGATCTACCTCTCCGAGGGACTCGGACACGGATTCCTGGCGCTGCAAGACAATTCGACGGTGATGTACTTGTGCTCGGCGGAATACAGCCCGCAACGCGAACACACCATTTGCGCAACCGATCCCGCGCTGGGGATCGACTGGCCGCTGGTGGACGGCGCACCGCCCACCCTGTCCGATCGCGACGCCGCGGCCCCGAGCTTTGACGAAATGCGCGCCTCCGGCCTGCTCCCCACGTGGGAGGAGACCAGCGCGTTCGTCGAGGGTTTGCGGGCAAAGCCCACGAATTGACGCGGGTGATCGGCATCGCCCTTCCCGGCGACGTGCGTTATCCCGCAACGTCGTTGGCGCTCTGTGCGCGGAAAAATTTTTAACCCCCTGAGCTGCCTATTAGACGTATATCTACTAACAGCCCCATTGCGGACACCGAAGTGGACCAGTACCGTAAACCGGCCCAATTCGTCGTTCGGTGGCGCTAGGATTGCGCCGATGATGCCGATGAGACCTTGTTCACATGGCGGGAACCGCCGATGAAACTTGGGCAGGTGTTCGATCCGCGAAGCAATGCGCTCAACGCATGGCGGTTAGCGCTCGCGGGCGAGGTCATCTTCTGGCACACCTACCCGGTCCGGGGCCATTTACCTTCGCTGCGCGCCGTTTTGCAGCTGCTGCTCTGCGTCGGCGTCGACGGGTTCTTCGCGATCTCGGGCTTCCTCATCACCGCGAGTTGGATCAGCAATCCCCGGCTGCGTGCATATCTCGCCGCTCGCGCTCTTCGCATCCTGCCCGGCTTCTACGTCTGCATGATCGTGACCGCGTTCGTCTTCGCCCCCCTCAGTGTGGCGATTCAGGGCGGTTCGGCAGCCAGACTGCTGTTCTCGTTCGCCCCGTTCGAGTACGTCCTGAAAAACATCGCGGTGATGTGGCTCAAGCCCGACGTCGGCGGCACGCCGCACGACATTCCCAATGCGGGCATCTGGAACGCTTCGCTGTGGTCGCTGTTCTGGGAAGTGATGTGCTACCTGGTCGTCGCCATCATCGGCGTTGCCGGACTTGCCAACCGCCGGTGGGTTTCCCCGACGATTTTGGTGGCCGCGGCGATCGGGGCGTCGATGATGCCACCCGTCACCTTCCCCGAGGTGTTCAACCGGCCGACCGGCAACGTGGGCATCGTCATCGTCTTCCTGGCTTGCCGCGCCGCGATCATGTTTGCGGCGGGAGCGCTGCTGTATCAATGGCGCGATGTCATTCCCGCTCGGTGGTCACTGGTCGCGGTGAGCGTGGTGATCGTGCTGCTGGCGGGCCAGCTGCCCGACTACCGCGTGGTCGCGGCCGTCCCCCTCGCCTATGCCGTCGTCGTCTCCGGATCCCTGCTGCACAGCAAGCGCTTGAGATTACGCACGGACCTGTCCTATGGCATGTACATCTACGCGTACCCGACTCAGCAGCTTTTGGCCGTCCTCGGCCTGCTCAGCCTCAACCCGTTCGTGTTCTGCCTCACCGTGGCGGCGGCGACGGTGCCCCTGGCCGCGGCGAGCTGGTTCCTCGTCGAAAAGCCCGCGAGGTCGTTGAAGGCGCGCATCAAACGGAAATCGGCGGGCGCCCGCGAAGCGGCGATGGTGCTGCCTCCGGAGGTCCCCGGCGCCGCATAGCGTCGTTCGCTACCGCCCAAGGACTCCCATGACGGCTCCACCGGCTTTACCGGTTGTAACCGATCACCGGCTTCTGGCCGATACGATGGCGCCGACGGCGCGTGGCGTGACGGGGGTTGGAGGCAGATGAAGCTCGGACAGGTATTCGACCCGCGAAGAAACGCGCTCAACGCGCTTCGGCTGGCACTGGCGGCCGAGGTCATGCTGTTCCATTCGTGGCCGATCACGGGACACTTGCCCCCGAAGTCGACTCTGCAGCTTTTCTTCTCGGTTGGTGTGGACGGGTTTTTCGCGATCTCCGGCTTCCTGATCACCCGGAGTTGGCTCACCGACCCGCGCCTGCGTGACTACCTCACCGCCCGCGCCCTTCGCATTCTGCCCGGCTTCTATGTCTGCCTGATCGTGACCGCGTTCGTCTTCGCCCCGCTCAGTATGGCGATTCAAGGCGGTTCGGCCGCCAAGCTGCTGGGGTCCATCGCGCCGCTCGAGTACGTCCTGAAGAACAGTGCGGTTGCGTACCTGCAGCCAACTATCGACGGAACGCTGCACGATCTACCGGGTGGAAACACCTGGAACGGCTCGATGTGGTCGTTGATCTGGGAACTGCTGTGCTACTTGTTTGTTGCCGCTATCGGCCTGGCAGGACTGGGCAATCGTCGCTGGGTGTCGCCGGCGGTTTTGGCGGTGGCAACGCTGGGAGCGTTGATCTTGCCGCCCCTGACATTTCCCGGGGTATGGACCATTCCGCAGCTCGCGGTGCGCGCGGCCATCATGTTCTCGGCCGGCGCTGTCATGTATCAGTGGCGAGATGCCATCCCCGCCCGATGGTCGCTGGTCGCGGTCTGCCTCGTCATCGTGGCGGCGTCCGGGAGCCTGCCCGATTACCGGGTGCTCGGCGCGCTTCCGCTCGCCTACGCCGTCGTCGTGTCGGGCTCGTTGCTCAAGAACGAACGATTGAGACTGCGCACCGATTTGTCCTACGGCGTCTACATCTACGCCTTCCCGGCTCAGCAATTGCTGGCCGTCTGTGGACTCGCGACGCGCCTGCACCCGGTCCTGTTCTTTCTTGCCTCGGTGACGGCGACCTTGCCGCTCGCCGCGATCAGCTGGTTCGTCATCGAGAAACCCTCGATGTCCCTCAAACGCCGGCTCCGAGTCAAGTGGTCGGCTCCCGTCGCGTCCAGCTCCGACGAGCCCGGGCCTGTCAGCACGGCCAACGCCGCCGCCGAGCAGCCGGCTCCGGAGTCCCCGGGTACCGCCTAGCCTGGGTTCGGCTCACCCCTGACGAAATCGCGTAGCTCGATCGTCCCCGATCCAACGGCGTAAAATCCGCGAAGCGGGGGGTGCACGACGGGCGGTGGCCGATGACCCTCGGACAGGTATTCAATGCGGGAAACAACGCGCTGAATGCGTGGCGGCTGGGGCTGGCGGCCGAAGTGATGCTGTGGCACTGCTGGCCCATCACCGGCCGAATGCCGCCCGCAGCGACGCTGCAACTTCTGTTCTCGATAGGGGTGGACGGGTTCTTCGCGATCTCGGGTTTCCTCATCACCAGAAGTTGGCTCGATGACCCCCACGTCCGTGACTACCTGACCGCGCGCGCCCTTCGCATCCTGCCCGGCTACTACGCCTGCCTCATCGTGACGGCGTTCGCCTTCGCCCCGGTCAGCGTGGCGATCCAGGGTGGCTCGGTCGGCAAGCTGGTGTCCTCCGGCGGGCCGCTCGAATACGTCCTGAAAAACAGCGCGGTGGCTTACGTCCATCTCGATGTCGGCGGAACTCCACGCGGGGTACCACATTCCGGGCTCTGGAACGGTTCGCTGTGGTCCCTGGTCTGGGAATTGATCTGCTATCTCGCGGTCGCCGGTATTGGTTTGGCGGGCCTGGCCCATCACCGGTGGGTCTCCCCGGCGATCCTGGTCGTGGCCACGGGGCTGGCAACCGTCATGCCGCCCATGACGTTCCCGGGGGTATGGACCATCCCGCAGATCGCCGTGCGCTCGGCGATCATGTTCGCCGCCGGTGCCGTCCTCTATCAGTGGAGAGAGGTGATCCCCGCGCGGTGGTCGCTCGTCGGGGTGAGCGTCGCCATTGTGCTGGCGGCCAGCAGGTTGCCCGATTACCGAGTCGTCGCCGCCCTACCGCTGGCCTACGCAATCATCGTGTCCGGCTCCCTGCTCAAAAACCGCCGCTTGAGGCTACGCACGGATCTGTCTTACGGCGTCTACATCTACGCGTTCCCGACCCAGCAACTGTTGGCCGTGTGCGGACTCGCGCACCTGCGACCGGTAGTGCTGTTTGTCGTCGCCGCGCTGGCGACGCTGCCCCTGGCCGCGGCAAGCTGGTTCCTCATCGAGAAACCCTCGATGGCTCTCAAGCGCAGGCTCAAACGGAAGTGGTCTGTGGCCGCGAAAACCAATGGCGACCATCCCGCCACGACAGCAGCAGGATGATCACTTCAGCGATCAGGCTGAGCCATCGCGGCACCGGCGTGGGGCAGCCGATGGTCGAAATGCGTTGGTAGCCATGAACGTAGAAGCCGCTCAGCGCGTGGTGAGTGCGGCCTCGGCGGCCATCAACTGCTCCAGCTTGGTGGCGGTGGCGGAAAACACGGACTTGGCGATGCTCAGTATCCGATCGCGGACCCGCGGCTTCGCCGACCCCGACGGCAGCAGGTGGCCGATCAGGTGACCGAACAGGTCCAGGCGTGCCGTCGACAACCACGCCATCAGGTCCGGGTCGTCGAACCAGCGCAGCTGGTTGCCGTAATCGGCCAACGCCAGCCGTAACCAGTCGACATCGGTGTCCGGATGCGGCAGTGGCACACAGAGCTCGTTTTTCAGCGCGTCGTCGCCGTAGGCGGCCTCCACGTGGGCGATCAGCGCGGCGCTGAAGATCTGCTGGCAGCCGCGCACGCTTTGCAGGGTGATGCGACCGTCTTCGAAAATCGGTGTGGCGGGCCGCTTTTCGGCGCCGTCGGCGGTGCAGTCGAGGTAGAGCTCGCGGCCGCTGACCGCGATGGAACCCCCGTCGAGGATCATCGTGTCGGCCTCGATGGCCCGCAGATGTCCCATCCGCACCACGTCGGTGACTCGTCGCAGCTGCTCGAGTTCGAGCCGGGTGACGGTGGCGCAGCGGTACATGGCGGGGCGGGTCGCCGGATCGATCCGCAGCAGCAGCCCGGCCTCCTCGAGGCGGTCGAACAGCTCCTGCACCGACGCCGCGTCGTTGATGGCGCGCAATTGCGCGGTGAAGCTGGCCTTGATCGTCTCGGCGAACATCGCACCAGGCTGCATGGTCTCGCGGTCCAGCAGCCAGGAGTCGCGGGGCATGATCCAGGTGACCCGTTCCGGCTCGACGCCGTGGCCCAGCAGCCACAGGCAGGTGTCGATGCCGGTCTTGCCGGCCCCGACGATGACGTAGCGCTCGTAGGCGCCGCGCCGCGGCAGGTCGCCGGGCGGGACGCAGTCGATGCCGGGCGCCACCCGATACGGCGGCGGGCGCATCGCGGGCACCGTGACCCGCATATAGGTGGCGTCGACGGTGCGGCGCGCCACGCGCACGGTGTAGTCGGCGCCGGCGAGCGTGCGGAACCGGCCTTCACCACGGTCTTGGCCGAGATATTCGCTCATCGGGAAATAGCTGACCCGCCCGGTCGGCAGCAGCCGCCGGCGCATGACGTGGTCGTAGTAGGCGCAGATCTCGCCCGCGCCGGCCAATTCGTAAAGGCCCTGGTTCCAACCGACTTGGTCGATCGTGTCCCCGCCCAGCGGCACGGAGTTGACGCCGTAGAAGGCCGACGGCTGGTGCAACCGCACGAACGGATACGCCATGGTCCAGTGGCCGCCGGGCGCGTGGTTGCGGTCCACCACCACGACGCGGGCCTGTGACTCGAAGACCAGCGCGTCGATGAACGCCATGGCCATGGCGCCCGCGCCGACCACCAGGTAGTCGGCCTCGATGGTGTGCATACCGCTGCCAGGCTAGCCCGCGACCCGCCTTGCCAAGGCCCGAACCGGGTTACTAGGATATGCAAGTATCCGCTTAAGCGCGTCAACCATATTCGAGGGCCCCATGACCACACAGATTCCCCACTTCATCGACGGTCAGCGCACCGCCGGCCAGTCCGGCCGCACCGCCGACGTCTTCGACCCCAGCACCGGCCAGGTCCAGGCGCAGGTGCCGATGGCCGGCCAGGCCGACATCGACGCCGCGGTGGCGTCGGCCGTCGAAGCCCAAAAGGGTTGGGCCGCAACGAATCCGCAGCGTCGCGCGCGGGTGATGATGCGCTTCATCGAGCTGGTCAACAAGCACAACGACGAGCTCGCCGAGCTGCTCTCGCGCGAGCACGGCAAGACCCTGGCCGACGCCAAGGGTGACATTCAGCGCGGCATCGAGGTCATCGAGTTCTCCCTCGGGATCCCGCACCTGCTCAAGGGCGAATACAGCGAGGGCGCCGGTCCGGGCATCGACGTGTATTCGCTGCGCCAGCCGCTGGGTGTGGTCGCCGGCATCACGCCGTTCAACTTCCCGGCGATGATCCCGCTGTGGAAGGCCGGCCCGGCGCTGGCCTGCGGCAACGCGTTCGTGCTCAAGCCCAGCGAGCGCGACCCGTCGGTCCCGGTGCGCCTCGCCGAACTCTTCTTAGAGGCCGGCCTGCCGCCGGGCGTGTTCCAGGTCGTGCACGGGGACAAGGAGGCAGTCGACGCCATCCTGAACCACCCCGACATCCAGGCGGTCGGGTTCGTCGGCAGCTCGGACATCGCCCAGTACATTTACGCCGGGGCCGCGGCCACCGGCAAGCGTTCGCAGTGCTTCGGCGGCGCCAAGAACCACATGATCGTGATGCCCGACGCCGACCTGGACCAGGCCGTCGACGCGCTGATCGGCGCGGGATACGGCAGCGCGGGCGAGCGCTGCATGGCGATCAGCGTCGCGGTGCCGGTCGGTGAGCAGACCGCGGACCGGCTGCGGGCCCGGCTCATCGAGCGGATCAACAACCTGCGCGTGGGCCACAGCCTGGACCCGAAGGCCGATTACGGTCCGCTGGTGACCGAGGCCGCCGTAGCACGGGTGCGCGACTACATCGGGCAGGGTGTGGACGCGGGCGCCGAATTGGTCATCGACGGCCGCGAACGCGCCAGCGACGACCTGACTTTCGGTGACGCCAACCTCGAAGGCGGCTTCTTCATCGGGCCGACCCTGTTCGACCACGTCACCCCGGACATGTCGATCTACACCGACGAGATCTTCGGGCCGGTGCTGTGCATCGTGCGGGCCCACGACTACGAAGAGGCGTTGCGGTTGCCGTCGGAGCACGAGTACGGCAACGGCGTGGCGGTGTTCACCCGCGACGGCGACGCCGCGCGTGACTTCGTCTCGCGCGTGCAGGTCGGCATGGTCGGCGTCAACGTGCCGATCCCGGTGCCGGTGGCCTACCACACTTTCGGCGGCTGGAAGCGCTCCGGCTTCGGCGACCTCAACCAGCACGGCCCGTCGTCGATCCTCTTCTACACCAAGACCAAGACGGTAACGTCGCGGTGGCCGTCCGGCATCAAGGACGGCGCCGAATTCGTCATTCCCACAATGGATTAGTTCATGGCTTCCTTTACCCTTGACGACGACGAACGGGTGATCACCGAGACGGCCGCCGCGTTCGCCGCCAAGCGTCTGGCTCCCTACGCCCTGGAATGGGATGCGGCCAAACACTTTCCGACCGACGTGCTGCGTGAATCGGCGGAGCTTGGCATGGCGGCGATCTATTGCCGCGAGGACGTAGGTGGCAGCGGGCTGCGCCGGCTCGACGGGGTCCGCATCTTCGAGCAGCTGGCCATCGCCGACCCCACCACCGCGGCGTTCCTGTCGATCCACAACATGTGCGCGTGGATGATCGACACGTTCGGCACCGCCGAGCAGCGCAAGGACTGGGTCCCGCGGCTGGCGTCGATGGACGTCATCGCCAGCTACTGCCTCACCGAGCCGGGCGCCGGCTCCGACGCCAGCGCGCTGAGCACCCGGGCCGTCAAACAGGGCGGCGATTATGTGCTCGACGGGGTCAAGCAGTTCATCTCGGGCGCGGGCGCCTCCGACGTCTATGTGGTGATGGCCAGGACCGGCGGTGAGGGCCCGCGCGGCATCTCGGCGTTCGTCATCGAAAAGGACAGTCCCGGGCTGAGTTTCGGCGCACTGGAGGAGAAAATGGGCTGGCATGCCCAGCCCACCGCTCAGGTGATCCTCGAGGGCGTACGCGTGCCCGCCGACGCGATGCTGGGCGGCGCGGACGGCGAGGGCGTCGGATTCGGCATCGCGATGAACGGCCTCAACGGCGGCCGGCTCAACATCGCCGCGTGCTCGCTCGGCGGTGCCCAGGCCGCCGCCGACAAGGCCGGGGCCTACGTTCGCGACCGCCAGGCGTTCGGCAAGTCCCTGATCGAGGAACCGACGATCCGGTTCACGCTGGCCGACATGGCAACCGGCCTCGAGACATCGCGAATGATGTTGTGGCGGGCGGCCAATGCGTTGGACACCGACGACCCCGACAAGGTCGAGTTGTGCGCGATGGCCAAGCGCTACGTCACCGACACCTGCTTCGAGGTCGCCGACAAAGCCCTGCAGCTGCACGGCGGCTACGGGTACCTGCGCGAGTATGGTCTGGAAAAGATCGTGCGCGACCTGCGGGTGCACCGGATCCTGGAAGGCACCAACGAAATCATGCGAGTGGTCATCGGTCGGGCAGAAGCCGCACGGTTCAAAGCGTCGCCGGCAACCGCATAGAAGGGTCTTCAGATGACCGAGCACTTGACCGTGGCTTTCCTGGGGCTGGGCCACATGGGCGGACCCATGGCGACGAATCTCGTTGCGGCCAACCACGCGGTGCGCGGATTCGATCCGGTGCCCGCGGCGCTGTCCGCGGCCACCGCGGCCGGCGTGGCCGGTTTCGACAGCGCCGTTGACGCGGTGGCCGGGGCGGACGTGGTCATCACCATGCTGCCCAACGGCGAGCTGGTCAAACGGTGCTACGCAGAGATTCTGCCCGCGGCGCGGCCGGGTGCGTTGTTCATCGACAGCTCCACGATCTCGGTCGACGATGCCCGCGAGGTGCACGCGCTGGCGGAATCGCGCGGCGCTGCCCAGCTCGACGCGCCGGTCTCGGGCGGGGTGAAGGGCGCCGTCGCCGGGACGCTGGCATTCATGGTGGGCGGCGACGAGGCCGCCTTGCGGCGGGCGCGTCCGGTGCTAGAACCCATGGCGGGCAAGATCATCCACTGTGGCGCGGCCGGGGCCGGGCAGGCCGCCAAGGTGTGCAACAACATGGTGCTGGCGGTGCACCAGATCGCGATCGGCGAGGCATTTGTCCTGGCCGAAAAGCTCGGCTTGTCGGCGCAGTCCCTGTTCGATGTGATCACCGGGGCGACCGGGAACTGCTGGGCCGTGCACACCAATTGCCCTGTACCGGGCCCGGTTCCGACTTCGCCGGCCAACAACGACTTCAAGCCGGGCTTCGCGACCGCGCTGATGAACAAGGACCTGGGACTCGCGATGGATGCGGTGTCCTCGAGCGGATCGACCGCCCCATTGGGCCGCCACGCCGCCGAGATCTACGCTGAGTTCGTTGCGTCGGACGCCTCCCATGGTGACAAGGACTTCAGCGCGATCATCGAGACGCTGCGCGGCAATTGACACAATGCGAGCGTCACGAAGGAGCATCTGATGATCGAAGTGCTTCCCGACATGCCCGCGGGAGTGACCGGCATTCGCGTGTCGGGCCGACTCCGCGGGGACGATCTGCGTGAATTCAAGCCCACCATGGAAGAGCTGCTGGAAGGCGGCGAGATCAGGATCGTGGAGGTCATCGCATCCGATTACGAGGGCTTCGGGCCCGGCGGGTTGGTCGAGAACCTGAAGCTGGGGCTCGGCGCCGTATTCACGCATCACGCGGCCTTCAAGCGAATCGCGGTCGTGTCCGACAAGGAATGGGTCGCCCATACCCTGCATGCGCTGGCGTGGATGGTCCCAGGGGAACTCGCCGTGTTCCGGCTCGATGGACTCGAGCGCGCCAAGGAGTGGGCTGCCGGGTAGTCGGCCGCTGAACCATGTTGAGCCAGAACGGCTTTCACACCAACGCCGGTCAGCTCAGAAGTCGCCGGCGTTGCGGCGCAATGTCTCGATGGACGACGCCAGGTCCTGCGATTCGGCGTCGGACATCCCGAGGTCGGCGAAGACCTGCTTGTTGAGCGTGACCGTGGCGTCCTCGACGGTGGAGCGGCCCAGGTCGGTGATCTGCACCAGCGTGGTGCGCCCGTCGGTGGGGTGCGGAACCCGCTGCACCAGCCCGTCGGCCTCCAGCCGGCGGATCGCATGCGTCACGCTGGTGACATGGACCTGCAGCCGGTCGGAGGCCTTGGTGATGGGTAGCGCCCCGGCCCGGCTGAACGCCAGCAGCCGTAGCAATTCGTAACGGGAGAAGCTGAGGTCATAGGGCCGCAGCGCCGTTTCCACGCGGGCCAGCAGGATCTGATGCGCCCGCATCACCGACGTGACCGCGACCATGCCCGGCGCCACGTCGCCCCACCCGGCACGCTCCCAGTTGGCGCGCGCCGCGGCGATCGGGTCACGCTTGTCCGGTCGTGAGTCGGCCACGCCCCTTCTTACCGCACTTGGCGCCCGGGCACGTGCATCCGCTACAGCGCGCGCTGCAACAGCACCTTGCCGCTATCGGCGGCGACCACCTGCACGGCGGCGATCTGGTCGACCGGGGTCGAGATCGCGCCCGCGGGTGTCGCGGTGTGGCCGGGCACGGCCACCCAGGTCGCCAGCCGGGTCTGGCTGCCGTCGCGGCCCACCACGACCATCGCCAGCGTGTCATGGTGCGCGTTCAGCGGCGCCAGGCACACGCACCGCAGGGCGATGGAGGTCCCCCAGTGCTGGCCGGTGACCTCGACGCTGGAGGTCAGCAGTGAGGTGCCCACCTGCGCCATCGGCTCGGCCGACGCGGTCACCTGCTGGGCGGGGCCCGACGACCACCCCTCGAGGCCGACGAACACCCCGATCGCCAGCACCGCGGCCGCGGCGGCGGACGCCACCCAGGTCACCACCCGGGTGCGGCGCCGGCGCCACCGCACCGCGGCCAGCAATGACGGCAGCAATTGGTCAGACATCTCCGGCGCCGGGCCGGACTCGTCGATCGCGGCCACCTCGTCGCGGTCCAGCTGCGACAGCAGGGCCGGCACGCCACTGAGGTCGGCGACGGCGTCCCGGCAGGCCGGGCAGTGCGCCATGTGTGTCTCGAATTCGCGGCGTTGCGCGGCCGACAGCGACCCCAGCACGTATGCGGCATCCCACATCGCGTAGCGGTCTTCGGGAGGGCCGATATCGGCCACCGGCGTGTTCATTTCATCCATGTCCTTCACCCCTCAAGCTTTCGGAGCCCCTCATCGGGTAACTCCAAGTTCCTGCAGAGTGAGTCGCAACGCCCGCACGGCATAGTGTAGTCGCGACTTCACCGTCCCCTCGGCGATGCCGAGGTCTGCAGCGATCTGCGTGGTGGTCCAACCGCGGTAGTAGGACCGTTCGATCACCGCTCGGTGATCGGCGGACAGCTGGGCCATCGCGTCCGCTATCAGCAACCGGTCCAGGGCCGCGTTGACCTCGTCCGGCGTGGACTGTTCAGGCGCCCCCGCCACGTCCGTGGAACCGACGACGTTGCGGAACCGCGCGCTGCGCCGATCGTCGATGATCATGTTGCGGGCGACGGTGAACAACCACGCCCGCGCCGAGCGCTCGGTGTCGCCGATGACTTCGGGGTGTTGCCACGCCCGCAGCAGCGTCTCCTGGACCACATCCTCGGACTGGCTCGTGTCCCCCGTCAGCCGCAGCGCGTAGCGCCACAGCACGGCGGCGTGTTCGTCGTAGAGCGCCTTCATCAGAGCGGCTTCGGCAGCCGGGCTACTAGCGACACGAGCCACTCGATCACCTCCTGCCAGGGGAACGAGGCGACTCGGCGGCTGGTTCAACGGCCCCGACCCGCCGCGCCCGGCTTCGCCGCGCTTGCGATCGCGGCTGGTTCAACGGCCCCGACCCGCCGCGCCCGGCTTCGCCGCGCTTGCGATCGCGGCTGGTTCAGCTCCGAGCCCCTAGGCCAAGGTCAGGATGCGCGGCCCGGCGTCGGTGACCGCGACGGTGTGCTCCCAGTGTGCCGCACGCGAGCCGTCGGTGGTGATGACCGTCCACTGGTCGTCGAGCACGACGGTCTTGCCGGTTCCCAGCGTCAGCATCGGTTCGATGGCCAGCACCGACCCGGGGGCCAGCAGCGGGCCGCGCCCGGGTGAGCCCTCGTTGGGCAGGAAGGGGTCCATGTGCATCTGCCGGCCGATGCCGTGGCCGCCGTAGCCCTCGACGATCCCGAAGGCCCGCGAGTGGCGTTCCTCGGCCGCGTGCGTGCCCCGCTCGATGGCGTGCGAGACGTCGGTCAGCCGGTTGCCGGGCACCATCGCCGCGATCCCCGCCTCCAGCGATTCCCTGGTGGCCTGCGACAGCGCTTCGTCGGCCGCGTCCAGGGCCCCGATGCCGAAGGTGATCGCGGCGTCGCCGTGCCAGCCGTCCAGCACCGCGCCGCAGTCGATCGAGACCAGGTCACCCGCCGCCAAAACCTCAGCAGCCGAAGGGATTCCGTGGACCACCCGCTCGTTGACCGATGCGCAGATCGACGCCGGGTAGCCGTGATAGCCCAGGAACGACGGCACCGCGCCGGCGTCGCGGATCACCGATTCGGCGATCTCGTCCAGGCTCAGCGTCGATACCCCGGATACCGCAGCGGCGCGCACGGCCTGCAGCGCGGCCGCCACGACCGCGCCCGCCGCGGCCATCGCGTCGAGTTCGCCGTCGCTGCGCTGCGGCACCACCTTGCGATTCCGCAGCCGTGCCAGCGGGGTCATTGTTACTTGCCCAGGGCTTGCAGCGCGCGCGCGAACACTTCGTCCATGGTGCCGATGGCGTCGACGGTCTTGAGTTCGTCGCGGTAGTAGTCCAGCAACGGCGCGGTCTCGTCGCGGTAGACCTTCATCCGGTTCAGGATGACGTCGTCGGTGTCGTCGGCGCGTCCGCGCGACTTGAGGCGTTGCAGCAGCTCGTCCTGGGAGACCCGGAACTCCAGCACCGCGTCGATGTCGGTGCCGCGGCGTTCGAGCATCTCGTGCAGCGCCTTGGCCTGCTGCAGCGACCGCGGAAACCCATCCAGGATGAAGCCGTTGGCCGCGTCCGGGTCGCTCAGCCGGTCATCGACGAGCTGGTTGGTCAGCTCCGAGGGCACCAGGTCGCCGGCGTCCAGGTAGCGCTTGGCCTCCAGGCCCAGTTTGGTGCCGTTCTCGATGTTGCTGCGGAACAGCTCACCGGTGGAGATTTGCGGGATCCCCAGCTTTTCGGAGAGCTTCTGCGCCTGCGTCCCCTTGCCCGCCCCCGGCGGACCCAGCAAAACGACTCTCACTTGAGGAACCCTTCATAGTTGCGCTGCATGAGCTGGCTCTCGATCTGCTTGACCGTATCCAAGCCCACGCCAATCATGATCAAAACCGCGGTACCGCCGAACGGCAGATTCTGAACCGCCCCGCCGTTACCGATCTGCAAGAACAGGTTGGGCAGCACCGAGATCGCGCCGAGGTAAATCGAGCCCGGCAACGTGATCCGGCTCAGCACGAACCGCAGGTAATCGGCGGTCGGCTTGCCCGGCCGGATCCCGGGGATGAACCCGCCGAACTTCTTCATCTCGTCGGCGCGCTCATCAGGATTGAAGGTGATCGACACGTAGAAGTACGTGAAGAAGATGATCAGCCCGAAATAGATGCCGATGTAGACGGGATCGCTGGGGTCGGACAGGTAGCTGCCGACGAACTTGTCCCACCAGCTGTTGCCCACACCGCCGCTGCCGCTTCGGATCAGCTGGGTGATCAGGTGCGGGATATAGATGAGCGAGGACGCGAAGATCACCGGGATCACACCGGCCTGGTTGACCTTGAGCGGCAGATACGTCGACGTGCCGCCGTACATGCGCCGCCCGACCATGCGCTTGGCGTACTGCACCGGGATGCGGCGCTGGCCCTGCTCGACGAACACCACGCCGACGATGATGATCAGCGCGGCGATGAGCACGGCGGTGAAGATCATCCCGCCGCGGCTGTCCAGGATGGTTTTGCCCTCGGCCGGGATGCGGGCCGCGATGCCGACGAAGATCAGCAGCGACATGCCGTTACCGATGCCGCGTTCGGTGATCAGCTCGCCCATCCACATCACCAGCGCCGCGCCGCCGGTCATCACCAACACGATGACAACCAGCGTCAAGATGCTCTGGTCGGCGATGATGTCGAGCGAGCAGCCCTGCAGCAGGCCCCCGTTGGCGGCCAGCGCCACGATGCTGGTGGCCTGCAGGACGGCCAGCGCGATCGCCAGGTAGCGGGTGTACTGCGTCATCTTGGCCTGGCCGGACTGGCCTTCCTTGCGCAGCTCCTCGAACCGCGGGATGACCACCGTGAGCAGCTGCACGATGATGCTGGCGGTGATGTAGGGCATCACCCCCACCGCGAATACGGTGAGTTTGAGCAGCGCGCCGCCGGAGAACAGGTTGATCAGCGAATAGATCTGTCCGGCCGCGCCGCCGCTGGCCTCTTTGATGCACTGCTGGACGTTCGGATAGTTGACGCCCGGGGAGGGCAACGCGGCGCCAACCCGGTACAAGACGACGATGCCAAGCGTGAAGAGGATCTTCCGTCTCAGGTCGACTGTCCGCAGCGATGAGATGAAAGCGGAAAGCAACTCTTCCTCCTGCGCAGCCGGGGGTTTCCTGCATCACGCGCCCAACTCCCGCAGGCCAGGACGTACGGCGTCGCGCGTCGAACCGTGTACGAGACTAACAGCTGGTCCGGTCAGGTCCGGTCAGGGCCTTTCCGCGCCCCCTGACCGGGCGCCGGAAAAGGCACAGGAAGCCGTCAGCCGGAGGGCGTAGAGTGCGTCTGGCTCGTTGCATTTGCTAAGTAACTTGGGAGCAGTATGACACGCACTGACCAAGACAGTTGGGACTTGGCCTCGAGCGTCGGCGCCACGGCCACGATGGTCGCCGCGGCCCGCGCGCTGGCCAGCGGGGGGACGAATCCGATCATCAACGACCCGTTTGCCGCGCCGTTGGTGCGGGCGGTCGGCCTGGATTTCTTCCGCCGCCTGGTCGACGGCGAGATCACCGAGCCCGATTCCGACGGGGCGCCCGGAGGCGGCGCGAAGGACCTGGCGCTCGAGACCGATTCGATCGCGGTGCGCACCCGCTTCTTCGACGACTTCTTCCTCAATGCCGCCCGCGACGGGATCCGCCAGTCGGTGATCCTGGCTGCCGGCCTCGACGCCCGCGCCTACCGGCTGGGCTGGCCGCCCGGCAGCGTGGTGTACGAGGTCGATCAGCCCAAGGTCGTCGAGTTCAAGAGCGCGACCCTGGCCAGCCTGGCCGCCGCCCCGGCCGCGGACCGGCGGACCGTCAGCATCGACCTGCGCGAGGACTGGCCGGCGGCGTTGCGCGGCAGCGGTTTCGACGTGTCGCAACCGACGGCGTGGAGCGCCGAAGGCCTGCTGATGTACCTGCCGCCCGAGGCGCAGGACCGGCTCTTCGACCACATCACCGCGCTCAGCGCGCCCGGAAGCAAGCTGGCCACCGAATACCACCCCGACAACGGGACGACGATGACGCAACGCGCGCGGGAGTTCAACGACAGGTGGGCCAACGTCGGCTGCGACATCGACCTGTCGGGCCTGTTCTTCGACGGCGAACGCAGCAACGTCGTCGACTACCTCACCGGCACCGGGTGGCAGGTGACCACCCGCCCGCGGCGCGATCTGTTCGGCGACTACGGCCTGGAATTCCCCGACGACGACGGGACGGCGCAGCACCCCAACATCGTCTCGGTCATCGCGACGCTGGGCTCGTGACCCGCGCCTAGCGTTCGGCGGGGGGTTTGGCCGCCGGAGCGCGCACGACCATCGGGACCGCGGGGAAACACCACGCCATCTCCGAGCGCGACTTGCGCAGCGCGGCGGTGCCGTAGCCCCGCTTGCGATGATCGGGGTGAATCCAGATCCGCACGTTGACCTCGCCGCGGACCAGCTCGCCGAACACCATGCCGACCTTCTCACCGGAGTCGACGGCCACGAACCACGCGGCCTCCTCGTCGTCGACGCGCCCCAGGGCCGCGCTGATCTCGTCGTCCAGGCTGCCGGCGGGCCCGCCGGAACCGTCACCGGCCGCGCCGATCTCCTCGGTGCGCACGGCGAAGATGTCGCGGTCGGTCGCGGCGGAGAAGGGGCGGAGCTCCAGGGTCTCCCCCGAGCTCGCCGGACGCTCGCCGAGGGTGAAGCTCAGCTGCTTGTTCAGGTCTTCGAGTTCGGCCAGGATCTTGCGACGCGAGTCGACGGTGAGCTGATCGAACGACATGCCCATCACCGCCTCGGCGGCCAGGTGCGAGGTGTCGAGCAACCGGACGATCGCCTCCACCGCGGCCGCCCTGTTCTCTGATTCCACGATGGCGTCGGCGATTTCGTGCCGCCGCTCCACGGCTTTGGACAGAGAGTCGGCGATTTCCCGGCGGGTGGCTTTGCGGTCGTGGTCGGTCATTGCACCAGCCTAGAACGGCGGTGGTGCCACCGCGCCACATCGGCGGTCTGCCATCTGCAGGAAGCGGTGGTAGCGGTCCTCGACCGCCGCCGCCCAGGCGGAATCGGGCTCGACAATCCGCTCGGTGCGCACCCACCGGGCGGCATCGGCGATGGTCGTTTCCAGGCCGGCCGCCATGCGCGCGAGGAAGGCCGCCCCCAGCGCGGCCCCCTCCGCCACCGCGGACACCTCGACCGGGCGCCCGGTGGCGTCGGCGATGGCCTGCAGCCACGGCCCGACCCGGGTGCCGCCGCCGGTGGCCACGATGCGCGACACCGGCGCGGCGGACAGTTCGATGAGCCGGCGCGCCACGAAGCCCGACGCCTCGTAGGCGGCCCGGCGCAGCGCGGCGGCGTCGTGGGTCAGATCCAGCGCCTCGAGCACGCCGCGGCGATCCGGGTCGTGCAACGGGCTGCGCTCACCTCGCAGGTAGGGCGACCATACCGGCACGCGGCTGGGTTCGGCGGCCGCCGGATCCGCTTGTGCCACAACGCGATCCACCCAGCCGAGGAACAGCCCGCCGGCGTTGCTGGCCCCGCCGATCTGGCTCTTGCCGGGCGTGGTGTGGGGGATGGTCCACAGCCCGGGCATCTGCCGGGCCTCGGAGATGGTCGTCCACACGATCAGCGTGGTGCCGCACATCACCAGCACGTCGCCGTCGCGGTCGGCGCCGGCCACGATCTGTTCGCACAGCGCGTCGATGGCACCGGTGGCCAGCGCGGCGCCGCTGCCGCGCACCTGCCCGACGACGGCCCCCATGCTTTCCACCCGCGGCATCTGCTCGACGCGCGCGCCGCGCTCGGCACACGCGTCGGGGTCCCAGCCGGTCCCGTCGAACAAGGGGAACGCCGTGGCGGCGGTGGCGATGTCGATCACCGCGTGGCCGGCCAGTGCGTGGTTGGCCACCGCGGGCGCGGGCCAGTAGCCCGCGGCGGCGGGCGCCTGCGCGGCCGTCCACCGCAAGAACTCCGCGGCCTCGCCGAGCGCGGGCAGCGGCTGCGCGTCCCCGCCGGGGGTGCGGCCGCGGGCGTCGCCGTACAGCAGGCCCGGGGCGATCGGCGTGCCCGTGTCGTCGACGGCGGTCATCGACGGCACCATCGCCGAGACGGCCACCGCCGCGGCGTCGGTCCGCTGTGCCAGTTCGTTCAGGGCCGCCGACGGCCCCCGCCGCCACGCCTCGTCGGCGTCGTGCTCCAGCCGGTCGGCGGCCGGGACCCGCAGTTCGTGGGGGATGCGCACCCGCGCCGTCACGTTGCCGTCGGCGTCGGCGGCTATCGCCTTGACCGCGGTGCTGCCGACGTCGATGCCGATTGTGACGTCTTTGCGTGACACGGGCGTCACCGTACGCCAGCATTGGCATTCGTGACGTCCAAACCGCGCGCCTTGGTGACGGCCCCGCTGCGGGGGCCGGGCTTCGCCAAGCTGCGGGAGCTGGCCGACGTGATCTATGACCCCTGGATCGAGCAGACCCCGCTGCGCATCTACACCGCCGAGCAACTGGCCGACCGGATCGCGCGCGAAGGCGCCGAAATCGTGGTGGTGGAAAGCGATTCGGTGGGCGGCCCGGTGTTCGACCGACGGGAGCGGGCCCTGATTGCCGTAGCCTCCACCCGCGGTGACCCCAACAACGTCGACATCGCCGGGGCCACCTCGGCCGGCATCCCGGTGCTGAACACCCCGGCCCGCAACGCCGACGCCGTCGCCGAGATGACGGTGGCGCTGCTGCTGGCCGCCACCCGCCACGTGCTGCCGGCGGACGCGGACGTGCGCAGCGGCAACATCTTTCGCGACGGCAGCATCCCCTATCAGCGCTTCCGCGGCGGCGAGATCGCGGGTCTCACCGCCGGACTGGTGGGCCTGGGCGCCGTCGGCCGCGCCACGCGGTGGCGGCTGTCCGGGCTGGGCCTGCGGGTTATCGCGCACGATCCGTACAACCCCGACGCGCGGCACGGCCTCGACGAGCTGCTGGGCGAGGCCGACATCGTGTCCCTGCACGCGCCCGTCACCGACGACACGGCGGGCATGATCGGCGCCGGCCAGTTCGCGGCCATGCGCGACGGCGTGGTCTTCCTCAACACCGCCCGGGCCCAGCTGCACGACACCGACGCGCTGGTCGACGCCCTGGTCGCGGGCAAGGTGGCCGCCGCGGGCCTCGATCACTTCGTCGGCGAATGGCTGCCGGCCGACCATCCGCTGGTGGGGATGGAAAACGTCGTGCTGACACCGCACATCGGCGGTGCCACCTGGAACACCGAGGCTCGGCAGGCGCAGATGGTTGCCGACGACCTCGAGGCGCTGCTGAGCGGCGCCACGCCCGCCCATATCGTCAACCCGGAGGTGCTAGGGCCATGACGTCCGTGAAATCCGTGGAGAACGCCGAGACCGCGGTGCTGGATGCGGCCAAGGACATGCTGCGGCGGGGCCTGGTGGAGGGCACCGCCGGCAACATCTCGACGCGCCGCCCCGACGGCAACATCGTCATCACCCCGTCGTCCGTCGACTACCGCGACATGCAACTGGACGACCTGGTGCTCGTCGACGCGGACGGCTCGGTGCTGCGGGCGGCCGATGGCCGGTCGCCGTCGTCGGAGATGCAACTGCACCTGGCCTGCTACCGGGCCTTCGACGACATCGGCAGCGTCATTCACAGTCATCCGGTGTGGGCCACCATGTTCGCCATCGCCCACCAGCCGATCCCGGCCTGCATCGACGAGTTCGCGGTGTATTGCGGCGGGGACGTCCGGTGCACCGACTACGCCGCGTCCGGAACCCCCGACGTCGGCACCAACGCGGTCGCCGCGCTCGAGGGCCGCGCCGCCGCGCTGATCGCCAACCATGGGCTGGTGGCCGTCGGGCCTCGGCCGGACAAGGTCCTGCACGTCACCGCTCTCGTGGAACGCACCGCCCAAATCGTGTGGGGCGCACGGGCTCTCGGCGGACCGGTACCGATCCCTGAGGACGTCAACAACAACTTCGCCGCGGTCTACGGCTACCTGCGCGCGAACGCATGACGCAACGTTTGCGGCTCGGCCGCGCGAGTGTGGCGCGGGTGGTGGAACTCCGATTCTCGTTGGGCACGACCGCTTTTCCCCGGACCCCGGCGTCGGTGTGGCCGGACAATGCCGACTTGCTGGTGCCCGACTTCTTCGATCCCGACACCGATCAGTTGCACATCGCGATCCAGAGCTGGGTCATTCGGGTCGACGGCCTGACCGTCGTCGTGGACACCGGCGTCGGCAACGATCGGCTGCGCCCGCACATGCCGCCCCTGGATCACCTCGACACGGCCTTCCTGAGCGCGCTCGAATCGGCGGGCATCGACCGCGGCGCCGTCGACGTCGTGGTCAACACCCACCTGCACTCCGACCATGTCGGCTGGAACACCATGCTCGACAACGGCGCCTGGGTGCCGACCTTCCCCAATGCCCGGTATCTGCTGCCCGCCGCTGACTACCGCCACTTCGAGCCCGACGGGCCCGCGGCGCGCGCAACGCCGCGCACCGCGGGCGAGGCCGCCCAGCAGCGCGGCGACCAACTGGTGTTCGCGGACAGCGTGTTACCCATCGACGCTGCCGGACAGCTGATCCGGTGGTCGGACGACTACCGAATCAGCGATTCGCTGCGGCTGCGACCCGCCGCCGGGCACACGCCGGGCTCCTCGGTGCTGTGGCTGGATGCGGGCCAACCGAGCGTGTTCGTGGGTGATCTCACGCACAGCCCGCTGCAACTGCGCCGACCCGGCGAGGCGTGCGCGTTCGACGTCGACGCGGACGCGGCCGCGCAAACCCGCCGCCGCATCTTCACCGAGGCCGCCCAGGCGAAAGCGGCGGTGATACCCGCGCACTATCCCGGCCGCGGCGGCGCGACGATCCGCGCGGTCGAGGACCGATTCGACGTCGATCAATGGTTGGACACCGGATCCCTCCCGACGCCCTCGGGCACGCCGCCTCAGCGCTGATCGATCCCGACCTTCACCGCGCCGCTGGCGCCCTGATCGGCGAGCGCCGAAAACGCGTCGCGCCAACGCTCTAACGCGAAGGTGTGGGTGAGCATGGGTCGCAGGTCGACGCGTCCGGCGCCGGCCAGGTCGAGGTAGTGGGCGATGGCGTGCTTGCGTTGCCCGTCGACCTCCTCGACGCCAAAGGCATTGGAGCCCACCAGGGAAACCTCTTTGAAGTAGAGCGGGCTGTCCTCCCAGCGGCCGGGCGCGTGGACGCCGGCCTTCACCAGGGTGCCTCGCGCGCGCAGGACCCGGACGCCCACCTCGAAGGTCTCGGGCTTGCCGATCGTGTCGTAGACGACGTCGACCGCGCCGGGGTGGGCCATCGGCAGACCCAGCAGCGGCCGGCGCAACCGACCCCCGCCCCACCCGGCGAGCTCCTCGATGAGGGCCGGACGCGGCTCGTGCGCAAGGACTTTGGCGGCGCCGAACCGGCGGGCCAGCTCGGCCTGGGCGTCGAATCTGGCCACGACGGCCACGGCTACCTCGGGATACAGCGCCCGCAGGATGGCGAGCGCGCACAACCCCAGCGAGCCGGCCCCGTACACCAGCGCCGAGCCCGCGCGGGGCGGCGGATGGCGGGTGATCGCGTGCAGGGACACCGAGAACGGGTCGGCGAACACGGCCATCTCGTCGGGAACCGAGTCCGGCACCGCGAACAGCATGCTGTCGTGGGCGGGCATCAATTCGGCGTAGCCGCCCGTCACGTCGGCCGAGACACCGGTGTGGATGCCCGGGCTGAGGTCGCCGTCGGCGAAGCTCCAGCACAGGCTGTAATCGCCGGCCTCGCACGCCGGGCAGGGCGGCTCGATGCCCCGCGGCCCGCAGGACAGCCACGGGTTGAGCACCACCCGCTGCCCCACCCGCAGGCCCCGCGCCTTCGGGCCCAGCGCCACCACGTCGGCCACCACCTCATGGCCCATGACTTGCGGGAATGAACAGAACGCGGACATGGCGTTGTCGGCGTCGCCCTCGCCGAAGTCCATCAGGATCTGCTTGGAATCCGACCCGCAGATGCCGGTCAGCCGAGGCCGGGTGAGCACCCAATCCTCGTGCGGCAGTTGCGGTTCCGGCACCTCGCGCAGCGCGGTCGGGGTGTGGGCGAGGTTGCGGGTCAGCGCGTTGGCGTTGCGGGGCACCTCGACGGGCTCCGGTGGGACGCCGTAGACCAGGGCCCTCATGGGGGCGCCAGCCCCGCCGCCCCGGCGATGAACGCGTCGAGGTCGGAGTTCTTGGCGTCGATGACCGCCTGCATGTCGGGCAGGTAGTGCTCAAACGTCTCGCTGCCCAGGGCCGCGACGATCCCGTCGGCCACCTCGTCGGCGGCGACCTTCGGCCCTTGGTAGAGCGGTTCCTCGCTGCCCGGGTGATCCCAGATCTCGGTGTCCACCGGGCCCGGCTCGATCAGCTTCACCGAGATCGGGCTGCCGTGCAGGTCTATGGCCATCGCCTCGCTCCAGCCGCACAGCACGAACTTGCTTGCGCAGTAGGCGCTTTCGTGGATGATTCCGAGCCGCCCGCCGACACTGGACACGTTGACGATCATGCCCGATCCGCGCTCGCGCATCCGCGGCAACAGCGCCAGCGTCAGCCGCATTGGGGCGAAGAAGTTGACCCGCATGACGTCGTCGACCTCGTCGGGGTCCAACACGGTGACCGGCCGCCGCTTCGGGGTGGCGGCGTTGTTGATCAGCACGTCGATGCCGCCGAGCTCGTCCCAGGCGGTCGCCGCCAGGTCGCGCAGTGCGGAGGTGTCGGCCAGGTCGGCGACCCACATCGCCGATGCCGGCGAGGCGCGCCGGCAGTCGGCCAGCACCTCGGCCAGCCGGTCCCGGCGGCGCGCGATGAGCCCGACCACCGCGCCCGCGCCGGCCAGCCGCCGGGCCAGGGCCGCGCCCAATCCCGACGACGCGCCAGTGATGAGCACCCGCTTGCCCGCCGGCTCGTACGCCATCAGTAAAGGTTGCCGCGAATCGCGGGAAGCGTACAGTGGGGGAAGCTTGTTATATCGGCTAAATATTAGATTGACTACCTCCGATAGGGGCACCACCATGACTTCCACCAGGTACGAGGGCGACACCTGGGACCTCGCCTCCAGCGTCGGCGTGACCGCGACCATGGTCGCGGCGGCCCGCGCGATGGCCACCCGCGCCGAGCGCCCGCTGATCAACGACCCGTTCGCCGAGCCGCTGGTCAAGTTGGTCGGGGTCGACTTGCTCTCCCGGCTGGCCGGCGGCGAGCTCGACCCGGCCGAGTTGAACGACGTCCACGACGGCGCGGCCGGGTCCGCCGGGGCGATGTCGCGGATGGCCGACAACATGGCCGTGCGCACCAAGTTCTTCGACGAGTTCTTCCTGGACGCCACGAACGCGGGGATCAAGCAGGCGGTGATTCTGGCCTCCGGGCTGGACGCGCGCGCCTACCGGTTGGCGTGGCCGGCCGGGACGGTCGTCTACGAGGTGGACCAGCCGCAGGTCATCGAATTCAAGTCCCGCTCGCTGGCCGAGCTGGGCGCCGCCCCCACCGCCGAGCGGCGCGTGGTGGCGGTCGACCTACGCGACGACTGGCCCGCCGCGCTCAAGGAGGCCGGATTCGACCCCGCCCAGCCGACGGCGTGGAGTGCGGAGGGCCTGCTCGGCTACCTGCCCCCGGAGGCGCAGGATCGCCTGCTGGACACCATCACCGAGCTCAGCGCGCCCGGCAGCCGGCTGGCCACCGAAAGCGCGCCCAACCCCGAGCCCGGCGACGACGAGAAGCTGAAGGAGCGCATGCAGACGATCTCCGAGCGCTGGCGTTCGCACGGCTTCGATCTCGACATGGCGGGGCTGGTCTACTTCGGCGACCGCAACGAGGCGGCGCCCTACCTGGCCGATCACGGGTGGCGCCTGAACAGCGCCAGCATCCGGGATCTGTTCGCCGCCAACGGGCTTGACCCGCTCAGCGACGACGACATGCGGATGGGCGAGATGCTCTACACGAGCGGCACCTATGAGTGAGGGGCGCGCCGAGGGCGACAGCTGGGGACCCGCACACAGCGTGGGGGCGACGGCCACCATGGTCGCCGCCTCGCGCGCGGTGGCCTCGCAAGGTCCCGATGCGCTGCTCGACGATCCGCTGGCCGACCCGTTGGTGCGCGCCGTGGGGCTGGATCCCTTCATCCGGATCATCGACGGCGACATCGACTTCGACGACGATCCGCTGTTCAACCGCAGGGCGCGGGCCGAGCAGATGACGGTGCGCACCAGGTTCTTCGACGACTTCTTCACCGGCGCCACGCACGACGGTGTGCGCCAGGCGGTGATCCTGGCCTCCGGCCTGGACACCCGGGCCTACCGCCTGCGGTGGCCGGCGGGCACCGTGGTCTACGAGATCGACCAACCGGACGTCATCGCCTTCAAGACCGACACGCTTTCCGCCCTCGGCGCCGCCCCCACCGCCCAGCGCCGCACGATCAGCATCGACCTGCGCGACGATTGGCCGGCGGCCTTGCGCGAGGGCGGTTTTGACGTCACCCAGCCGACCGCGTGGAGTGCCGAGGGGCTGCTGCCCTACCTGCCGCCCGAGGCCCAGGATCGGCTGTTCGACAACATCACCGCGCTGAGCGCGCCGGGCAGCCGGGTGGCGACCGAGCACGTGCCCGACCCCAACGCGTTCTCCGAGGAGCGCCTGCGCCGCATCTCCGAGCGGTGGCAACGCTTGGGTTTCGACCTGAACGCGGCCGACCTGTTCTACCGGGGTGAGCGCAACGTCGTCGTCGACTACCTGAGCGGCCATGGCTGGCGGGTGAGCGCGCATCCCGCTCAGGAGTTGTACGCCCGCAACGGCTTTGAGTTTCCCGAGGACGAGATGGCGGCCACCTTCGGCGACCTGAGCTACGTCGAGGCGACGCTGAAGTAAGGTTTATTCATGCCACGCACTCACGATGACAACTGGGATCTGGCGTCCAGCGTCGGCGCCACCGCGACGATGGTCGCGGCCGGGCGCGCGATGGCGACGAAGGATCCGCGGGGTCTGATCAACGATCCGTTCGCCGAGCCGCTGGTGCGCGCGGTCGGCGTGGATTTCTTCACCAAGATGATGGACGGCGAGCTCGACATCGACGCGATCGAGAACGTCTCGTCGGTGCGCGTTCAGGCGATGATCGACGGAATGACGGTGCGCACCAAGTACTTCGATGACTACTTCCTGGACGCCGTCGGCGCCGGGGTGCGCCAGGTGGTGATCCTGGCCTCCGGCCTGGACGCACGCGCCTACCGGTTGCCGTGGCCGGACGGAACGGTCGTCTACGAGATCGACCAGCCGCAGGTGATCGAATTCAAGACGACCACGCTGGCCGGCATCGGCGCCGAGCCGGCCGCCGATCGGCGCACCGTCGGCATCGACCTGCGGGCGGACTGGCCGACCGCGCTGAAGGACGCCGGATTTGACACGACGGCACCGACGGCGTGGCTGGCCGAGGGCCTGCTGATCTACCTGCCGCCGGATGCGCAGGACCGGCTGTTCGACAACATCACCGCGCTGAGCGCGCCGGGCAGCACCATCGCCACCGAATTCGTGCCGGGCATCGTGGATTTCGACGCCGAGAAGGTGCGGGAGATGTCCGGTTCGTTCCGGGACCACGGCGTGGACATCGACATGGCGTCACTGGTCTACGCCGGCGACCGCAACCATGTCGTGGACTATCTGTCGAGCACCGGGTGGCAGGCCGAGGGTATTACCCGCACCGAGCTCTTCGAACGCGGCGGTTTCGATGTGCGCGCCCCGGAGGACGACGACCCGCTCGGTGAGATCGTCTTCATCAGCGGCAGGTTGACCGGCCCCTAGAGCCGCCAGGGCCCCACCCACAGCGCGTTGGCGCCGCTGAAGGAGCGTTCGACGTTGTCCACGATGCCGCCGAGGGTGCGGCCCAGCAGCGCGCCCAGCGCGTCGGGCAGCGAGGCGGCCGCCGGTTGCGAGGAGGCCCGGGGCCGCAGCATGTCCAGTAGCGAGCCGCCCGGGTAGGTCACGAGGCGCACATCGGCGTCCTCGTCCAGTCCGGCAAGGATTTTCGCGCGCCGCAGCGCGGTTCGGAACCCGCCCAGTTCGTCGACCAGCCCCCGCTCCAGGGCGTCGGCGCCGGTCCAGACCCGGCCCCGCGCGACCCGGTCGACGGCGTCTTTGGTCAGGTTGCGTCCCTCGGCGACCCGCTCGACGAAGTCGGCGTACACCAGGTCGGCCTCGGCCTCCCGGTGGGCGCGCTGCTCCGGCGTGAACGGCGCGTCGATCGCCCAGGCGTCGGCATTGGCGTTGGTGCGCACGGTGTCCGAGCCGACGCCCAGCCGCCCCAGCAGATCACGGATCACCAGCTTGCCGGTGAGCACGCCGATCGACCCGGTGATCGTCCCCGGGCTGGCGACAATCGCGTCGGCCGCCGCGGCGATGTAGTAGCCGCCGGAGGCGGCGACCGCCCCCATCGACGCCACCACCGGTTTGCCGTGCGTGCGTGCCCTTTTCACTTCGCGCCACAGGGTTTCCGACGCCGTGACCGAGCCGCCGGGGCTGTTGACCCGTACGACGATCGCCGACACCGAATCGTCGGCCGCGGCTTCCCGCAGCGCCGGCGCGAGGGTGTCGCTGCCGACGGTGGAGGTACCGAACGGCAGGAACTGGGGTCCCCCACGCCCGTCGACGATCGTGCCGTCGACGTTGACGACGGCCACCGTCGGCTTGGGCCGGCGACCCGGCACCGAGGGCACCGGCGGGACCAGCCGCGACCGGGCCGCGCCGGCGTAGCGCGACAGGTACAGCCGGGGCGGCTCGTCCTCGTCGGACTCATCCCCCGAATGGTCCTGCGGTTCAACCAGTTCCGCGATGCGGGCGTAGGCCTCGTCACGGAATCCGATCCGGTCGACCAGGCCGGAGGACACGGCCTCCTCGCGCAACAGCGGCGCGCGATCGGCCAGCGCGTCGAGCGCCGTCGCGTCGACGTTACGTGACTGCGCGATCGCCTGCCACACCTGTTCGCGGATGCTCTCGAGCATCCGGGTGACGGCCTCCCGATGGGCCTCGGTGAAGCCGTGCTCGGTGAAACGGTTTGCCGCCGACTTGTATTCGCCGCGCGCGACGACTTCGGCTTCGATGCCGGCTTTGTCGAACGCGTCGCGCAGGAAGGTGGCGTTGCTGGCGAAGCCGATCAGCCCGAGGCTCCCCGCGGGCTGCATCCAGACCTCGCCGAATGCCGAGGCCAGGTAGTACGACAGCGTGCCCGGGTAGGTCTCGGCCCAGGCCAGCGACGGCTTGGCGGCGGTGAACGCGACGATGGCCTCGCGCAACTCCTGCACCGCGGCCGCCGGCGACGCCGTCAGCTGCACGCGGGCGATCAGCCCGGCGACCCGCGGATCCTCGGCCGCCCGGTGGATGGCGGACACCATGTCGCGCAGCGAGACCGGCCGGCTCCCCCCGGTGATCATCGCCAGCGGGTCGAAGCCCGACGTCTCCGGCGGCATGGAGCGCAGATCCATTTCGAGCACGCAGCCGTTGGGGACGCCGTGGTGACGGGCGGTGTCGACCCGGTCGGCCAGCGCGCGGACCTCGTCCGCCCCTTTGGACAGACCGGGTATCGAGGGCAGGAAAGCGAACATGCCTGCAGACTACCGAGAGGCCACCGTACGGTGGTCCGGTGAGGTTTTCCATCGCCATCCCGCAGTTCGACTACGCCGGATCCGGCGAGGGCTTCGACGCGGCGGCGCTCCGGTCGTTTCTCACCCGCGCCGAGGAACTCGGGTTCGAGGGTGGCTGGGTGCTCGAGCAGATCATCGGACCCGCGCCCCTACTGGCCCCGCTCGAGCTGCTGGCCTTTTGCGCCGCCTGCACCGAGCGGCTGCGCCTGGGCGTCGGCGTGCTGGTGACGTCGCTGCACGAGCCGCTGCAGTTGGCCTCGGCGATCACCGCCGTCGACCGGCTCAGCCACGGCCGCCTCGACGTGGGGGTGGCGCCCGGCGGCGGCCGGCGCAAGTTCGCCGCCTTCGGCGTGGACAAGGACACCTTCGTCTCGTATTTCACCGAGGGCCTGGAGCTGATGAAGGCGGCCTGGTCCGACGAACCCCGGGTGACGTTCCACGGCCGGTTCCGCGAGGTCGACGACCTGCCCATCGCGCCCAAGCCGGTGCAGCGACCGCACCCGCCGATCTGGTTCGGGGGCCTGGCGCCCAAGGCCCTGGCCCGCGCCGTGCGGCACGGGGACTCGTTCCTCGGCGCCGGCTCGTCGACCACCGAGGCGTTCGCCGGGGCCGTCGACGTCGTGCGCCGCGAGCTGGACGCGCAAGGCAAGGATCCCGCCGGGTTCACGATCGCCAAGCGGGTCTACCTGACGGTCGACGACGATGCCGCCACGGCCACCGAACGCGTGCTCGCCGGCCTGGACCGCATCTACGGACGGATGCCCGGCGTGCAGGACGTGCCGGTATCGGGCACCCCCGATGACGTGGCCCGTGGGCTGCGCGAGGTCATCGACGCCGGGGCGCAGATGCTGTTACTGAATCCCGTCGGCACCGACGCGGACGAGAACCGCGAACAGATGGAACGGCTTGCTGCGGAAGTGATTCCGCAGCTGAGTTAGGACAGCTCGGTGGCCGAGCCACCGGCGGCGGTGATCTTCTCGCGTGCGCTGCCGCTGAACTTGTGCGCGGACACCTCGACCTTGACCGTCAACTTGCCGTCGCCGAGGACCTTGATCAGAGAGTTCTTGCGAACGGCGCCCTTGGCCACCAGCTCGTCCACGCCGATCGAACCACCCTGCGGGAACAGCCGATTGAGGTCGCCGACGTTGACGATCTCGTACTCGGTGCGGAACCGGTTGCGGAACCCCTTGAGCTTGGGCAGCCGCATGTGGATCGGCATCTGCCCACCCTCGAAGGTGGCCGGCACGTTCTTGCGCGCCTTGGTGCCCTTGGTGCCGCGGCCGGCGGTCTTACCCTTGGAGCCTTCACCGCGACCGACGCGGGTGCGCGCGGTCTTCGAACCGCGCGCGGGTTTCAGGTCGTGCAGCTTGATAGTCACTTGGCCTCCTCTACCTCGACCAGGTGGCTGACCACCGCGATCAGGCCGCGGGTCTGCGGGTTGTCCTCGCGGATCACCGAGTGGCGGATCCGTCGCAGGCCCAGGGTGCGTAGGGACTCACGCTGCTTCCAGCGGGCCCCGATGGTGCTGCGCACCTGGGTGATCTTCAGTTGACTGCTCATGGTTGGGTCCCCGAAATCTGCGCCTCACGTGCGGCGGCACTGGCCAGCGCGTCGCTTTCCCGTCGCGCCTTGAGCATTCCGGCCGGCGCAACGTCCTCGATGGGCAGTCCGCGGCGAGCGGCAACCTCCTCGGGGCGCTGCAGCAGCTTGAGCGCCGTGACGGTCGCGTGCACCACGTTGATGGCGTTGTCACTGCCCAGCGACTTGGCCAGGATGTCGTGCACGCCAGCGCATTCCAGCACCGCGCGGGCCGCGCCGCCGGCGATCACACCGGTACCCGGGCTGGCCGGGCGCAGCAGCACCACTCCGGCGGCCGCCTCACCCTGCACCGGGTGCGTGATGGTGCCGCGGATCAGCGGCACCCGGAAGAAGCCCTTGCGGGCCTCCTCGACGCCCTTGGCGATGGCCGCGGGAACTTCCTTGGCCTTGCCGTAGCCGACGCCGACCATGCCGTTGCCGTCACCGACGATCACCAGCGCGGTGAAGCTGAATCGCCGACCACCCTTGACCACCTTGGAGACGCGGTTGATGGCGACGACCCGCTCCAGGTAGTTGCTCTTGTCGCCGTCGCGGTCGCGGCCACGACCGCCGTCGCCGCGCCGGCCCCGGTTGTCGCGGTCACCGCGCGAGTCACGGCCGTCGCCGGCGCCTTGTCCGCCGGCCGGCTGCTCCGCCATTATGCGGTCCTTCCAGTCGTGTACACGTTCTCAGTCATCAGAATTGCAATCCGTTCTCGCGTGCGGCATCGGCCAGCGCCGCGATCCGTCCGCCGTAGGTGTATCCGCCACGGTCGAAGACCACGCTGTCGATGCCGGCGGCCTTGGCGCGCTCGGCGATCAGCTGGCCCACCCGCACGCTGCGGGCTTTCTTGTCCCCCTGCAGGCTGCGCACGTCGTCCTCGATCGACGACGCGGCGGCCACCGTGGTCCCGTTCTCGTCGTTGACCAGCTGCACGTGAATGTGTCGCGCGGACCGGTTGACCACCAGCCGCGGACGCTGCGGCGTGCCCTCGATCTTCTTGCGCAGCCGGGCGTGCCGGCGCAGCCGAGAGACGCGCCGAGTCGCGGATACGCTCTGCCCCACCGGCTTTCGCGCGGCGGTGCCAGCTTGTGATTGCGCCATGATTACTTACCTGTCTTTCCGACCTTGCGGCGGATCTGCTCGCCCTCGTAGCGCACGCCCTTGCCCTTGTACGGGTCGGGGCGACGCAGACGGCGGATGTTCGCCGAGATCTGGCCGACCTTCTGCTTGTCGATCCCGGTGATGGTGAACTTCGTCGGCGACTGCACGGCGAACGTGATGCCGTCCGGCGCCTCGATCACCACGGGGTGGCTGTAGCCGAGCGCGAACTCGAGGTTGGAGCCCTTGAGCTGCACGCGGTAACCGACGCCGAAGATCTCCATCTTGGTGGTGTAGCCCTCGGTCACCCCGGTGACCAGGTTGGACACCAGGGTGCGGGACAGCCCGTGCAGCGAGCGGTTGCGCCGCTCGTCGTTGGGGCGGGTGACCACGATCGCGCCATCGTCGTTGCGCGCCACGGTGATCGGCTCCGCCACGGTCAGATCCAAGGTGCCCTTGGGCCCCTTCACCGAGACCTTCTGACCGTCGATCGTTACGTCGACTCCGGCGGGAATCGAAACCGGCTGCTTACCAATACGCGACATCTCTTACCCCCTCACCACACGTACGCGAGGACTTCGCCGCCCACGCCCTGTCGGGCTGCCTGGCGGTCGGTCAGCAGGCCGGAGGACGTGGAGATGATCGCCACACCCAGGCCACCGAGCACGCGCGGCAGATTGGTGGATTTCGCGTACACCCGCAAACCGGGCTTGGACACACGACGCAGGCCGGCGATGCTGCGCTCGCGGCTCGGCCCGTACTTGAGCTGAACGATCAGCGACTTGCCGACCCGAGCATCCTCGGTGTGGTAGTCGCTGATGTAGCCCTCGCTCTTGAGGATCTGGGCGATGTTCGCCTTGAGCTTCGAGTGCGGCAGGGTCACCTCGTCGTGGTACGCCGAATTGGCGTTGCGCAGACGCGTCAAGAAGTCTGCGATCGGGTCCGTCATGGTCATCGAGCGCCACTCCTCTTGATCGCTGCGCTCTGCATCGTCGATGTCGCAGTCATGACAGTGTCTGTCACCTTCCTCGCGGTGGTTCCCGGTCCGGGCCTGTCGCGCACTTTTCTGGGGTTGGTCTGGGGGTCCTGGCTGATTACCAGCTGCTCTTTTGCACGCCGGGCAGCTCGCCCGCGTGCGCCATCTCGCGCAGGCAGATCCTGCACAGGCCGAACTTGCGGAAGACCGCGCGCGGCCGGCCGCACCTGTTGCAACGGGTGTAGCCGCGCACCGCGAACTTCGGCTTGCGTGCGGCCTTGTTGACCAGTGCCTTCTTTGCCATGTGCTCAGTTCTCCTTGAAGGGAAAGCCGAGGGCCCGCAGCAGCGCTCGTCCTTCTTCGTCGGTCGTCGCCGAGGTGACGACGTTGATGTCCATGCCGCGGACCCGGTCGATCTTGTCCACGTCGATCTCGTGGAACACCGACTGCTCGGCCAGTCCGAAGGTGTAGTTGCCGACACCGTCGAACTGCTTGGGCGAAAGGCCGCGGAAGTCGCGGATACGGGGCAGCGCGATCGAGGTGAGACGGTCGAGGAACTCCCACATCCGGTCCCCGCGCAGGGTGACCCGGGCTCCGATCGGCATGCCCTCACGCAGCTTGAACTGCGCGATGGACTTGCGGGCGCGACGGATCTCGGGCCGCTGCCCGGTGATCAGCGCCAAGTCGCTGACGGCGCCGTTGATCAACTTCGCGTCCCGGGCGGCGTCGCCGACACCCATGTTGACGACGACCTTGGTCACCGTCGGGATCTGCATGACGTTGCCGTAGCCGAATTCCTTGTGCAACGCATCGCGAATCTCGTTGCGGTAGCGCTCTTTCAGGCGCGGCTGCACCTTTTCTGCAGTGGTCATGTCAGATGTCCTTGCCGTTGCGCTTGGAGATGCGGACGCGCTTGCCGGTCTCCTCGTCCACCCGGTAGCCGACGCGGGTCGGCTTGCCGTCCGAGTCGACCACCATCACGTTGGAGGCGTCGATCGGGGCTTCCTGGGTGACGATTCCGCCCGACTGGGCGCCACGCTGGTTGGTCGAAACCGCGGTGTGTTTCTTGATGGCGTTGACGCCCTCGACCAGCACCCGGTTGCGCTCGGGGTAGACCTTGAGCACCTTGCCTTTGGCGCCCTTGTCCTTACCCGCGATCACCAGGACGGTGTCGTCCTTTTTGACCTTCATCTACAAAACCTCCGGAGCCAGCGAGATGATCTTCATGAACCGCTTCTCGCGCAGTTCGCGGCCGACGGGCCCGAAGATGCGCGTCCCGCGTGGGTCGTTGTCGGGCTTGATGATCACCGCGGCGTTCTCGTCGAATTTGATGTAGCTGCCGTCGGGACGCCTGCGCTCCTTGACCGTGCGCACCACGACGGCCTTGACGACATCCCCACGCTTGACGTTGCCGCCGGGAATGGCGTCCTTGACGGTGGCGACGATGACATCGCCGATGCCGGCGTAGCGTCGCGACGAACCGCCGAGCACACGGATGCACAAGATCTCCTTGGCGCCGGTGTTGTCGGCGACCTTCAGCCGCGATTCCTGCTGAATCACTCGATCTCCTGACCTGGTTGCGTGTGCACGGCAGGAGAACCCACTGGGTGAGCATTCGGCGGGCATGGCCCACCAAAAACCTGACGTGCGCGGTCTTTGTCACCGAAGGGCACGCGGGGCCGATTCGCACCGGCCGAGGTCTGCCCAAGGCAACCCCTAGAGTCTAGGGGACGACCAGCTCAGAGCCAAATTCTGCTTTGACGGCATCGAGATGGGGAAATTCTGCACCTAAAACGGCGGCGGATCGTCGTCGGGGCCGTAGACGGCGGGCCACGAGCAGGTCGCCGACGGGGCCCGCCGTGCGAGCCGGGCGTCGCGGTTGTGCTTGCGTTCTGTGGCGACGCGGGTGGCGCGGTCTTGGGTGCGGGTGCGGCGGCGTTGGGGCATCATCGCGGTGCGCGCGGTGCAGTAGTTCGGGGGTGGGTCGGCTTCGGGGGCCGGGATGGCGCCGGTGGCCGCGCACAGGCTGGGGAATAGCAGTGCGCTGCCCGGGGTGGTGACATAGGTGCACCCGGCCGGGGAGGTCAAGATCAGCGTGCCATCGGCCAGTTGCTTTTCGCGCCAGCCCCAAAACGTTTTCACCAAATGATGCGTACGGCACAGCGCCTTGAGGTTGGCGGCATGGGTGGGCCCGCCCTCGGCATACGGGATGGTGTGGTCGAGGTCGCAGGCGGTGGCCGGGCGATCACAGCCCGGCCAGCGACACGTCAGATCCCGACACCGCACAAACGCGGCCAGCCCGGTCGAGGGCACATAGCCGGGCTCAGGGGGCGCATCCCCGGGATGGATCAGCGGCACCAGTTTGGCTGAGGCCGCCAACTCGGCGAGCAGTTCGGGCGGGATCAACCCCTCGGCACCGATCTCGGCGGCCGGCACGGATCCGCAGCCGTTGAGGCTGGCCTGCTCGGCGATCACATGGATCACCACCGGGCTTGCGCCCCGGCCCCCGGCCGCGCACTCCGCACGCCCGCACCGGCACCCCAACCGCTCGGCGTCAGCGGCCAAGGCCCCCAACGCATCCGCGCGACGCTGTTCACGGATCCGCGGGTCGCGGGCACACACCGTGGCCGCCAACGCCTCCAGGCGCTTGTCCAGCGCGTGGGCATCGGGGCTGGCCAGCGTGCCCTCCACATGCGCCAACCCATCCCCCATGTCGGCGAACCACACCTGCCGGCCGTCCGCGTGTTCCTGGCGCCGGCGCACCGCATCGGCATCGGCGTGGGCCACCACCTTGTCCACCTGCGCGGCCAACCGGCCCTGACTCAGCGACGGCCACCGGCCCACATTGCTCGCCAACACCGCGTCCACCGACGCCAGTACATCCGGGTCCACGATCAAATCCGTGCGGAACACGATGGTCTGAAACATCCGGTAATCAATATCCCCGGCCGCAAAGACCGCCCCCACCTTCGGCAACCGCTCGCGCAGCGCCCGCGCGTAGCGCACCCGGCTCGCCGCCAACCCTTGGCCGACCCGCAACTCGGCAGCCACCTCGGCGGCCACCGCCGCCTCGGTATCGATCGCCCAGTCCTCGGTCTCCGCACAACGCGACAGCCGGTAGGCAAACAACTCCCCGACCGCCACCAACTGCGCCGCGGCCGCCCGATTCTCCACCCGCGCCACCATCCCGACGTGCACCAGCAGCGCCGCCGACTCCGCCGTCACCGACGGATGACAACGCTCGATGAGCTCCTCCAGCGCCGCGATCCCCGCAAGACGCCCCGCCTCATCGAACATACGTTCGACTATGCCACACGGGACCGACAACCCGCCCGCCTAGCGCGAACGCGAATCCGCCACGCAGCGAAACCCGATGTGAGTGGTCGCGGAGTCCTGCGATTGCGGGGACCGGGCCGCCGGCCGATATCGGTGGCAGTACTCCGGCGCGCACAGGTGGCTGCCGCCCTTCAACGTCTGACTGACGGCCGGATCGGCCGGGCCCGACGGGGCACAGCAGGCCTTGGGCGGCGAATCGAGCCGGTGATGCGCGGAGAACTCGGTCGCGGTCCACTCCCAGACGTTGCCGATCATGTCGACGAGGCCGAACGCATTGGGCGCGAACGTGCCCACCGGCGAGGTCCCCACCCAGCCGAGCGCCCCGTCATTGCGGTAGGGGAAGCTGCCCTGCCAGGTGTTGGCCATCAGCCGGCCGTCGCTGGTGGCCTCCTCACCCCACGAGTACGTCGTGGTACTTCCGGCGCGGGCCGCATACTCCCATTCGGCCTCGGTCGGCAGCCGGCGCCCCGCCCAGCGCGCGTAGGCCGCGGCGTCGGGATAGGCGACCTGGACCACCGGGTGATCGGCGCGGTCGGCCACGTCGCTGTCGGGTCCGAACGGGTGACGCCAGCTCGCGCCCGGCACCCACTGCCACCACTGTCGCCAGTCGCGCAGGTCCACCGGCCCCGGGGTCGGGCGGAAAACCATTGCGCCCGGACACAGATCGTCGGGGTCCGCACCGGGGTACAGCGCCGGGTCGATCGGTTGCTCGGCCACCGTCGAATACCCGGTGGCGGCGACGAATTCGGCGAACTGCGCATTGGTCACCGGGTGCCGTTCCACCGCAAGGGGTCCGACCGTGACCGTGTGGATCGGCGCCTCTTCGGGGTAAAAGCTGGTCGAGCCCATGCGGAATGACCCGCCGGGGAGGTCGACCAGTTCGCTCAGCACGGGTCCAGGGTATGACGAACCCGGGTTCAGGCCTTGGTGGGCGTTTTTCGATCGCGTTGGCGCCACCAGCCGACCAGGAACAGGGTCAGCGCGACGACCAACCCGATCAGCACCCACAGCACGATGGCCTGGTCCACCCACGAGCCGTACGGCGGGCTGCCCGGCAGGATGTTGCGCAGCGGGACGATGGCGAACAGCATTGCGCCGTACCACGTCGTGAGCGGCGGCAAGAACGAGGTCCTGCCCAACGCCACGGGAATGGCCACCCACAGCGCCAAGACGGGCAGCGAGATCAACACCAAGCAGATCCCGACATCGAAGATCAGCTGGCCCTTGGCCCGGTGCAGCGTAATGATCAAGTCGTCCTTGACATCTGGGCTGGCGTCTTCCGCGGCGTGCACGCGGGTGACCGTGGCATCCCAGCCGTCCAGCCGCCCGGTGGCTTCGACTCGCGCCGCCGTCTTCTCCCGATGCGACCCGGATCCGGTGAAGACGTCGGCCGAGATGACCCCCGTCTCGTACGAATCGAACGGCCAGTTCGCGGGGTCACCGTGCGCCTCGATCGTCGTACTCACTTGCGCCGGGGCCTTTCCCACCGGGTACTGCAGGTCGCCCAGGTCGTTGTCCGGGTACAGGCGCACCGCGGCGTCGGTGGTCAGCACGCCGAAGTTCTTGTCGTACAACGTATCTTTGGGATAGACCAGCACATTGACCGTCAGCCGGTTGGCCACGGTGTCCAGCTTCTCGAGGCGCACCTGCACGACGCTGTCCTCGGCCTCGAACTTGCTCAGGTCCACCGCGGGCAGGGCGGGCGCCGATTTGGCCAACAGGTGCACGGCGATCAGCGACAGCACGTAGATGACGACCAGGAAGGCGACGATCCCGAACGCAATCGCGGCCTGCCGTCCGCGCGCACCGGCCGGTGTCGCGGGCCGGGAGGTCATTGGGCCATCACGCAGCGTGATGCTAGCAGCGCACCCGGCACTTTTCAGCGGATAACGACGCGGGCGCCGGGCCCGCGATTCCACCGATCCGGCACCGGCGGCGGCCCTCGCCTCGCGCGGTCGGGTCAGTCACGCGAAAAGGCCAGCGCGATCTCGGTTTCCACGTCTCGATAGGAGCGACCGGACAGGTCGACGGTGACCTGCGCGATGGTTCCGCCGGTGAATGCGAAGGGCGCTTTGAAGCGGCTGGACACACCCGATCCGCCGTTGCGCCCCACCGTGATGCCGGCGCCCGCCAGGCCGAAGGTGCCGGGGTGGGTGATCACCCCGGCGAGCGTTCCGACGACCTCGTCGTCGATGAACAGCGTGAGGTCTCCGAGCGGCGTGTGAGAATTTTCGACCGTCCCGGTCCGCGAGTAGCTGGCGCCGAACAGATGCCTGCCCAACGGCACGGGCTGTGACGAGGAGACTTCCTGCTGGCGCTCGCCGAGGAAGTTGTACACGTAATGCAGCCGCCCGTCCTGGATGAACAACACGTGCCCCCCGTGCGCGCCGCCCTGCTTGAACAGCACGCCCTCAGCGCCGGTGGTATCGATGGTCACCTCGGCCAACACCGAGAACGACCGGCCGCCGATTTCGGCGGCGGCGCCGATGCCCACATCCGCGCAATCGGGATAGTAGATGTAGGTGGACCGTTCGCCGACCAGATATGGTCGCGAGCGCCCCAGGGTCTCCAGGATGTTGAAATCCGACAGCGGCAGCCCGTTGTACTTGGCGGCCTCCGAGAACCACAACGCCTTGAGTTCCTCGAGTTTCTCCGGCTTTTCCGCCGCGAGGTCGTGGCACTGGCTGCGGTCGGCCTCGATGTGGAACAGTTCCCAACGGTCGGCGTCGAAATGCGACCAGCCGGCCGGTGTGGCCGCGTGCACGGTGTTGGCGAACCACCCTTCGTGCCAGATCCCGCGGGTACCCAACATGGTGTAGAACTGGGTGCTTTTGCCGGTGGCGGCGCCCGGATCAGTAAGGGCCCCTTTGAAACTCACGCCATCGAGTGGCTTCTGCGCGATGCCCTTGACGGTGTCCGGCGGCGTCAGCCCGAGCAAGTCGTAGACGGTCGGAGTGATGTCGCAGACGTTGACGTAGTGGTCACGAACCTCGCCGTGTGCGGCAATCCCGTTGGGCCAGGAGATGATTGCGGTGTCGGCGATCCCGCCCTCGTGGGAGGCGTAGCGCTTGTAGAGCTTGTAGGGAGTGTTGAACGCCATCGCCCACCCGATCGGGTAATGGTTGTAGGTCTGCGGCCCGCCCAGATGCTCGAACAGCTTCATGCTCTCTTCGACGGTGTCGATGTAGCCGTTGAAGAACTTGCCCTCGTTGACCGATCCGTTCGGGCCGCCCTCGCCGCTGGCGCCGTTGTCGGAGATCACCACGATGATGGTGTTGTCGATCTGGCCCGATTCCTCGAGATAGTCCAGGATCCGGCCGATCTGGGCGTCGGTGTAGCTCAGGAACCCGGCGAACACTTCGGCCATCCGGGAAAACAGCTTCTTCTCCTCGTCGGTCAGCGAGTCCCACGGGCGCACCGTGTCCTGCAGGGGCCACTCCTGGCCGTCGGGCCCCTTCACGTCGAGGTACGGGTTGACCGGCGAGAGTTCGGTGTCCGGCGGCACGATTCCCATCGACTTCTGCTTTTCCAGCACGATCTCGCGGTAGCGCTCGTAGCCCATGTCGAAGCGGCCCGTGTAGCGGTCGGCCCATTCGGAGAAGACGTGATGTGGCGCGTGCCCGGCGCCGGGGCACACGTAGGAGAACCAAGGCTTCTCGGGCGCAATCACTTTGGCGTCACGGATGAATTCGATCGTCTTGTCGGCGAGGTCCTTGGAGAGGTGGTAGCCGTCCTCCGGGGTGGCCGGCGGGTTCACGGGATGGTTGTCGTACACCAGGTCGGGGTACCACTGGTCGGTCTCCCCGCCCAGGAACCCGTAGAACCGTTCGAAGCCACGGGAGATCGGCCAGTGCCGCTTCGTCGACGCCAGGTTCGATTCCTCCAGCGGCGTCAGGTGCCACTTGCCCACGCAGTAGGTGTTGTACCCCTGCTCGGCGAGAGCCTCGGACAGCAGGGCGGTGTCGAACGGGATGCGGCCGTTGGCGTTCGGGAAGCCCTCGGTGAACTCCTCGATGGTGGCCATGCCCACGGTCGTGGCGTTGCGCCCGGTGAGCAACGACGCGCGGGTCGGCGAACACAGCGCGGTGGTGTGAAACTGCGAAAGCCGGACGCCGCGCTCGGCGATGCGCGACATCGTGGGCATCTCGACCAAGCCGCCGAAGCAGTCCCAGGTCGCGATGCCCGTGTCGTCCCACACCAGATAAAGGACGTTCGGTGCGTCCTGTGGCGCGGTCGGCGCGGCGTAGGGGCCCCAATCCGGTTCGGAATCCCGGATATCCAGCTCGATTTTGCCGTTGAACTCGCCGCGGAAGTCAGGAGACATGCGCCGAGCGTAACGCCACTGCGAGAATTCGGCCGTTCTTTCGCAGTGAGGTTACGCTCGGCGAACGCACATACGCGTGAGGGGTTATTTCGCCTTTTCCAGAATTTCGACGAGCCGCCAGCGCTTGGTGGCCGACGTCGGGCGCGTCTCCATCAGCGAGACGCGGTCGCCGATCCCGGCGGTGCTGTTCTCGTCGTGCGCCTTGACCTTCGTGGTGGTCCGGATGATCTTGCCGTACAGCGGGTGACGCACGCGGTCTTCCAGTTCGACCACGATGGTCTTCTGCATCTTGTCGCTCACCACGTAACCGATGCGCATCTTGCGCCGGCCGCGCACCTTCGGGTTCGCCGGGGTGTTCTTGGGGCCCTTGTCCTTTGAGGCGGCCTGCGCTGCAGCGGCCTTCTTGGGGGCGGCCTTCTTGGCTTCTGCCATCACGATTCCTTACCATCGGGCCCGGAAGCCAGGCCCAGTTCTCGTTCGCGCAGCACGGTGTAGACGCGCGCGATCTCCTGACGCACGGTGCGGAGCCGGCGGTTGTTGGTGAGCTGGCCGGTCGCCATCTGGAAACGCAGGTTGAACAGCTCTTCTTTGGACTCGCGCAACCGCTCGGTCAGCTCCTCGTCGGTGAGCTCGCGCAGTTCGCCCGGCGAAATTCCCACTGCCATCAGAACTGATCCTCTCGAGTCACGATGCGCGCCTTGATCGGCAACTTGTGGATTGCGCGGGTGAGCGCCGCCCGGGCGGTCTGCTCGTTGGGGTAGCTGAGCTCGAACAGCACCCGGCCCGGCTTGACGTTGACGACCCACCACTCCGGCGAACCCTTACCCGAACCCATCCGGGTTTCCGCGGGCTTCTTGGTCAGCGGGCGGTCGGGGAACACGTTGATCCACACCTTGCCGCCACGCTTGATGTGCCGGTTGATGGCGATACGAGCGGACTCGATCTGCCGGTTGGTGACGTAGGCGTGCTCCAGGGCCTGGATGCCGTAGTCACCGAAGTTCACCGCCGTGCCGCCGCTGGCGATGCCGCGCTGGCGTGGGTGGTGCTGCTTGCGGTGTTTAACTCTGCGTGGAATCAACATGATTCAGCTCTCCGTGCTTTGCGGTTCTGCAGCGGGTGCGGCGGCGCTCGCAGCGCCCTCTTCGGCGCTGGCGGCCCGGCCGGCCTCGGTGCTGGTGGCCGTGGTGCCCGACGCGCCACTGCGGCGCGGGCGGGTGCCCGACGGACGCTCACGGCGGGAACGCTCGGCACCCGCGGGGGCGGCGGCGGCCAGCTCGCGCTTGCCACCGACGATGTCGCCCTTGTAGATCCACACCTTCACGCCGATCCGGCCGAAGGTGGTCTTGGCCTCGTACAGGCCGTAGTCGATGTCCGCCCGCAGCGTGTGCAGCGGCACCCGGCCCTCGCGGTAGAACTCCGAGCGGCTCATCTCGGCACCACCGAGACGGCCGGAGCACTGCACCCGGATGCCCTTGACGTTGGGCTGGCGCATCGCCGACTGGATGGCCTTGCGCATCGCCCGGCGGAACGCGACCCGGTTGCTCAGCTGCTCGGCGACGCCCTGGGCCACCAATTGTGCTTGCGACTCAGGGTTTCTGACCTCGAGGATGTTGAGCTGCACCTGCTTGCCGGTCAGCTTCTCCAGATCGGCACGGATGCGGTCGGCCTCGGTGCCGCGACGGCCGATGACGATGCCCGGACGCGCGGTGTGGATGTCCACCCGGACGCGGTCGCGGGTGCGCTCGATCTCCACGTCGGCGATCCCGGCCCGCTCCAGGCCGGTCGACAGCAGCCGCCGGATCGCGACGTCTTCCTTGACGTAGTCCGAGTACTGCTTGTCGGCGTACCAGCGCGACTTCCAGTCGGTCGTGATGCCCAGCCGGAAGCCGTGCGGATTGATCTTCTGGCCCACTAGTCTGAGCCTCCCTTCGCGTCAGAAGTCTCAGACGTCTTGGCTTCGGCTTTCGGTGCGGCCTTCTTCGCGGGCGCTTTTGCCGCGGCCTTCTTGGCGGGCGCCTTGGTGGCCGGCGCCTTCTTGGCGGCGGCCTTGCTGGCCTCGGCGCGACGGGCCCGGGTCGACTTCGCCGACCGCTGGTCTTTCGCCGGGCGGCTCTCCACCACGACGGTGATGTGGCTGGTGCGCTTGCGGATCCGGAACGCGCGGCCCTGGGCGCGCGGGCGGATGCGCTTGGCCGTCGGGCCCTCGTCGGCGTAGACGGTGGCGACCACCAGGGTCGACGGGTCCAGCCCGTTGTTGTTCTGCGCGTTGGCCGCGGCGCTGGCGATGACCTTGGCCACCGGCTCGCTGGCGGCCTGCGGCGCCCAGCGCAAGATGTCCAGCGCGTCGGCCACCGAGCGGCCGCGCACCAGGTCGATCACCCGGCGCGCCTTTCTCGGCGACACCCGCACGAAGCGTGCTTTGGCCACCGCCGAGGGAAATTCAGTCGTGGTCATCGCCGTTTGGCCTTCCGGTCGTCCTTGATGTGTCCCTTGAAGGTGCGGGTGGGGGCGAATTCACCAAGCTTGTGGCCGACCATCGACTCGGTGACGAACACCGGGACGTGCTTGCGTCCGTCGTGGACGGCGAAGGTGTGGCCGATGAAGTCAGGAATGATCGTCGAACGCCGCGACCATGTCTTGATCACCTGTTTGGTGTTCTTCTCGTTCTGCGTGTCCACCTTCTTGAGCAGGTGGCCATCGACGAACGGGCCCTTCTTCAGGCTGCGTGGCATGTGCTGGTACTCCTAGTCCTGGGACTTCCTCAGCGCCCGTGCTTCTTGCCGGTGCGCCGGCGTCGGACAATGAGCTTGTTACTGGCCTTGTTCGGGTGGCGGGTGCGGCCCTCGGGCTTACCCCACGGGCTCACCGGGTGACGACCACCGGAGGTCTTACCCTCACCACCACCGTGCGGGTGGTCCACCGGGTTCATGACCACACCACGGACCGAAGGGCGCTTGCCCTTCCACCGCATGCGGCCGGCCTTCCCCCAGTTGATGTTCGCCTGCTCGGCGTTGCCCACCTCGCCGACGGTGGCGCGGCAGCGCACGTCGACGCGACGGATCTCACCGCTGGGCATACGCAGCGACGCGTAGGTGCCCTCCTTACCGAGCAACTGAATGCTCGCACCGGCCGAACGCGCCAGCTTGGCACCACCGCCCGGCCGCAGTTCCACGGCGTGGATCACGGTACCGGCCGGGATATTGCGCAACGGCAGGTTGTTGCCCGGCTTGATGTCCGCGTTCGGACCCGTCTCCACCACATCGCCCTGTGAAAGACCCTGCGGCGCAATGATGTAGCGCTTCTCCCCGTCCAGGAAGTGCAGCAACGCGATGTTGGCGGTCCGGTTGGGGTCGTATTCGATGTGGGCGACCTTGGCGTTGACGCCGTCCTTGTCGTTGCGACGGAAGTCGATCACCCGGTAGGCACGCTTGTGGCCGCCACCCTTGTGGCGGGTGGTGATGCGGCCGTGCGCGTTACGCCCACCGTGACCGTGCAGCGGCCGAACCAACGACTTCTCCGGGGTGGAACGAGTGACCTCGGAGAAATCGGAGACGCTTGCGCCGCGACGGCCGGGGCTCGTCGGCTTGTACTTACGAATTGCCATGTCTAATCAGGTCTTCCTCTCGCGGCGGCTAGGCCGGTGCCCCGAACAGATCGATCGGCTTGCTACCCGGCGCCAGCGTGACGATGGCCCGCTTGGTGCTCTTGCGCTTGCCGAACCCGGTCCTGGTGCGCTTCCGCTTACCCTGCCGGTTCGCGGTGTTCACCGACGCGACCTTGACGGAGAAGATCTTCTCGATGGCGATCTTGATCTGCGTCTTGTTCGAATCGGGGTGCACCACGAACGTGTACACGTTGTCATCGAGGAGCGAATAGGACTTCTCCGAGATGACCGGGGCCAAAATGATGTCGCGGGGGTCAGTGACGGTCGCCATCAGGCCGAAACCTCCTCGGGAGTACCGGTGTTGGCGCTGATGTAGGCGTTGAGGGCCTCCACGCTGAACACCACGTCGTCGGAGCGCAGCACGTCATAGGTGTTGAGCTGGCCCGGTGTCAGAACGTGCACACCGGGCAGGTTGCGCACGCTCTTGGCGGCGGCTTCGTCGCTGCGTCCGATCACGACCAACACCTGCTTACGGTCGGTCAGCGTGCCCAGGAACGCCTTGGCGTTCTTCGTCGAAGGCGTTTGGCCGGTGACGATTTCGGTGACCGCGTGGATGCGCCCGTTGCGCGCCCGGTCGGACAGTGCGCCGCGCAACGCCGCGGCGATCATCTTCTTGGGCGTGCGCTGGCTGTAATCACGCGGCTTGGGGCCGTGCACGACGCCACCGCCGGTGAACTGCGGGGCCCGCGTGGAACCCTGCCGCGCGCGGCCGGTTCCCTTCTGCCGGTACGGCTTACGGCCACCGCCGCTGACGTCGCCGCGGGTCTTGGTCGAATGCGTGCCCTGGCGCGCCGCCGCCCGCTGGGCGGTGACGACTTGGTGCATCAGCGCGATATTGGCCGGGGCGTCGAACAATTCGGCCGGCAATTCGATCGAGCCGTCGACCTTGCCGGCCGGCGTCTTGACGTCGATCTTGAGCGTCTTGGAACCTTGTGCTGCCATCACTTCTCACCTCGTTTGACCGCGCTGCGGACCACCACGAGTCCACCGGTGCGGCCGGGGACCGCACCCTTGATCAGCAGCACGCCGTTCTCGGTATCGACCTTGTGCACCAACAGGTTTTGGACGGTCACCCGGTCGTTACCCATCCGGCCCGCCATCCGCGTGCCCTTGAACACGCGGGCGGGGGTGGCGCAACCACCGATGGAACCCGGGCGACGGTGCACCGCCTGGGCACCGTGACTGGCGCCCTGACCGCTGAAGCCGTGGCGCTTCATGGTGCCGGCGAAGCCCTTCCCCTTGGAGGTTCCGGTCACGTCGACGTAGCTGCCGTCGGTGAAGATCTCGGCGGTCAGCTCCTGGCCGACCTGGTATTCGGCCGCGGCGTCCGGGTTGTCCAACCGCAGCTCGGCCAGGAACCGGCGCGGGTTGACGCCCGCGGCCGCGTACTGACCGGTCACCGGCTTGTTCACCTTGCGCGGACTGATCTCGCCGTACGCCAGCTGAACGGCGCTGTAGCCGTCCTGCTCCGGCGTGCGGACGCGGGTCACCACGTTCGGTCCGGCCTTGACGACCGTCACCGGCACAATCCTGTTGTTCTCGTCGAATACCTGCGTCATGCCCAGCTTGGTACCGAGAATGCCCTTACGCGCCATTGCTCTGTAACTCCCTACTGGATGTTGACGTCGACACTGGCCGGAAGGTCGATGCGCATCAGCGCGTCAACGGTCTTCGGCGTCGGGTCGAGGATGTCGATCAGCCGCTTGTGCGTGCGCATCTCGAAGTGCTCCCGCGAGTCCTTGTACTTGTGCGGAGAGCGGATGACGCAATACACATTCTTCTCGGTCGGCAGCGGCACCGGCCCTACGACACTGGCACCCGTGCGAACGACGGTCTCGACGATCTTGCGCGCCGACGCGTCGATAGCCTCATGGTCGTAGGCCTTAAGCCTGATGCGGATCTTCTGTCCCGCCACGCTTCTCCTACCCTCACTCCTGTTGAGGCCCGGTATCCGGGCTCAAATAATCCATGTCCTCAGTGCCACCGGCGCGCCGATCGGGCCGGCCGATTGTCGGCCGATCGAGCGTTGCGCCGGATATTGCGCCGCTGTTTACCTGTCGTGGTCCACCGGCCCCCGCGGTCGGGTGTGTCACCCTCACGCGGCTTCGGCGCGCCGATTTCAGGATCGAAATTCGTCGCTCTCGAAGGATGGGACCGGACGCGCCCGTTTGGACGCTGGTCGTATGCCCGACCAGGCGCAAACCCGGCTCAAGGCAACCTGAACAGTATGCCCTAGATCGGGGCCCGAACAAAATTCGGGCGAGATCCCGGACCGAATCCGCCGCACCCGCCCTGGGCGCGGTCACGACACTACACTAACCCGCTGGTCAGAGGCCTTGAGATGGCCGGCGCCGGGGCCAAGACTGGTGCCATGAGCACACCGACCGTGGATCCGGAAACCGCACAGGCCGTCAAGGTGTTCGCCGACCCCACCGCCTACGCCGACGAGCCGCGGCTGCATGCGGCGCTGACGCACCTGCGCGCGCACGCGCCGGTGGCGTTGGTCGACTGTCCGCCGTATCGACCGTTCTGGGCGATCACCAAGCACGCCGACGTCATGGAGATCGAGCGGGCCAATGACCTGTTCCTCAACGAGCCGCGGCCGTTGCTCGCGCCCGCCGAGGCCGACGACTTCGCGCGCGCCCAGCTGGACGCCGGCATGGGGCTGCGCACCCTGATCCACATGGACGATCCCCGGCACCGGGTGGTGCGCGCGATCGGTGCCGACTGGTTTCGCCCCAAGGCCATGCGCGCGCTGAAGGTCAGGGTCGACGAGCTGGCCAAGATCTACGTCGACAAGATGCTGGCCGCGGGCGGCGAATGCGATTTCGTGCAGGAGGTCGCCGTGAACTACCCGCTGTACGTGATCTTGTCGCTGCTGGGCCTGCCCGAATCGGATTTCCCGCGCATGCTCAAACTCACCCAGGAGCTCTTCGGCGGCGACGACGAGGAGTTCAAGCGGGGCACCACGCCCGAGGAGCAGATGCAGATCCTGCTCGATTTCTTCAGCTACTTCAGCGATCTCACCGCGGCGCGGCGGGCCCATCCCACCGACGACCTGGCCTCGGCGATCGCCAACGCGCGCGTCGACGGCGAGCCACTGTCGGACGTCGACACGGCCTCCTATTACGTCATCATCGCGACCGCCGGCCACGACACCACGAGCGCCACCATCGCCGGCGGCCTGCAGGCGCTGATCGAAAACCCCGACCAGCGCGCCCGGTTGACCGCCGACCCCGGATTGATGCCGTTGGCGACCGAGGAGATGATCCGCTGGGTGACGCCGGTCAAGGAGTTCATGCGCACCGCGGTAACGGACACCACCGTTCGCGGCGTGCCGATCGCCGCCGGTGAATCGGTCTATCTGTCCTACGTGTCGGCGAACCGCGACGAGGAGGTGTTCGACGACCCGTTCCGGTTCGATGTGGGCCGAGACCCCAACAAGCACTTGGCCTTTGGCTACGGCGTCCACTTCTGCCTGGGGGCCGCGCTGGCCCGCATGGAGGTGAACAGCTTTTTCACCGAGCTACTGCCCCGGCTGGAATCGGTCGAGTGCGCTGGGGAACCGGAACTCATCGCCACCACGTTCGTCGGTGGTCTCAAGCACCTGCCGATTCGGTATTCGCTGCGTTAGCCCGATTGGTCTGCACGTGCAGGAAGCCGTCGACCGCCGCCAGCGCGCATTCGCGGTAGTCGAAATCGGGCAGGGTGGACAGGCGCCCCAACACCAGGGGGCCGATGAGCATGGCGATCGCCCGGGATCGGTCGACCTCGCCCAGCTCGGCGGCCTCCGGGCTGTCGAAGATGACGTCGAACGGCTCCGCGTACTGCTGGGCGATCCGCTCGCGCAGGGTGGTGATCGCCGCGCTGTCGGCATTGACGCTGTGCCGGGGTTCGGGCAGCCCCTCCAGGTCACGCCCCAGCGCCAGCCAGGACATGGCCGTCATGATGGTGGGCGCGTGGGCCACGGACTCGGCCTGGGCCAGCACCACCGCGACCAGCCGGTCGCGCAGCGACCCCTCGGCCGGCGGGGTCGGCGACGCCGGTATCAGGCTGTTGAAAGCCGCTGCCAGCAAGTCATTTCCGCTCGGGAAGTGGCGATACAGGGTCGCCCTGGCCACGTTGGCGGTGCGGGTGACCGCGTCGACCGTCACCGCGCTGGGGCCCCCGGCGCGCAGCAGCGTGACGGCCGCGTCCAGCAGCCTGGCCCGCGACCTCGCCGGGCGCGGATCGGTCGTCCCGGTGGTAATGGCGACCACCTCCTGTCTGAAACGAGACTATCGGGTCGAAACCCCGGTGTCTGCGCCGACGAGATCACCGTTAGGTCATTGAACGAACTCCGCGGCCCGGTGCCCGAGCATCACGATCGTGGCGTGCGGACCGCGGCTGGGGATCGCGGGCAGGACCGAGCCGTCGATCACCCACAGGTTGTCGACGCCGTAGACGCGGCACCGCGGGTCGACGACGGCCCGCGGGTCGCCGTCGACCCCCATCGGCGCGGTGCCGCACAGGTGTTGCGACGTGGACCAGACAGCTGACGCGGAACCGATTCTGTTACCGGCCAATTCGCGGGCCAATTCGTGGCCCCGGCGCAGGGCCGCGACGTCGTCGGGCTCGCTGTCGTAGCGGTGCTCGATGCGCGGCGCCACGTCGGGATCGGCCGAGACCAGCGTGATGCGGCCCCGCGCCCGTGGTTGCATGAGCGCCACCCCGATGTGCGGCCAGTCGGGATGTCCGGCGGTGCCGTCACCGGTCATCGCCACGAATCCGCCCGTGTACGGCCTGATCTCAAGGCCATCTGCCGTGCTGAGCACCACCTCGAGCACGGGCCGCCCTGGGGCCACCACCCAGTCGGTGGGCAACACCCACTCGGCATGGTCGCTGAACGACGCCCCGACCGGCAGCGCCGCGACCACCGGCACCCCGGCGGCGGCCAGCATGTCGGCCGCACCGATGCCCGAGAGCATGAGGAGATGCGCCGTTTCAATCGCGCCGCCGCACAAGATGATTCGGTCGGCGGTGAACGTGGTGTGGCCGTGCGGCCCGATCGCGTCCACCCCCACCGCGACGGTCCCGTCGAAACGCAACCGCGCCGCCCGGGTCCGCGAGCGCAGGCACAGGTTCGGCCGGCTCAGCGCCGGGATCAGATACCCCGCGCCGGACCCCCGGCGCACGCCGTCGACGATGTTGAGCGGGACGGCGCCGATGCCCGAAACCGGCTCCGCCGCAACGTCGTTGAGGTCAGCGATCCAGCCGAACCCGGCACGCTGGGCGGCGGTGATGAAACGCTCCGTGGTTCCGGTCATCTCGTGGGTCCGGCGCACGAGGATGGGGCCGCTGTCGCCGTGGGCGGGGCCGTCGAAGTCCAGGTCGGTCTCGATGGCCCGGAAGCTATCCAGCACGTCGGGCCATCCCCAGCCCGGTAGGTCCATGCGGTCGAAGTCGCGGGGCAATCCGCGACAGAAGTAGCCGCCGTTGATCGCTCCCGATCCGCCCACCGTGGCGCCGCGCACGAGGGGATGCCGGCGGGCGGGTTCCTCGGTGAGGTGGGTCTGATAGCGCCGGACCAGCGGGCTGCCCACACCGATCGGCAGCTGGAGCCCGTTGGCGGTCTGTGCGAGCAGGCCCGGGTCGTCGAGGGCGGGGCCCGCTTCGAGGACGGTGACCGTACGGCCCGGATCGGCGGAAAGGCGTTCCGCGACAACCGATCCAGCACTGCCGGCGCCGACGATCAGCACATCGCTGTGCGAGACGGCTGCGGTCAAGGCGGTGGCTAACTCCGGATCTGGGGCTTCAGGGCGCGCACGTTGCGCTCCCGTAGCACACCCCACCACAACCCGAGGCCGTACGCCAGGTCGTCGACGCGCTTGAGCACCAGATAGGTCGGCAGCCCGATCGGCTCGACGTCGTCGCCGATGGCGTCGCGGCGGCGAAGCCAGTCGACCACCCCGTCCATGACAGCCGCGACCACCACCACCCGCCGGAAATGCCGCGACATGGTCGCGGCGACCAACGCCAGCGGCCAATAGTGCCGGCACAGCGCCGACGCCAGCTGCAGCGCCGCCGACCACAGGCCGCGGCCCGCGATCACGGCGACATCGGACATCGACGTCTCCGCGCTGCGCATCGCCCGCGCGATGCGCCGACCCGTCACGACGGCCAGCACGATGGACGCCAGCCGCGACAGCGTGGACCCGAAGGCCATCAGGATCCAGGTCATCAGCGCCCAACCGGAGATCACCACCGGCGCCGTCTTGTCCGGGTGGCGCACCGACAGCGGGGCCGCCGAACCGCCGTAAAACGCTTTGCGCGCAAGCCAATCCCGTAGTTCGGTGCGGTGGTCGTGGGCGACCAGCGCGATGGGCTCGTACCGCAGCCGGACCCCGGTCTCGATCAGCCGCCAGCACAGGTCGACGTCCTCGCCGGACTGCAACGTCTCGTCGAACCCGCCGACCTCGCGGATGGCCGAGCACCGACAGATGATCGCCGCGCTGGGGACATACGACACCGTGCTGTGGGGCAACACCGGGGCTTCGCGCTCGCCGAGGTCGAGCGAGGAGTGCACCGCCTCGTAGCGCGCCACCACGTTCTCACTGTGCGACAGGCCGACGATGCGCGGCGCGACCAGGCCGACGGTGGGGTCGCAGAAGTGACCGAGCAGGGCCTCCAGCCAGCCCCGGCGCGGCGCCACGTCGGAATCCAGGAACGCCACGAAGTCCGTCCGGCAGGCCGCCAGCCCGCTGTTGCGGGCGGCCGCCGGGCCCTTGCTGCGGTGGTGGCGCAACACCTCGATGTCGCAGTGCGCGCCGACGAAGTCTTCGGGCTCGACGGGAGGGGACGAGCCGTCGTCGACCACGACGACGCGCAGGCCGCGCAGCGAGCTCACCAGGCGCCGCACGCCAGAAAGGTTGTTGCGCACCGGTATTACCACGGTGACATCGTGGTGCGACGGGCCACCCGCAGGCCGGGGGTGGGCCACCGTGGCGTCCAGCAGGGTGCGGGCGAGCTGGGCGCTGAGGTCGTCGCGCACCTTCAACCGGCCGTCGCAGAGCATGTCCTGTGCGGCCGGGGCCAGCTTGAGCAGTCGGGTCGGCGACCCGCCGAGCAGGGCCGAGCCGTCGCCGAGCACCCGCACGCGGCGGTCGACCTGGACCGCGAAACCGTCGGGCAGCCGGGGGGCGGGCGCGGTCATGCCAGCATCCCGTCGGGGCTGGGACCCCAGCGGGCGACGCGGCGGACACACTCCTCGACCATCTCGGCGACGATGCGCTCCCCCTCGGCGGCGGTGGCGGTGGTCGGGTCGCCGAGCACGCCGACCGGGCTGACCGCCGCGACTCCCCCGCGGCGCATCGACCCGAGCAACTCGGGCAGGGGCGCGGTGTTGCCGGCGCGCCACCGGTCGGTCCGGACATCGGCCGGCGAGATATGCAGCAGGACCGATGTTTCGGTATGACCGGCGTGGGCGTCAGCGCCGGCGGCCACGCACGGGCACCATCCGGCGTCGCGGCCCTCGGCGCGCAGCCTGCCCACCGCGGCGTTCAGCGCGGCGACGTTGCCGCCGTGCCCGTTGACGAACACCAGGCGATCGGCCCACGTGCCGGCCGACCTGCCGTACTCGACCAGCAGCAGCGTCAGCGCGTCGGTGCCCAGCGAGATCGTCCCGGCGAAGCTCTGGTGCTCCCCACTCGCGCCGTAGGCGACGGCCGGGGCCACCAGCCACTCGTCCCCGAGGCGGGCTCGAGCGCGGCGCGCGACCGCCGTCGCGATCCGGGTGTCGGTGTCCAGCGGCAGGTGCGGACCGTGTTGCTCGGTCGAACCCAGCGGAATCAGGACCGATGCCGTCTTGCCGGACAGCTGGCTCGACGTCGCTGTTCCTAGTTCGCCGGGTACGGGCACTCGGTGATGGTAGGACGAATTCACCTGGCGTGCACCAATTGTTGAAGCCTCAAAATAAGTTTTTTTCCGCGGCGTTCACCGGCCATTCGAATTGTCGGCTCGTTCGTCACGGTTACCCCGCCCGTACCACGATTTCCGAGGCCGTCAAATAATTCCGACAAAGCCGCCCTGGATAGCCCGGCTTTCGCTATCCGCCGGCCGGGGGCACGCCCAGCGCCCGGGTGAAACCGGCCGGCACCAGGATGTCGCCGGGCCCGAGGTCGTGGATCGAGGAATGCCCCAGACCCATCAGGGCCGAGTCGATGCCCCCGCGCAGAATGTCGAGGACGTTCTCCACGCCCGGTTGGCCGGCCGCGGCCAGGCCCCACAGGTACGCCCGGCCGATCATCACGGCGCGCGCCCCCAAGGCCAGCGCCTTCACGACGTCGCTGCCGCGCCTGATGCCGCCGTCGAGCAGCACCTCGACCTGATCGCCGACGGCCTCGGCTATCGCTGGCAGAGCGCGGATCGCGGCCGGCGTGCCGTCCAGGTTGTTGCCGCCGTGATTCGACACCGAGATCGCCGAAACCCCCGCGTCCACAGCCCTTTTGGCGTCATCGACGCGGATTACGCCCTTGAGCATGAACGGCCCGCCCCACAGCTCGCGAAGCCAGGCGATGTCTTCCCAGGTCGGCGGCGGCGTGCCCATCCACTCGCCGTAGGCCGCGAAGAAGGGGGGCCCGGGCTCGCCGCGGCGGCCCTGGTTGGGCACCCGCAGCTCCGGGGGGCGCATGGTCTTCGCCCACTGCAGGAACCACCGCGGCTTGGTAATGACCTCCGGGCTCATCTTGAGGATGGTCTTGAGGTCCATCTTCTCCGGGATCGACGGGCTGCCCCAGTCGCGGCCGTGCGAGAAGCTCCAGTCGGTGGTGACGATCAGGCCCGCCGCGCCGGCCGCCCGGGCGCGCTCGACCCGCGCGGCGATCGCGTCGCGGTCACCCAGCCAGTACACCTGGAAGAACAACTTGGGGTTGGCCGCGATGACCTCTTCGATCGGCTTGCTGGCGAACGAGGACAGCCCCATGGCGGTGCCGCGGGCGGCGGCGGCCCGCGCGACGGCCACCTCGCCGTCGGGGTGCACGGCCTGCACGCCGGTCGGTGAGATCAGCACCGGCATCGAAATGTCCTGCCCCATCACGCTGGTCGCCATGTCGCGCTTGGCCGGCGCGCCGACGACGTGGGGGGCGAAACCGAGTTCGCCGAAGGCCTCGACGTTGTCGGAAACCGTGATTCCCTTTTCGCTCGCCGAAATCAACGACGAATAGGCCGATTTCGGCAGCCGGCGCTTGGCGCGCTGCTGCGCGATGGCAACGGTTTCAAACCATTTCTCGGCCATTGTCACACCGGGCTTTCGTTACACATGCGGGCCGGTGGCGCCGCGGGCGTGACCGTCGGCGGCCGCAGCGACAGCGTGAGCGGCACCGGTTGGCGGATGCGCTTGCCGCGGGAGTGGTCGGCCCGGGGGCGCGGCGTCTCGCGGTCGTGCGCCAGCGCCGACGTGCTGTGGCCCTGGACGCATTCGGGGTCCGGCCCGTCGAGCGGCAGGCCGGTGAAGAACTTGGCCGCCATGCAGCCGCCACGGCAGCTGTCGTAATGCCCGCAGCTGCCGCAGGCTCCCGCCGACTGCGGTTCGCGCAGCTCGCGGAACAACGGAGCGTTCTTCCACACGTTGTCAAAACCGTTGTCCGTCAGCACGTTTCCTGCCAGGAAGCGGTCATGGATGGCGAACGGGCAGGCGTACACGTCACCGACGGGGTCGATCAGGCACACGACGCGGCCCGCGCCGCACATGTTCAGGCCGGCCAGCGCCCCGGACTGACCGAGCGGGGCCAGGTGGAAGAAGGAGTCGCCGGTGAGCACCCGCTCGCCCTTGGCGACCAGCCAGTCATACAGTTGGACCTGCTGGTCGGCGGTAGGGTGCAGCTCCTCCCAGACATCGGCGCCGCGCCCGGAGGGGCGCAACCGGGTGATCCGCAGGGTGGCACCGTAACGGCTTGCCAGTGCGGCGAATTCGTCGAGCTGGTCGACGTTGTGCCGGGTGACGACCACGGAGATCTTGGCGTCTTTGAAGCCGGCGTCGGCCAGATTCTGCAGCGCACGCACCGCCATGTCGAACGACCCGGGCCCGCGCACGGCGTCGTTGACCTCGGCGGTGGCACCGTCCAGCGAGATCTGGACGTCGACGTAGTCGCTGGCCGCCAACCGCGCGGCGACCTCGGGCGTGATGCGCACGCCGTTGGTGGAGAACTTGACGCCGACGTGGTGGGCGGTCGCGTAGTCGACGAGCTCCCAAAAGTCCGGGCGCACAGTGGGTTCGCCACCGCCGATGTTGACGTAGAACACCTGCATGCGTTCCAGCTCATCGATGATGTCCATGCACTGACGGGTGGACAGCTCGCGCGGATCCCGTTTGCCCGACGACGAGAGGCAGTGCACGCACGCGAGGTTGCAGGCGTAGGTGAGCTCCCAGGTGAGGCAGATGGGCGCGTCGAGCCCGTGCTCGAACTGCTCGATCAGCCGCGGTACGGCCGCTTGGGGCGGTGCGGTCATTGATGGTCCTCCCGGGGCACCAGCATCTTGGAGTCGACGAGCACACCCAGCGCGTGCAGGTAGGGACCCTGCCCGGCGTCATCGATGCCCGCCGCGCGACAGGCGGCGCGGACATCGGGGTGGTCGGTCAGCGATTGCACCACCGTGAGGATGGTGCGGTTCTTCAGGAACGACAGCTTGCGGGTGCCGAAGTGATAGAGCAGCGCGCCGAACGGTTCCGGCCGCACCGCCACCTGCGGGTGCAGTCGCCAGCCGCGATCAGGGTCGAACACGGTGTCGCCGGCGGGGCGAGCCGTGCGTGCCTGCGCGGGCGCAGGCACGGTCAGTAGACCCCGCACATGCCGTCGATGGACACCTCTTCGACCAGCGTCTCGGTGACGAGTTGGGGGTCAGTTTCGGTTTCGTGGTCCACGGGGCCTTGCCTTTCGTCGGGTCTTGACAACGATGGGGTCTGAGTCACACTCGCGGCCAGAATATGGCATCGAGTGCCGAAATGGAAGGGCGGGGCCTGGAGATGCCGCAGCCGCGGGTGGGCAGGCGCCGCTCGACCACGCCGGGCCACATCACCGACGTGGCCATCGACCTGTTCACCGCCCGCGGTTTCGCCGACGTGAGCGTCGACGACGTCGCCCAGGCCGCCGGCATCTCCCGGCGCACACTCTTCCGCTATTACGCGTCCAAGAACGCCATCCCGTGGGGCGATTTCGACACCCACCTCGCCCACCTGCGGGACCTGCTCGACAACGTGGATTCCCGGGTGCGTCTGGGCGATGCGTTGCGCGCTGCGTTGTTGGCCTTCAACACCTTTGACGAATCCGAGACCGCCCGGCACCGGCAGCGCATGCGGGTGATCCTGCAAACCGCTGAGCTGCAGGCCTATTCGATGACGATGTACGCCGGCTGGCGCGAGGTGATCGCCGGATTCGTGGCCCGCCGTTGCGATTGCAAGACAACCGACCTGCTGCCACAGACCACCGCCTGGACGATGCTCGGGGTGGCGCTGTCGGCCTACGAACACTGGCTCAGCGATGAATCGGTCCCGCTGCCGGTCGCCCTGGGCAACGCCTTCGACGTGGTCGGCGCGGGTCTGAACGAGCTGGACACTTGAGCGTCGAGCACCTGGTGCACACGCTGCGCGCCCAGGGCGGGTTCTGCGCCTCGTCGGGCTCCGCGATGTACGGCGAGCTGTTCGAGCTGGTGGCCGGCGACGTCGAAGCCGGCGGCGTGTTCGCCGCCATTCTGTCCGGGCACCGCGACGCCCCTCGCGCGACGCGGTGCCGCTCAGGTTGCTCGGCGGGCTGCACCGGCTGGTGCTCGACGGCCGCGCGGCGCACCTGCGCCGCTGGTATCCCAGCACCGGCGGCAGCTGGAACGCCGCATCGGCCTGGCCCGAAATCCGCGACACCGCGGCCGGCCACGCCGATGCGCTGCGCGCGGCTTTGGACCAACCACCGCAGACCAACGAGGTGGGCCGATCGGCCGCGCTGATCGGCGGACTGCTGCACCTCAATCAATTCGGGTTGCCCGTAAGGCTTTTCGAGATCGGGTCGAGCGCGGGGCTGAACCTGCGAGCCGACCATTACCGCTACCGCTTCGCCGGGAGCCAGTGGGGAGCGCCCGGCTCGCCGGTGGCCATCGATGACGCGTGGCGCGGCGCGCTGCCGCCCGAGCGCGACGTGCGGATCGTCGAGCGGCATGGGTATGACATCGCGCCCATCGACGTCGGCGACGCCGACGGGGAGATGACCGTGCTGAGCTACGTCTGGCCCGACCAGGGCGCGCGGCTGGCCCGGCTGCGCGGGGCCATCGATGTCGCCCGCCGGGTCCCGGCCCGCCTCGAACGCCGGACGGCGGCCGACGCGGTCGCCGGCCTCGAGCTGGCCGGCGGCGCGCTCACCATTCTGTGGCATTCCATCACCTGGCAATACCTGTCGGCGAAAGAACGCGACGCGGTGCGCGCCCACGTGGACGCGCTGGCGGCACGCGCCGATGCGCGCTCGCCGTTCGTCCACCTGACGATGGAGCCGGCGCGCGATGGTCCTGGCGCCCCGATCAGGTTCGAGGTGTGCGCCCGCAGCTGGCCCGGCGGCGAGTCACGCGTCCTGGGCGACTGCCACCCGCACGGCCCGCCGGTACACTGGCGGTAAACGCATGCGGCCGAATTACCGGACTGTGTCCGGCAATTCGGCCGCATTGGGGTTTGTGCGTACTAGACCGTATTACGTCCCCATGAAGGTCATCGGATCGTGCAGCACCCGGGTGCCGTCATGCAATCCGTCGATGGCCTCCATGTGCTCGGGCTCCAAGGTGAAGTCGAACACGTCCAGGTTCTGGGCGACGCGCTCGGGCTTGGACGACCGCGAGACGACGACGTTGTCCAGCTGCAGGTTCCAGCGGACCAGCACCTGCGCCGGCGTGCGGCCGTACTCGGCGGCGATCGACGTGACGATCGGGTCCTCGAGCATCTTGCCGACACCCAGCGGGCTGTAGGACTGCGTCTGTACCTCGTGCTTGAGGTGGGCCTCGCGCAGCTCGGCCTGGTTGAGGCGCGGGTGCAGCTCGACCTGGTTCACCGCGGGCACCTCGGCGGTCTCCTCGATGACGTTCGTCAGCAGTTCCTCGGTGAAGTTGCAGACGCCGATCGAGCGGACGTGCCCCTCGTCGCGGGCGACCTTCATGCCCTCGAAGCTCTCCACGTACTTGCCCAGCTTCGGCGCCGGCCAGTGGATCAGGTAGAGGTCGAGGTAATCCAGCCCAAGACGGTCCAGGCTCTCCTTGCACGACTCCTGCGCACTCTGGAAGCCCTGCCGCGACGTGCCCAGCTTGGTGGCGACGAACAACTCCTCACGCGGGATGCCCGACGCGGCGATCGCACGCCCGACGGCTTCTTCGTTTCCGTAGGAGGCAGCGGTGTCGATGAGGCGGCAGCCGACCTCCAGGGCCGCGAGTACCGAGCTTTCCGTCTCCTCATCGGACAACTTGGCTACTCCGAGACCAAGCACCGGCATCTTCGCCTCGTCGTTGAGGGCGACGGTCGGAATCGTGCTGGACGAGCTGTATATCTCATCAATCACTGTCACTTTTCAATCACCTGCCTGCCAGGTTGGGGTGTGGGGTTCCTTCGACATAAACGATTCAGGAGCAAAACGCCGAGCGGCTTAAGCCAACCCTTGTGCAACGTATGAGCCCCCGAAGATCGCTCGCTTGGAGACAATAACCGAGCGCGGCGGACGCCGTGGGGACCGCAGCCGAAGACATCGCATTAGCAAAAATTCTTGGGCCCGGAAGTTACCGCTTTCCAGCACAATAAGATTGGCGATGGAATTTTGGCAATTTTGTGACCCGGCAGACACAGGGGCGCCGTGCCCTTCACGAAGGCAATCGAAACCTTGCGGCGATGTGATCTGCGACACCATCGAATTCGCTTGTGGCACATTACCAATCTTGGGTGAAATGCCGCGGGGGCAAGGCGGCCTACCGGCGAAAACACCGATAATGGTGCGTGTTTCACTCGGGAACGGATGCATGACGCTTCGTGATGTGACCGTGATATACCGTGATGCGACTGTGATGTGAAATCACCTATCCCCTACCATCGAAAGACGCCGACCACGCGCTACCCCCTGGAAGCGAGGGCAAGTCTGTCGCATGAAGACAATGCAAGAGCTTTTCGAAATTGCCTGGCAAGCAACGCAAATCGGTGCGGCCACGCTCAAGAAATCACAGCCGAGTTCGGTGCAGCACAAGGGCGACCGCGACCTGGTCACCGACATCGACCTCGCGATCCAGCGCGACATCGCCGATTACCTGGCCCAAACCACACCTGACATCGCACTACTGGCCGAAGAGTCCGAGCAACAACCGGACATCGAAACCTCCGAGTGGCTCTGGGTGCTCGACCCCATCGACGGAACCTCGAACTTCGTCCACGGGCTCCCGTTGTGCGCCGTATCGCTGGCCCTGCTGCGGGGTGGCCGCACCGTCGTCGCCGTCACCCATGCGCCCCTGCTCGGCAAGACCTACCACGCGATCGAGGGCAAGGGCGCCTTTGTCAACGGGCAGCGGATCAACGCCAGCGCCGCCGACAGCCTCAGCGGGGCCATCGTGAGTCTCGGCGACTACGCCGTCGGCCACGACGCCGGCAGGCTGAATCAGCACCGGTTGGCGCTCACCGCCGAGCTGGTGCCGCGCGTCGAGCGCATCCGCATGATCGGCGCGGCGACCCTGGACCTCGCGTTCGTGGCCGAGGGATCCCTGGACGCCTGCGTGATGATGTCCAACAAGCCGTGGGACACCGCGGCGGGGACGCTGATCGCCCGCGAAGCGGGGGCACAGCTCACCGACGCCCAGGGCAATCCCCACACCCACAAGTCCCCGTCGACCGTCATCAGCGCGCCGGGCATCGCCGAACAACTCGCGACGGTCATTCGGAACACCGAGAACGCCGGCGACCGGTACGCGGCTCCCGTCGGCTAGCGGCGGCTCAGCTCAAAATTTCGGCTCAGTTCAACATTTCGGAGATGGGCACGGCAGCCGCGATCTTGGCGCGGACCTTCATGACCTTGCCGGGCATCCCGCCGCCGACCACCCCGACCAGGGCCCCGTCGCGTTCGTAGTAGGCCAGAAACTTGCGGCCGTCGTCCTCGACGACGTGGACGATGTCGTCGGCCTCCGGCTCGCCCAGGCACTGGATCTTGACGTCGTACTGGTCGCTCCAGAAGTAGGGGACGACCACCGCGGGGGTCACGTCCTGCCCCAGCATCGCGGGCACCACGGCGCGGGCCTGGTCGGCGACATTGCTCCAATGTTCCACTCGCCCTTGGTGTCCCGTCGCGTCGCGCCACGACGCGACATCCCCGAGAGCCCACACGTTCGGCGCGCTGGTGCGTCCGGCCTCGTCGCAGATGACACCGTTGTCGACGGTGACGCCGCTGCCCTCGAGCCATTCGGTGGCCGGGCGCGACCCGATGCCGACGACCACCACGTCGGCCGTCAGCTCGGTGCCGTCGCTCAACACCACCGCCTCGACATGCGTGTCACCGCGCACCTCCGCCACGCCCACACCGAGCCGCACGTCGACGCCCTCGGCGCGGTGCAGGCGGGCCACCAGCTCGCCGATCTGCTCGCCGAGCACCGCGGCCAGCGGTGTCGGCTGCGGCTCCACCAGCACCACGTCGACCCCCAGGCTGCGCAGGCTGGCCGCCACCTCGCAGCCGATGAAGCCCGCGCCGATGACGACGGCGCGCTGCGCCGCCGACGCGTGCTCGCGCAGCGCCAGGCACTCGTCGAACGATCGCAGCACCCGGATGCCCTCGAGATCGGGAATCGCCGGGATGCGCCGCGGGACCAGCCCCGTGGCGATGACGAGTTCGTCGTAGCGCAGCGTCGTCCCGTCGTCGAGCGTCACCGTCTGCGCCGCGGTGTCCAGACTCTTCGCGGCCGACCCCAGGCGCAGGGTGATGTCGTTCTCGTCGTACCACTCGCGCGGTTTGAGCGCGGTGTCGTCGACCTCTTTGCGCAGCACCTCTTTCGACAGCGGCGGGCGGTCATACGGCAGGTGCACCTCGTCGCTGACGAGCGTGATGGGCCCGGAATACTCCGATTTCCGCAGCTGCTCGGCGGTGCGGGCGGCAGCCAATCCGCCGCCGACGATCACGATTCCGTTGGTGGCGCTTTCGTCACTACTCACGTGGAGTTCTTAGCACGATGGCCGGTCAGTACTTTAGGGCACCCTTATCCACGGGGATCTGCGTGCCGGTGAGTGTCCCCGAGCCGTCGCCGGCGAGCCACGCCACGACGTCGGCGACTTCGTCGGCCGTCATGAAACCGTTGGGCTGCACCGGCATTGGGGGAAAACTGTGCACGAAGCTGGGATGGGTGGCGAAGATCTCCATCATCGCTTCGGGTTCGATCATCGGGGTCTCGACCGAGTACGGATGGATCGAGTTGACCCGGATGCCGTATTCGCCGAGCTCGATGGCGAGGGTGTTGGTGAGCGCGGTGAGCCCGTGCTTGCTGGCCGAGTAGTGGCCGTTGCCCGGTGTGGCCTTGAGTCCCGCCGACGAGCTGACCACCACGATGGAACCGCCGTTGCCCGCCTCGATCATCGCGGGCACGGTGGCACGCAGCGTGCGCCAGGTGCCGGTCAGGTTGACACCGATGACCGCGTCCCACTGCTCGTCGGTGAGTTCCCAAACGCGGCCCCAGCTCAGCACTCCGGCATTGGCGACCACGATGTCGAGCCGGCCGAACTGTTCCATCCCGTCGGCCACCAGCTGCCGCAGCACGGCGTCGTCGCGGACATCGACCTCGCGGGCCAGGATCTTGCGCCCCTGCCCCTCGACCAGGCGCGCGGTCTCGTCGAGGTCCTCCCGGGTGGCGGGCGGGTAGGTCACGCTGGCGGAGGCCGGCGCGCAGATGTCCAGCGCGATGATGTCGGCGCCCTCGGCGGCCAGCCGCACCGCGTGCGAACGCCCCTGGCCCCGGGCGGCCCCGGTGATGAATGCCACCCGCCCGTGCAGTGATCCGTCCCGTCCAGCCACGTGTAACCCCTTCGACCGCCAATAGTCCAAGCCAGGCTAGCAGCGGAACTGAAACGTGTTCTAATTCACCCGCCGATCGGTGGCCGGGCCCTAGATTTCGGAGATGATCTGGGCGCGCCGGCCGTCGTATTCCTGGTCGGTGAGCGCGCCACTGGCGTGCAGATCGTTCAGCTCCTGCAGCCGCGCGGCGATCGACGGTTCGGGCGGCGTGACGACCGCCGATGGCGCCGTGCCCGCCGACGGCGGGGCCGCCGGCGCCGGTTGGGCGGCCGGTGCCTGCTGTTCGACGGCCCGGCGCACCACCGCCTGGATCTGCCCGCGCAGCGCCGGGTTCGACCGGATGTCGACCATCCGGTCGAGCGGAACGTTGTTGGCCTTGAGGATTGCCAGGATCTCCATCAGCGGGCCCGCCTGCCCGCTCAGGTCGTAGGTGCGGTTGTCCTCGGCCACCGTGAATTGCGCGGGCATCAGACCATTGACCAAAGCGCTTCGCTCCCAGTCGATCCGGTATTCGTTGGTGGTGGGGTTGACCAGGACGACCACCTTGCGGGCGTTGAGGTTGCCGAGGCGGGTGACGCTGGCGATCACGCGGTCTTCGCTGTCGAACGGCAGGAGCCCGGCCCCCGCGATGTGCAGGTGCACCTTGACGACCTGCTGGTTGTTGACCCACGTGCCCGTTTCCGTGATGCCGGTGATCTGCGCGAGGGCCAGCACGCCGCTCTGCTCGAGCGCGGCCACCTTGGCCGACGTCTTGGCACCGTAGTTGGCCAACGCGAGCGCGATCAGCACGTCGGCCGCGGTGATGAGCAGGCCGACGTAGAACATCCATTGCAGCAGGCTGTCGAGGCCCATGACGAAGTACACGACCAGGAAAATCGGGCCGACGAGGCCTCCGCACAGCAAAACGACCAACTGTGCCTTCAGGTAACGCGCTAACACTTGCCCCTCCTCGGCTTGCTGGGGTTTTGTGTCAGATTAGCGCTCGGAACCTCGCGGCGAACGCGTTACTCGCAAACCGATTCCGGGTGTCACACGAGCGGCGGTCGCAAGCGCGGCGAAGCCGGGCGCAGCGGGCCGCCGCCATCAAACGAGCCGGTCGGGAGGCACGATCGGCACCCGGCGCACCGGTGGTGCCGCCGGCTGCGTCCCCGCCGGGGCGTGCGGCGCCGCCGTGCGCGGCGACACCGGCAGCGTCGTGGCCGGGGAGGCCTGCGGCGCCACCTCGGCCTGCATCGGTGCGGCCGCGCCGGCCGGTGCCGACGTCGCGGGCGAGACGGTGCTCGCGGGGCCGGCCGGTGCGTAGGCCGGTGTCGCCACCCGCGCCGGTCCGGCCGGTGCGGTGGCCGAGGCCAGCGTCGCCGATCCCACCGGCGCCGCCGCGACCGGTGTGCCGACCGGTGCGGGCGCCGCGGCGGCCGCGGGCGCCACCGCCGCCGCGAGGGGCCCGGCGGGCGCGGTCGGCGCGGACGCGCCCATGGCGCCGGCCGTCATCGTCGGTACCTGTGCGGCCATCGACGCGGGCGCCGCCGCGGTCTGCAGGGGCGTCGCGTTGGCCGCCTCGGCGGCGGCGTACTGCATCGCGCCGCCGTTCATCAGCTGCACGAATTGGCTGTGGAACGCGGCCGCCTGGGCGCTGAGCGCCTGATAGACCTGGGAGTGGGCGTCGAACAGGGCGGCGATGCTCGCCGACACCTCGTCGGCGCCGGGGGCGAGCACCGCCGACGTCGGCCCCATCGCCGCCGTGTTGGCGGACGTGATCACCGACCCGATACTGGCCAGGTCCGTCGCGGCAGCCGCGACGAATTCGGGAGTCGCTTGAACGAACGACATCGGCACCTCCCCGCCAGGCCTTACGGTCACCGAGAACTATGCCGAAATCCTAGTCCAGGGCGCGCCGCGGCCGCATCATTTCAGCGCCGGTCCGACCCGACGATGCGCACAACAGACAAAGCCCGGATTGCCGTGTGGGCAATCCGGGCTTTGTTCTGACTGAAGTAGCGAACTACTTGATGATCTTGACGACCCGGCCGGCGCCGACGGTGCGGCCACCCTCGCGGATCGCGAACCGCAGACCGTCGTCCATGGCGACGGGCTGGATCAGCTTCACCGAGATGTTGGTGTTGTCACCGGGCATCACCATCTCGGTGCCCTCCGGCAGCGTCACCACACCGGTCACGTCGGTGGTGCGGAAGTAGAACTGCGGACGGTAGTTGTTGAAGAACGGCGTGTGCCGGCCGCCCTCGTCCTTGGACAGGATGTAGACCTGGCCCTCGAACTCGGTGTGCGGGGTGGTGGTGCCGGGCTTGGTCACGACCTGGCCGCGCTCGACGTCCTCACGCTTGATACCACGCAGCAGCAGACCGACGTTGTCACCGGCCTGACCCTGGTCGAGCAGCTTGCGGAACATCTCCACACCGGTGACCGTGGTCTTGGTGCTGGTTGGCTTGATACCGACGATCTCGACTTCCTCGTTCACGTTGACCACACCGCGCTCGACACGACCGGTGACGACCGTGCCACGGCCGGTGATGGTGAAGACGTCCTCGACGGGCATCAGGAACGGACGGTCGGTCTCGCGGACCGGGTCCGGGATCGACTCGTCGACGGCCTCCATCAGCTCTTCGACGGACTTGACCCACTTCTCGTCGCCCTCAAGCGCCTTGAGCGCGGAGACCCGCACCACCGGGGCGTCCTCGTCGAACTCCTGGGCGGCCAGCAGTTCGCGGACCTCCATCTCGACGAGCTCGAGGAGCTCCTCGTCGTCGACCATGTCGGCCTTGTTCAGGGCGACCAGGATGTAGGGCACGCCGACCTGACGGGCGAGCAGCACGTGCTCACGGGTCTGCGGCATCGGGCCGTCGGTCGCCGCGACGACCAGGATCGCGCCGTCCATCTGGGCCGCACCGGTGATCATGTTCTTGATGTAGTCGGCGTGACCCGGGGCGTCGACGTGGGCGTAGTGACGCTTGTCGGTCTGGTACTCCACGTGGGAGATGTTGATGGTGATACCGCGCTGACGCTCCTCGGGCGCGTTGTCGATCTGGTCGAACGCGCGGGACTCGTTCAGGTCCGGGTACTTGTCGTGCAGAACCTTGGTGATAGCCGCGGTCAGCGTGGTCTTGCCGTGGTCAACGTGACCAATGGTCCCGATGTTGACGTGCGGCTTCGTCCGCTCGAACTTCGCCTTCGCCACTTCTGTGTCCTCCTGGACTAGTTGGTGCTTGTTAAAGCAGTGTTGGTGTTTTCAGTTGTGCCGCGCCCAAGGCATTGCAATGACCCGGCAAGATTACTCCGAGCGACTCTTTACTGGCCGGTCGCCTTCGCGATGATCTCCTTTGACACGTTCGCCGGCACTTCGGCGTACGAGTCGAAGACCATGGAGTAGTTTGCCCGGCCTTGGGTCTTGGACCGCAGGTCGCCGACGTAGCCGAACATCTCCGACAGCGGCACATGCGCCTTGACCACGCGTGCACCGCTCCGCTCCTCCATGGCCTGGATCTGGCCACGGCGGGAGTTCAAGTCGCCGATCACGTCGCCCATGTAGTCCTCGGGCGTGGTGACCTCGACGGCCATGATCGGTTCCAGGATGACCGGCTGCGCTTGTGCCGCAGCCTTTTTCAGCACCTGGGAACCGGCGATCTTGAAGGCCATTTCCGACGAGTCGACCTCGTGGAACGCCCCGTCGAGCAGTGTGACCTTCAGGTTCACCAGCGGGTAGCCGGCCAGGACGCCGTACTGCATGGCGTCTTGGGCACCGGCGTCCACCGACGGGATGTACTCCCTGGGGATACGCCCACCGGTGACCTTGTTCTCGAACTCGTAGGTCGCGCCGTCCTCGCCGGTGAATGGCTCGAGGTTGATGATCACCTTCGCGAACTGACCCGAGCCACCCGTCTGCTTCTTGTGGGTGAACTCGACGTTCTGCGCGGCCCGCTTGATGGTCTCCTTGTAGGCCACCTGCGGCTTACCGACGTTGGCCTCGACCTTGAACTCGCGACGCATGCGGTCCACCAGGATGTCCAGGTGCAGCTCGCCCATCCCGCCGATCACGGTCTGGCCCGTCTCGTGGTCCAGGTGCACCTTGAAGGTGGGGTCTTCCTCGGCGAGCTTCTGGATCGACAGCGACAGCTTCTCCTGGTCGCTCTTCGTCTTGGGCTCGATGGCCACCTCGATGACCGGGTCGGGGAAGGTCATCGACTCCAGCACGACCTGCTGGTTCGGGTCGGACAGGGTGTCACCGGTGGTGGTGTCCTTGAGCCCGATCACCGCGTAGATGTGGCCCGCCGACGCGGTCTCCACCGGGTTCTCCTTGTTGGAGTGCATCTGGAACAGCTTGCCCAGCCGCTCCTTCTTGCCCTTGGTGGCGTTGATGACCTGGCTGCCGGAGTCGACCTTGCCGGAGTACACCCGGACGTAGGTCAGCTTGCCGAAGAACGGGTGCGTGGCGACCTTGAACGCGAGCGCGGAGAACGGCTCCTCGGTCGACGGCTTGCGGGTGACCTCTTCGTCCTCCTTGCCCGGCGCGTGACCGACGGCCGGCGGCACGTCCAGCGGCGAGGGCAGGTAGTCGATGACGGCGTCCAGCATCGGCTGCACACCCTTGTTTTTGAACGCACTGCCGCACAGCACCAGGTAGGCCTCGGAGCTGATGGTGAGCTTGCGCAGCGCACCCTTGATCTCCTCGACCGACAGCTCCTCGCCGCCCAGGTACTTCTCCAGCAGCGCCTCGTCGGTCTCGGCGACCGCCTCGAGCAGCTTGGTGCGGTACTCCTCGGTCTTCTCGGCCAGGTCGGCCGGGATGTCGATGGTGTCGTAGGTCTCGCCGAGCTTGGTCTCGCCGCGCCACACCTTGGCGTTCATCTCGACCAGGTCGACGATGCCCTCGAAGTCGCCCTCGGAGCCGACCGGCAGCTGGATCGGGATGACGTTCGCGCCGAGCCGCTCCTCCATGGTGCGCACGGAGAAGTAGAAGTCGGCCCCGATCTTGTCCATCTTGTTGACGAAGCAGATGCGCGGGACGTCGTACTTGTCGGCCTGCCGCCAGACCTGCTCGGACTGCGGCTCGACGCCTTCCTTGCCGTCGAAGACGGCGACGGCACCATCGAGAACACGCAGCGAGCGCTCGACTTCCACGGTGAAGTCGACGTGCCCGGGGGTGTCGATGATGTTGATCTGGTTGTCTTTCCAGAAGCAGGTGGTGGCCGCGGAGGTGATGGTGATCCCCCGCTCCTGCTCCTGCTCCATCCAGTCCATGGTGGCGGCGCCGTCGTGCACCTCACCGATCTTGTAGCTGATACCGGTGTAGTAGAGGATGCGCTCGGTCGTCGTCGTCTTGCCGGCGTCGATGTGCGCCATGATGCCGATGTTGCGGACCTTGGTCAGGTCGGTCAGCACGTCCTTCTGTGCCACAGAAGTCTTCCCACTCTTTCGATTGCTTAGTTGCTGTCTGTCGCGGTCAGGCCAGCGCCCCGGCACGCTCGCCGGAGAGACCTACCAGCGGTAGTGCGCGAAGGCGCGGTTGGCCTCGGCCATCTTGTGGGTGTCCTCGCGTCGCTTGACGGCGGCACCCAAACCGTTGCTGGCATCCAAAATCTCGTTTGCCAGGCGCTCGACCATGGTCTTCTCCCGGCGTTGCCGCGAGAAGCTGACCAGCCAGCGCAGCGCCAGCGTGGTGGACCGATCCGGACGCACCTCGACCGGCACCTGATAGGTGGCACCACCGACGCGGCGGCTGCGCACCTCCAGGGCGGGCTTGACGTTGTCGAGAGCACGCTTGAGCGTGATCACGGGATCGGTGCCGGTCTTGTCCCGGGCTTGTTCGAGCGCACCATAAACAATGCGCTCGGCGAGCGATTTCTTCCCCTGCAGCAGGACTTTGTTCACCAGCTGGGTGACCAGCTGCGACCCGTAGACCGGGTCGTTGACCAGCGGGCGCTTCGGCGCGGGGCCCTTGCGCGGCATCAGCTCTTCTCCTTCTTGGCGCCGTAACGGCTGCGAGCCTGCTTGCGGTTCTTGACGCCCTGGGTGTCGAGCGAACCGCGGATGATCTTGTACCGGACACCGGGCAGGTCCTTCACCCGGCCACCACGCACCAGCACCATCGAATGCTCCTGCAGGTTGTGACCTTCGCCGGGGATGTAGGCCGTGACCTCAACCTGGCTCGTCAGCTTCACGCGGGCGACCTTCCGAAGAGCGGAGTTCGGCTTCTTCGGAGTGGTGGTGTACACGCGGGTGCATACGCCACGGCGCTGCGGGCTGCCCTTGAGGGCCGCGGTCTTGACCTTGGCGACCTTGTCGCGGCGACCCTTGCGGACCAGCTGCTGAATGGTTGGCATCTACCGGCTTTCTCTGTTCGTGTTCGGCATATTTCTGGCGTCTTCAAGTCTGTGTACTGCAGTTATGTCCGTCCGCTTCACCCCGCGGCCGGGTGTGTCGCATGCGCTGCGCACCGGACGGAACTCCGATGCATGGTGGACACGCGAATTCGCCCGGCATTCACTTCCTTACGGTTAGGCGCCGTAAGCCGCCAGGCACGAGGAACCACAATACCCGCCGCCGGTCTTGCAGGTCAAAGCGGCGGATTAGTGGCGATCGCAAGCGCGGCGCAGCCGGGCGCAGCGGGTCGCCACCGTCGGATTAGTGGCGATCGCAAGCGCGGCGCAGCCGGGCGCAGCGGGTCGCCACCGTCGGATTAGTGGCGATCTTGCACCGCCTAGCGTGCCCCGTCGTGGGCGGTGCGCAGTTCCAGGCCCGCCGCGAGGCGCAGCACCATGTCGGAGAACAACGCGTCGGTGTCGATGTCGTCCATGACGCCGGTCATCTCCAGCAACACGAAGCCGTGCAGCGCCGACCAGAATTCCAGCGCCGCATGAAAGGCCGCGTCGCCGTCGAGACCGTAGGAAGACAGCACGGCGATCACCGGGGCGGCCGCCCCGCGGGTCGCGGCCGTGTATTCGGGATCGTCACCGCCCAGCGGCATCCGGGTGAAGGCCGAGTACCGGCCCGGGTGGTGGTGGGCGTAGCTGCGGTACGCGCCCGCCATGACGAGCACCGCGTCGTCGCGGGCGCGGCCCTCGCCCACCCGGTTGAGCATCATGATGATGTCGTCGATCACCCGAATCCGCACCGCCCGGCGCAGGTCCTCCAGGCTGTCCACGTGGTTGTACAGCGACGGCCCCTTGGTGCCCAACTGCGTCGCCAGCGCGTTGATGGTCAGCGCGTCCCAGCCCTCGCGATCGAGGAACGTCAGCGCGCCGTCGATGATCCCTTCCCGGCTGAGCTTGGTCGGGCGCGAACCGGGCCGTCCCGCGCGTTGGCGCCCGGCCGCCGACGGCGATTCCGGTTGAGCTGCCATGGCGGTCGCCCTTCGATCGCGGGAACGGGTTGCGGTTAACTAATGACTCTAGTTGACGCCCGTTCAGACATTAATCTCCCCGGAGGGACATGAGCGCCCGGCAAAGGAAAATAAATCTGCCATCGGGCAGGCAAATGCACGTAGTGTCATGCTTGGCTCATTCGAGCAGACGACCCGTCCAAAAGGGGGGCCCGCAGTGAAGTGGACAACTGTCGCCGGGTCGCTGGCAACCTGCATCATCGCCGTCGGTGCCGCGGCCGCTACCCCACCGGGACTCGCACAGGCCAAGAACGGCGACACCCATGTCATCGGGGAGGACATGGAGCAGACGGTCGACTGCAACGACGCCACACTGCTGGTCAACGGCACCTTCCTGACCGTCACCGCCCTGGGCAACTGCTACGCCGTGACGGTGATGGGTTCGTCGAATGTCGTTATCGCCGACTCGGTTTCGCATGACATCACGGTGTACGGCTACGACCAGACGGTGTTGTACAAGGGCGGTCAGCCGTTCCTCTGGGACCGCGGCCGCGAATTGGGCATGACCAACCGGCTCCAGCAGGTGCCGGGCTGAGACACCACACCGAGGGGAATCAAACAACGATGCGTGCGCACACCTTCGCCCTGGCACCGGCCGCCGCGATCCTGGTGCTGGCCGGCTGTAGCTCGACGGCCAACCCGCCGAGCTCGTCGACGACCACCACCACGGCCAAGAGCAGCGCGACGACGAGTGCCGGGGCCGCACCGACGACGAGTTCGAGCGGCGCGAGCACCACCGCGTCCCTCGAGATCGGCAACACGGTGAACTACGGGTCGATGGGCACCACCACCAACCTCGACTGCGCCAGCGGCAAGTCGCTGAACGTGGCCGGTTCGGACAACACACTGACCGTCACGGGCAGCTGCGCGACGGTGAACATTGGCGGCACCAACAACAAGATCACGTTCGACAAGGTCGAGACGCGAATCACCGTGTTGGGGATGGACAACACCATCACCTACAAAGACGGCGATCCCAAGGTCGACAACCTCGGTTCGGGCAACACGATCAACAAGGGCAGCTGACCGCACCGGGGTGGCTCAATCGGCGGATGCGCCGTGCCGTCCCGCGCCCGCCGCGAACCGCCCGGCCCCTTCGTTCGCCTCCGCGGCCACCCGGGAGATGCTGGCGAATTCGACGTCGAGTGCCTCGGATTCCGTTGCCCCCCATTGATGTAGCACCGAGAGCCGATCCGACCGCAGGCACTGCTGTGGCAACGCCGCCAGTTGCGCCGCCAATTCCTCTGCGGCCCGGCGTGATTGGCCCTTGGGGACCACCCGATTCGCCAGTCCGATGGCCTGGGCTTCGTCGGCGGCCACCGCGCGGCCGGTGAGGATCATGTCCATCGCGCGACTGTGGCCGATCAGCCGCGGCAGCCGCACGGTGCCCCCGTCGATCAAGGGGACTCCCCAGCGCCGGCAGAACACCCCGAAGACGGCGTCCTCCTCGACCACCCGCAGATCGCACCAGATGGCCAGCTCGAGGCCGCCGGCCACGGCGTAGCCGCTGACCGCGGCGATGACGGGTTTGGACAGCACCATCCGCGTCGGCCCCATCGGGCCCGGGCCCGTCCGGTGCACGGCGTTGGCGTCGGGGGTGCCGAACGCCTTCAAATCGGCTCCGGCGCAGAACGTTCCGCCGTCGCCCCACAGCACGGCCGCCGACGCGGTGTCGTCGCGGTCGAATTCCTCGAACGCCGCGTACAGCGCGGCGGCCGTCGGGCCGTTGACCGCGTTGCGCGCCCCCGGCCGGTCGATGATCACCGTGGTCACCGGGCCGTTGCGCTCCACCCGCACCGGATCACTCATGTCGCCTCCGCACATAGTGGTTCGCGCCGCTGCAGCAGCTCAGCGGCGAAGTCGTGGTAGGCCGCCCGCAGCCGGGCCCCGGGCCAGTCGGCGGGCAGCAGTTCGTCGGGCAGGACGGGGTCGGTGAGCAGGTGCCGGACGGTGGCCGCGGCCACCACGAAACGGCCGGGGATGTCCGGCGCGGCGACCATGTCGTCGAGCAGCCGGTGCCCGGCCCGTGCCCAGGCGGGCAGGTCCCACAGCTGCGCGGCCAGCCCGGCGGGGTCGCCGTCGCGCGTCCGCAGGACCCGGACCCTGGCCGCGACGTCGGGTCCGAGCTCGGCGCCGATGTTGTCCGGGCGCATCCAGACTCCCTCGCGCAGCTCACCAAAACGCTTGTCGTGCATGGCGGTTCGCAGCGCGGCGCGGGTGCGCGCGTCGTCTCCCACGCTGGTCACGATCAGCGTGATCCACTCCCCCTCCCAGGGGCGCACGCGCGGGTCGATGGCATCGTCCTGGCGGCGTTGGCGGGCGAGCAGGCGATCCGAGAGCCGGTAGCCGTCCGCGTTGCGGATCAGGTCGCCGGCACCGACCATCCTGGTCAGCGCCACCCGCAGGGCCGACTCCTTGATGCCGAAATCGGATGTGAGCCTGACCAATTCGCTGGCACGGGCGCGCGCCGGGTGGGCGCCGAGCAGCACACTGAGCACCACCGACCGGGCCGTCATGTCCGGCATGGCTACACCCCGGACGCGCGGCGGCCGTGGTCGCCGAAGGGTTCGTCGCGATGCCGTACCGCCTCCCGGAAGCCGTGCTCGACCGCGTCGGCGACGAACGCGTGGCCCTCGGGCGTGTGCCGGGCGACACCGTCGAACACCGTGCTGACCATCCTGCTGGTGGCCACACCCTGTTGCAGCAGAGCGGAATTCAGTGCGAGCTTGACCATGATCAGCTGGTTGACCGGCACCGCGGCGATCCGCTCGACCAGCCGCTCGGTGCGCTCGTCGAGCTCCGCCGGGTCCGGCGCCTCCACGGCCCACCCCCACTCGGCGGCCTGCGCGCCGGTGATGCAATCACCGGTGAACAGCAGCCGTTTGGCGCGCTGGTCGCCGAGGCGGTGCGCCCAGAGTCCGGCGGCCGGCACCCCCCACACCCGGGTCGGGGGGTAGCCGATCTTGGCGTCGGCGGCCGCGATCACCTGGTCGGCGTGCAGCGCGATGTCGGTGCCGCCGGCCACGCAGTAGCCGTGGATCTTGACCACCGTGGGCTTGTCGGCGTGCATGAGGCTGGAAAAGCCCCGCACGAAGCGGCTCATCATCTGGTAATCGACCATCGGGTCCCACGGCTGATCCGCCAGATGGTTGACCGCCTGGGTCTTGCCGTCCAGCACGGTGCCCGCGTACGCACCGGTGCCGCCGGCCGAGCCGGTGCGGTCGGCGTAGGCGCTCAGGTCGAAGCCCGCGCAAAATCCCTCGCCGCGACCGGACACCAGGATGACGTGCACGCCCGGATCGAGGTCGGCCCGCTCCACCAGCGCCGAGAGCTCCAGCGGCGTGTCGGCGACGATCGCATTGCCCTTGTCGGGCCGGTTGAACGTGATCCGGGCGACCCGGTCGGTGACCTCATAGGTCATCGTCTTCAGGTTGTCGAAGTCGACCGGCCTGATCGCGTGAGTCATCCCTTTACTAGAGCACGCTCGAGAATCGGCGCCAGATCGAGCCCGTCCGGCATGGTGCCGAACGCGCCGCCCCACTGGCGGTCGAGCCGGGTCGTCAGGAACGCCTCGGCGACCGCGGGGTGCCCGTGGCGCACCAGCAGCGAGCCCTGCAGCGCCAGGCAGATGTCCTCGGCGACCTTGCGGCCGCGGTAGGCGATGGTCTCCAGGTTGGCCAGGTCGGCGCGCAGCCGCTCGACGTGGTTGCCCAGGCGGAGATCCTGACCCGCGCTCTCGGCGATTTCGTCGAACAGCACCTCGACGCATTCGGGGCGAGTCGCCATGGCGCGCAACGTATCCAGCGCGCTGACGTTGCCCGAGCCCTCCCAGATGCCCATCAGCGGCGCCTCCCGGTACAGCCGCGGCATGCCGGAGTCCTCGACGTAGCCGTTGCCGCCCAGGCATTCCAGCGCCTCGGCGGCGTGCGGGGTCGAGCGCTTGCACACCCAGTACTTGCTGGCCGCCAGACCGATCCGGCGCAGCAGCGCCGCGGTCTCGTCGCCGCGCACCGCCTTGTCGGTGGCGCCTGCCATGCGCATCGCGACCATGGTGGCCGCCTCGGCCTCGACGGCCAGGTCGGCCAGCACGTTGCGCATCAGCGGCTGGTCAATGAGGTAGGCGCCGAACGCCTTTCGATGTTGGGCGTGGTAGATGGCGCGCGTCAGGCCGGTGCGCATGCTGGTGGCGCTGCCCAGGGTGCAGTCCAGCCGGGTGAGGTTGACCATCTCGATGATGGTCGGCACACCGCGGCCTTCCTCCCCGACCAACCATGCTGTGGCGCCGTCGTACTCGACTTCGCTGGAGGCGTTGGCGTGGTTGCCGAGCTTGTCCTTGAGCCGCTGCAGGAACATCCGGTTGCGGGTGCCGTCGGGCAGCACGCGGGGAAGCATGAAACACGAGAGCCCTTGGGGTGCCTGCGCGAGCACCAGGAAGATGTCGCACATCGGCGCCGAGGTGAACCACTTGTGGCCGGTCAGGCTGTAGGTCCCGTCGGCGTTGGGGGTGGCCTGGGTGGTGCCGGCGCGCACGTCGGAGCCGCCCTGCTTCTCGGTCATCGACATGCCCGCGGTGATCCCCGGCTTGGTGGTGGCCGGCCGGAGTTCGGGGTCGTATTCGCGGGAGGTCAGCAGCGGCTCGTAGACCTTGGCCAGCTCGGGGTTGTAGCGCAGCGCGGGCACCACGGCGTACGTCATCGAGATCGGGCAGATGTGCCCCGGCTCGACCGTCCACACCGAGGTCTTGGCGGCGCGCACGACGTGCGCCCCCGGCCGGTCGTCGGCCCAGGGAGCGGCGTGCATGCCGTGGCTGATCGCCGCGCGCATCAGCTCGTGGTACGCCGGGTCGTATTCGACCTCGTCGACGCGGTGACCGTTGCGGTCGTGGGTGTGCAGGATGGGCCGGTTGCGGTCGGCGAGCTCGCCCCAGCGCTGCGCCTCGCGGGTGGCCGACAGGGCGCCGACCGCGTTGACCTCGTCGAGGCCCCACTCGCCGCCTTCGCGGATCAGGGCCTCGGTGAGCACCGCCGACGTGGCGGGGTTGTGGTCTTCCAGGGGCGGGACCTGGTTGGTGACGACGTGGGTATCCGACATGCCACCAATGTTACAGTTTCTCGACAGTTGCACAAGAGGTGTAATGATCAGCGCGGGTGGGCGGCGAAGAAGTCCCAGAGTTCCCGCGTCGCGAAGTCGGGCCACTCGTGGTCGCCCTGGTCGACCGTGATGAGCACGACCCCGCGGCCCTCGGCGCATCCCGCGGTCGAGGTGGTGATCGGCCCGTCGGTGGTAGTCGACGGGGTGCCGCACTGATCGACGTTGCGCCAGAACGCATTCACCCCGGGCACCGGAGGACCGTTGATGACGCTGTAGCCCGGTCCGCCGCCGTAGGGCACCAGGCTGTCCGCGGTGCCGTGAATGTGCATCACCGACACCGGATGTGGTGTCGGGCACGCGTTCAGCTGGGTGCCCGCGACGGGTCCGATCGCCGCGAAGAGCTCCGTGGTGCAGGCCAGCGTGTAGGACATGATGCCGCCGTTGCTCATGCCGGTGGCGTAGACCTTGGCGGTGTCGATGCCGACGTTCTTGGCGATGTCGCCGACGGCCGCCCTGATGAAGCCGACGTCGTCGACGCCTCGTTGTCCAGAGCGTCCGCAGCAGGTCTGGCCGTCGACGTTCCAGGCCTCGTCGAGGCCATCCGGGTAGGCGACGACGAACTTGCCCGAGTCGGCCAATGTGTCCCAGTGGTAATCCTTTTCGGCCTCCCGGGCGCTGCCCGACACACCGTGCATCATGACCACCAGCGGGGCCGGGACGTGCAGCCCGACGGGCTGGTACACCCGATAGCTGCGATCGAGATCGCCGACCTTGAGGTGGTGGACGCTGGTTCCGGTCACGAAGCCCGACGGCCGGTTCGCCTCCGCCGGCAAGCAGCCCGCGAGCACCAGGACGACAACAGCCAAGAGTGGGGTCAGCCGGCGCAGCATGGGTCAACGGTAAGCGCTGGTTCGCCCTCAGCCGTTTGTTTTCTCCCGCAGGAACGCGATGTCGTCCTTGCGGCCCTCGTCGGCGGTTTCGCAGATGACCGGCGCGTCGGCGGCCTTGACCACCGCGGCGAGCAACTCGGGATCGATCTGCCCGGTGCCGAAGTTGGCGTGCCGGTCCGCGCCGGAGCCCGCCGCGTCCCTCGAGTCGTTGCAGTGCACCAGGTCGATGCGGCCGGTCAGCGCCTTGATCCGGTCGACCGCGTCGATCAGCTGCTCACCCGCAGCCCAGGCGTGGCAGGTGTCCAGGCAGAACCCAATCCCCTTGTCGCCGATGTGATCCCACAGCCGGCCGATGGTGTCGAAGTGGCGGGCCATCGCGTGGTCACCGCCGGCGGTGTTCTCCAGGTAGACCTGCACGTCGGTTTCCAGGTAGTCCAGGGCCTTAACCCACCGCTCGAAGCCGGCGTCCATGTCGTTGTCGTCGGCGTGACCGCCGTGCACGATCACCGCCGTCGCGTTGATGGCCGCGGCCGCGTCGCAGGTGTCCTGCAGAATCTTGCGCGACGGGATGCGGATGCGGTTGTTGGCCGAGGCCACGTTGATCAGGTACGGCGCGTGGACGTAGAGCGGAATGGTCGACGCCTTCAGCGCCTCGGCGTCGTCACGCGGCTTGGGCTTCTTCCAGCTCTGCGGGTTGCCGAGGAAGAACTGCACCACGTCGGCGCCGTCGGCCTGCGCGGCGGCCAGCGGGTCGTCTTGGTGGACATGCGAACCGATGAGCACGGTGGCCAGTGTAGTGAGGGGCCCTGACGGCGGCGAGTGTGCGGCTGGCCGCACACCCGAGTCCGAACGTGCGGCTGGCCGCACAACCGATTGGCTCGACGCCCCACGCAACGAAAAAGCCCCGGGCGAAACCCGGGGCTTTTTCGTTGTCGTCGTCGGACTAGCGGTAGTCGCTGTAGCCGTAGTCGTCCAGCGGCACCGCGGCGCCGGTGGCCTGGCCGAAGTCCGGGCTGTAGTACTGATCCTCGTAGGACGGGATCGTGTACGCGGCGGCCCGGGCTTCCTCGGTCGGCTGCACCTGGATGTTGCGGTACCGGTTGATGCCGGTACCGGCCGGGATCAGCTTTCCGATGATCACGTTCTCCTTCAGACCGTTGAGCTTGTCGCTGCGGCAGTTGATCGCCGCATCGGTCAGCACTCGCGTGGTCTCCTGGAACGACGCCGCAGAAAGCCACGAGTCGGTGGCCAGCGACGCCTTCGTGATACCCATCAGCACCGGACGGCCGGCGGCGGGCTCGCCGCCCTCGGCCACCACCCGGCGGTTCTCCGCCTCGAACTCCGCACGGTCGATCAGCGAACCGGGCAGGAACTCCGTCGAGCCCGAGTCGATGATGGTGACGCGGCGCAGCATCTGGCGAACGATCACCTCGATGTGCTTGTCGTGGATCGACACACCCTGCGCGCGGTAGACCTCCTGCACCTCGCGGACCAGGTGGATCTGCACCTCGCGGGGGCCCTGCACGCGCAGCACCTCGTGCGGGTCGGCCGAGCCTTCCATCAGCTGCTGGCCCACCTCGACGTGGTCGTTGTCGGAGAGCACCCGCTCGGAACCGTCTTCGTGCTTGAACACCCGCAGCCGCTGCCGCTTGGAGAGCTTGTCGTACACGACCTCCTCGCTCCCGTCGTCGGGAACGATGGTGATCTTGTAGAAGCGCTCGCCCTCCTCGAGACGGACCCGCCCGGTGACGTCGGCGATCGGCGCCTTACCGCGCGGGATGCGGGCCTCGAACAGCTCCTGCACGCGGGGCAGACCGCCGGTGATGTCCTCACCGACACCACCCTGGTGGAAGGTACGCATGGTCAGCTGGGTACCGGGCTCACCGATGGACTGCGCGGCGACGATACCGACGGCCTCACCGATGTCGACGAGCTTGCCGGTCGCCATGGACCGCCCGTAACAGGTCGCACACACACCGGTTCCGGTGGTGCAGGTCAGCACTGAGCGCACCTTGATCTGGGTGATGCCCGCGGCCAGCAGGGCCTCGATCGACGGGTCACCCAGGTCCTCGCCGCGCGCGACGACGACGTTGCCGGCCTCGTCGACCGCGTCGGCACCCAAAGTCCGTGCGTACGCCGAGGTTTCGATGTACGGGTCACGGATCAGCGTGCCGTCGGGCTGACGCTCGGCCAGCTCGACGATGATGCCCCGCTCGGTCTCGCAGTCATGCTCGCGGACGATGACGTCCTGGCTGACGTCCACCAGACGACGGGTCAGGTAACCCGAGTCGGCGGTACGCAACGCGGTGTCCGCCAAGCCCTTTCGAGCGCCGTGGGTGTTGATGAAGTACTCCAGCACGGTCAGGCCCTCGCGGAACGACGACTTGACCGGACGCGGGATGAACTCACCCTTCGGGTTGGTCACCAGACCCTTCATGCCGGCCAGCGTTCGCGTCTGGGTGAAGTTACCCGTGGCGCCCGAGTCGACGATCGTGATGATCGGGTTGTCGGCCGGGTAGTGCTCACGCAGCGCCTGACCGACCTCGTCGGTGGCTTCCTTCCAGATCTCCACCAGCGCCTCGTTGCGCTCGTCGTGGTTCAAAGCACCACGCTGGAACTGCTTTTCGACCTTCTCGGCCCGCTCCTCGTACTGGTCGAGGATCTCCTTCTTGCGCGGCGGCACGAGCACGTCGGCCATCGACACGGTGACACCGCTGCGGGTCGCCCAGTAGAAACCGGCGTCCTTGAGCTTGTCCACGGTCTGCGCGACCACGATCATCGGGTAGCGCTCGGCCAGGTCGTTGATGATCGACGCCTGCACCTTCTTGTGCATCTGCTTGTTCACGAACGGATAGCCCACCGGCAGCAGCTCGTTGAACAACACCCGGCCCAAGGTGGTCTCGGCCATCCAGGCATCGCCGGGCTGCCAGCCGCCCGCGCCGAACAGTTCGGCCTCGATCTCGGCGGGCGGCCGCAGCTGGGTCAGCCGCACCTTGATCTTGGCCCGCACCGACAGCACGCCGCGGTCCGACGCCATGATCGCCTCGGCCGGCGAGGAGTACACGCCGACCTCGGGCTCGTCCTTGGCCGCGGCCTTGAATTCGCCCAAGGCGGCGTCGACCTCGGTGGTCAGGTAGTACAGCCCGGTCACCATGTCCAGACGCGGCATGGCCAGCGGGCGGCCCGACGCGGGCGACAGGATGTTGTTCGAGGACAGCATCAGGATGCGGGCCTCGGCCTGCGCCTCGGCGGAAAGCGGCAGGTGCACCGCCATCTGGTCACCGTCGAAGTCGGCGTTGAACGCCTCACACACCAGCGGGTGCAGCTGGATTGCCTTGCCTTCCACCAGCATCGGCTCGAAGGCCTGGATGCCCAGCCGGTGCAGGGTGGGTGCGCGGTTCAGCAGCACCGGGTGCTCGGCGATGACCTCTTCGAGGACATCCCACACCTGGGGACGCTGACGCTCGACCATGCGCTTGGCGCTCTTGATGTTCTGCGCGTGGTTGAGGTCGACCAGCCGCTTCATCACGAACGGCTTGAACAGCTCGAGGGCCATCAGCTTGGGCAGACCGCACTGGTGCAGCTTGAGCTGCGGGCCGACCACGATGACGCTGCGGCCCGAGTAGTCGACGCGCTTACCGAGCAGGTTCTGACGGAACCGGCCCTGCTTACCCTTGAGCAGATCGCTCAGCGACTTCAGCGGGCGGTTACCCGGCCCGGTGACCGGGCGGCCGCGACGACCGTTGTCGAACAACGCATCCACGGACTCCTGCAACATCCGCTTCTCGTTGTTGACGATGATCTCGGGCGCGCCGAGGTCGATCAGCCTCTTGAGGCGGTTGTTCCGGTTGATCACGCGGCGGTACAGGTCGTTCAGGTCGGACGTGGCGAACCGGCCACCGTCCAGCTGAACCATCGGGCGCAGCTCCGGCGGGATCACCGGGACGGCGTCGAGCACCATGCCCATCGGGGAATTGCCCGACTGCTGGAAGGCGGCGACCACCTTGAGCCGCTTGAGGGCGCGAAGCTTCTTCTGCCCCTTGCCGTTCCGGATGACGTCGCGCAGGATCTCGGCCTCGGCGTCGATGTCGAAGTTCTCGATCAGCTTCTGGATCGACTCGGCACCCATGGCGCCGGTGAAGTATTCACCGAAGCGGTCGATCAGCTCGCGGTAGAGGTTCTCGTCGACGATCAGCTGCTTGGGGGCCAGCTTGGTGAAGGTCGTCCAGATCTCCTCGAGCCGGTCCAGCTCACGCTGGGCCCGGTCGCGCAGCTGACGCATCTCGCGCTCACCGCCGTCGCGAACCTTGCGGCGCGCGTCGGCCTTGGCGCCCTCGGCCTCCAGCTCGGCCAGGTCGGCCTCGAGCTTCTGGGCGCGGGCCTCCAGGTCGGCGTCGCGCTGGTCCTCAATGGCCTTGCGCTCCACCATCATTTCGGCCTCGAGCGTCGAGAGCTCGTTGTGGCGCATCTCGTCGTCGACCGAGGTGATGACGTAGGCGGCGAAGTAGATGATCTTCTCGAGATCCTTCGGCGCCAGGTCGAGCAGGTACCCCAGCCGCGACGGCACGCCCTTGAAGTACCAGATGTGCGTGACGGGCGCGGCCAGCTCGATGTGGCCCATCCGCTCACGACGCACCTTGGCGCGGGTCACCTCGACGCCACAGCGCTCACAGATGATGCCCTTGAAGCGGACGCGCTTGTACTTGCCGCAGTAGCACTCCCAGTCGCGAGTCGGTCCGAAGATCTTCTCGCAGAACAGGCCGTCCTTCTCCGGCTTCAGCGTGCGGTAGTTGATCGTCTCCGGCTTCTTGACCTCGCCGTAAGACCATTGCCTGATGTCCTCCGCGGTGGCCAGACCGATTCGGAGTTCATCGAAGAAGTTGACGTCGAGCACGTAACTCCCTTTCCCCTTGCGGGTTTAGTAACTGAAAACGTTGTTAGGCGAGGTCCTCAACGGACGCGGATTCGTTGCGGGACAAGTTGATTCCCAGGTTCGCCGCGGCCCGTTCGAGGTCCTCGTCCTCGCCTTCGCGCAACTCGATCGCCGCGCCGTCCGAGGACAGCACCTCGACGTTGAGGCACAGCGACTGCAGTTCCTTGAGCAACACCTTGAAGGACTCGGGGATACCCGGCTCCGGGATGTTCTCGCCCTTGACGATCGCCTCGTACACCTTGACCCGGCCGACGGTGTCGTCGGACTTGATGGTCAACAGCTCCTGCAGCGTGTAGGCCGCGCCGTAGGCCTGCATGGCCCAGCACTCCATCTCACCGAAGCGCTGGCCACCGAACTGTGCCTTACCACCCAGCGGCTGCTGGGTGATCATCGAGTACGGACCGGTGGAGCGGGCGTGGATCTTGTCGTCCACCAGGTGGTGCAGCTTCATGATGTACATGTAGCCGACGGTCACCGGGTACGGGAACGGCTCGCCGCTGCGGCCGTCGAACAGCACCGACTTGCCATCGCCGTCCACCATGACCTCGCCGTCGCGGTTGGGCAGCGTGCAGGACAGCATGCCGGCCAACTCCTCCTCCTTGGCGCCGTCGAACACCGGCGTCGACACGATCTGGTCCGGCTGCGCGTGCCGCAGCTCCTCGGGCAGGTTCACCGCCCATTCGGGAGATCCGTCGATGTTCCAGCCGGACTTGGCGACCCACCCGAGGTGGGTCTCCAGGATCTGGCCGATGTTCATCCGTCGCGGCACCCCGTGGGTGTTCAGGATGATGTCCACCGGCGTGCCGTCCGGCAGGAACGGCATGTCCTCCTGGGGCAGGATCTTGCCGATCACACCCTTGTTGCCGTGCCGTCCGGCCAGCTTGTCGCCGTCGGAGATCTTCCGCTTCTGGGCCACGTAGACGCGCACCAGCTCGTTGACGCCGGCCGGCAGCTCGTCGTCGTCCTCGCGGGAGAACACCCGGATGCCGATGACCTTCCCGGACTCGCCGTGCGGCACCTTCAGCGAGGTGTCGCGGACCTCGCGGGCCTTCTCACCGAAAATCGCCCGCAGCAGCCGCTCCTCCGGGGTCAGCTCGGTCTCACCCTTGGGGGTCACCTTGCCGACCAGGATGTCGCCGTCGCGGACCTCGGCGCCGATGCGCACGATGCCGCGCTCGTCGAGGTCGGCCAGCACCTCGTCGGAGACGTTCGGGATGTCCCGGGTGATCTCCTCGGCGCCCAGCTTGGTGTCGCGGGCGTCGATCTCGTGCTCCTCGATGTGGATCGAGGTGAGCACGTCCTCCTCAACCAGACGGTTGGAGAGGATGATCGCGTCCTCGTAGTTGTGGCCCTCCCACGGCATGATCGCCACGAGCAGGTTCTTGCCCAGCGCCATCTCGCCGTTCTCCGTGCACGGACCGTCGGCGATCACCTGGCCGGCCTCGACGCGGTCGCCCGCGTCGACGATCGGCGACTGGTTGGCGCAGGTGCCGTGGTTGGACCGCTCGAACTTGCGCATCCGGTAGGTGTGGCGGGTGCCGTCGTCGGCCATCACGGTGATGTAGTCGGCGGAGACCTCCTCGATCACCCCAGCCTTCTCCGCGACGACGACGTCGCCGGCGTCGATCGCGGCGCGCAGCTCCATGCCCGTGCCCACCAGCGGCGCCTCGCTGCGCACCAGCGGAACCGCCTGGCGCTGCATGTTGGCACCCATCAGGGCACGGTTGGCGTCGTCGTGCTCGAGGAACGGGATCATCGCGGTGGCCACCGACACCATCTGGCGCGGCGACACGTCCATGTAGTCCACCTCGGACGAGGGCACGTACTCGACCTCGCCCGCCTTCCGGCGGACCAGGACACGGGACTCCTCGAACCGGCCCTTGGCGTCGATCGGCGAGTTGGCCTGCGCCACGACGTGGCGGTCCTCCTCGTCGGCGGTCAGGTAGTGGATCTCGTCGCTGATCACACCGTCGACCACCTTGCGGTACGGCGTCTCGATGAACCCGAACGGGTTGACCCGGGCGTAGGTCGCCAACGAGCCGATCAGACCGATGTTGGGGCCTTCCGGGGTCTCGATCGGGCACATGCGGCCGTAGTGCGACGGGTGGACGTCACGGACCTCCAGGCCGGCGCGCTCACGGGACAGACCGCCGGGGCCCAGCGCCGACAGGCGGCGCTTGTGGGTCAGCCCGGACAGCGGGTTGTTCTGGTCCATGAACTGGCTCAGCTGGCTGGTGCCGAAGAACTCCTTGATCGCGGCGACGACCGGCCGGATGTTGATCAGGGTCTGCGGCGTGATCGCCTCGACGTCCTGAGTGGTCATCCGCTCGCGGACGACGCGCTCCATCCGCGACATGCCGACCCGGATCTGGTTCTGGATCAGCTCACCCACGGTACGCAGGCGGCGGTTGCCGAAGTGGTCGATGTCGTCGGTCTCCACCGGGACCTCGGTGCCACCGGGAACCGTCATCGTCGGCTGGCCCTCGTGCAGGCGCACCAGGTACTCGATCGTGGCGACGACGTCTTCCTCGGTCAGCGTCGAGCTCGTGATCGGCGCGCCGACGTTCAGCCCGAGCTTCTTGTTGACCTTGTAGCGGCCGACGCGGGCCAGGTCGTAGCGCTTCTCCTTGAAGAACAGGTTCTCCAGCAGGGTCTGCGCGGACTCCTTGGTGGGCGGCTCGCCCGGACGCAGCTTGCGGTAGATGTCCAGCAGCGCCTCGTCGGTGCCGGCGGTGTTGTCCTTCTCCAGCGTCGACATCATGATCTCGGAGAAACCGAACCGCTCGGTGATCTGCTCGTTGGTCCAGCCGAGCGCCTTGAGCAGCACGGTGACCGGCTGGCGGCGCTTGCGGTCGATGCGCACGCCGACGGTGTCGCGTTTGTCGACGTCGAACTCCAGCCACGCGCCCCGGCTGGGGATCACCTTGACGCTGTGCAGCAGCTTCTCGGTCGACTTGTCGATCGTCTCGTCGAAGTACACACCGGGCGAGCGGACCAGCTGGCTGACCACCACGCGCTCGGTGCCGTTGATGATGAAGGTGCCCTTCTCGGTCATCATCGGGAAGTCACCCATGAACACCGTCTGGCTCTTGATCTCACCGGTGTTGTTGTTGATGAACTCGGCCGTGACGAACAGCGGCGCCGCGTACGTCATGTCCTTGTCTTTGCACTCGTCCACCGGCGCCTTGACCTCGTCGAAGCGCGGGTCGGAGAACGACAGCGACATCGATCCGGAGAAGTCCTCGATCGGCGAAAGCTCCAGGAGCACCTCTTCGAGGCCGCCCACCGGGGTGACCCCCGCCTTGCCCTCGCCGCGGGCGGCGGCCGCCTCGCGCCAGCGCGGCGCGCCGATCAACCACTCGAAGGCGTCGATCTGCACGTCAAGCAGACCCGGAACCTCGAGGGGTTCGCGGAGCTTGGCGAAGGAGACTCGGTTGGGGGCTCCAGGCACGGAGCCGTTTGAGGAACTTCCGTTAGAGGAACTTTGTGGGCGATCCGTCTTGCTCTGGCGGAAATCAGCCAAGATGCATCCTTCCAGCACCTCGTGCGACTCACGAAGGCCGGGACCACCGGCCAGCTCGCCGCGAATTGTGTCGGTTCGGCCGGCGAACGATCTGTCCGGATCTCACGCACGCAACTAAAGAACTAAGCCACGTAGGGAGGCTCAGGCTTAGACCACGGTGTCAGGTGGCGGGTGAGGTGGGCAGGAGGTAGCCAGCGCAACGTCCAACAATAGCGCAGGACTGCGCATTCCTCAACTTCCCAGCACCGAGAGCCCAGGGACATCGGCGCTGGCTGGCGACCTCGACTTCCCGTGGATTCATGCTGCCCAACAGACTGGCTCGTTTAGGGCCCGTCGTCAAGAGGGCAGGCCGCCGTGTTACGCGGAGTTATCGCGGAACCCTGCGGCCCCGGGGCGCTAGCCGCCGAACTCGTTCGCCCGGTACTTGTGGGTGCCTTCGAGGTCGTCGAGGATGGCGGCCTGAGCGGTCTTGGGCAGGGTGTGCAGGATCTCGCGCACCCGGGCCTGGCGGCGGGCGACGGCCTTGCGCTCGGGCATCCCGGGCGTGGCGACGATCTGCGGGGGCACACCCTCGATCTCCTCCACACCGCCGGCGTGGTGACCGGCATCGATCATGGCCTGCTCCTCGGCCATGGTCGCCTCGTCCTTTTCCTCCGACATGCCGATCGGCCCGATGCGGCGGCCGTTGAGGAACTGCCGCACGACCGGCTCGTCACTGGTCAGCAGCACCTCGCGGGGACCGAACATGACCAGCTTGCGGCGGAACAACATGCCCATGTTGTCCGGCACGGTGCGGGCGATGTTGATGTTGTGCGTCACGATCAGCACCGTGGCGTCGATCTGCGCGTTGATGTCGAGGATGAGCTGACTCAGGTAGGCGGTGCGAACCGGGTCCAGACCCGAGTCCGGCTCGTCGCACAGGATGATCTGCGGGTCCATCACCAGAGCACGGGCCAGGCTGGCACGCTTGCGCATACCGCCGGAGATCTCACCGGGGAACTTCTTCTCGTCGCCCCCGAGACCGACCAGGGTCAGCTTCTCCATGACGATGTCACGGATCTCGCCTTCCTTCTTCTTGGTGTGCTCGCGCAGCGGGAAGGCCGCGTTGTCGAAGAGATTCATCGAACCGAACAGCGCGCCGTCCTGGAACATCACGCCGAACAGGGTGCGGATCTCGTAGAGCTCCTTGGCCGAGCACTGCAGGATGTCGGTGCCGTCGATGACGACCGAGCCGCGCTCGGGGCGCAACAGACCGATCAGTGACTTCAGGAAAACCGATTTGCCGGTACCCGACGGCCCCAGCAGGACGCTGACCTCCCCGGCGGGGATTTCCAACGTCACGTCTTCCCAGATTCTCGAGGAGCCGAAGGACTTGGTAAGTCCATTCACCTCGATTGCGACGCCCATGGGAAATCCTTCCGTCGAGACTTGTGCCCGCCACCTGCCCTTTTGTGTGGCATGAGTCACTGTAGCGCACGCCTGCCACACGGCATCAGGGTTGCGGAACACAGCGGGGAAAAATTGGCCGTCCTGAGATCAGCCGGAAGCCCCGATGGCACAACTTATTTGACGCACGTGTTAGCCAGCGGGCGCCCAGTTGCCGTGGAATCCCATCGGCACCCGCTGGGGCAGATGCACGGTGGCGACGCGCTCGAGCGTCTGCGCGTCCAGTAACACCAGTTGCCCTTCGGCGGACTCGCGGTGATAGCCGAATCCCATGAGGACGCCGTCATCTTCGGCGCGCGCCGTGGGGTTGGGCACAAAGGACATCTCGCCGAGCAAAAGGCCCGCATCGAGATCGGCGGCGACGCTGGATCCGCTCGCGTAGTCGTGCTTGTACACGGCGGTGGACATCTCGGATTGGCCGCCGGACAGGTAGCCGCCCTCGGTGCCGATGGTGTAGCCGAACCGGTGCCGTCCGCCGAGCAGACTCTCGTTGATGCGCGGGAATTCCTGTGGGCGATCGTCGCGGCGTTCGCTGCTCACCGCTCCCGTGGTCAGGTTGACGGTCCAGCGGTCCAGCGTCGGCCGGCTGTCGCCGGGGCCGCGCAGGTCACGGTCGAACATCCGCGAGTAGCGCACCACGTCGAGCACCAAAACCTCTGCCCCGTCGCGCATTTCGGAATATGCGTTCAGCGGGTGGTAGACGTAGCAGGGCTCGATGTCGAACCAGCGAATGTCTTCGTTGTTGCCCTCGCGCGGCATGACCCCGATGCGCGCCTGATAGTCAGGGTTCCAGCGATACGGCATCCGATTGATCGGCTCACGATTGCGGTTCAGTGCCGTGGTCATCGGAGAGGGTAGCCGCACCCGCCCGATGAGCGACTGCATCACCAGCCGGGCCGGCAGGCTCAGCCACCGGGGCACGGTCGTCGGCATCACCTGAACGGCGTCGAACGTGACCGGCAGGTCGTAGATGACCACGTACTTGTCGGTCAGCGAGAAGTCGTGCATCATCGGCGACCCGCCGACCTCGATGTCGACCGTGCGCCGGGCGCGGCCGGCGGTGTCGATGACCGAGTACTGGACGGTCCGGCCGCGGGTGAACGAGTAGGACACCGCGTGCAATTCGCCGGTCCTCGGGTCGGCGTGCGGATGGGCGGTGTACCCCCCGAACAGGGTTCCATCGAAGTCGCAGGACCCCTCGGTGTCGAGCTCGTCGGTCAGGCGGTAGTTCGCCCCGCCCCCCTCGACGAGCGCCAGCGTCTGGCCGGCGTGGCTGAGCACGTTGGTGTTGGGGCCGACCGAGAGCATGCCGGCCCGCGGGTCCAGCCCGCCGGGTTCGGACTCGCCGAGTTCGGCGCAGACGTGGGCGGTGCGCACCCAGCGGTTGCGATACCAGCGGGCCTGCCCGTCGCGCAGCGCTACCCCGTGCACCATGCCGTCGCCGCTGAACCAGTGGTAGACCGCCGGGTCCACCTCGGCGACGGGATTGGGCCCGTTGCGCAGGTAGCGCCCGTCGAGGTGGTCGGGGATGCGCCCGGTGACCGTGAGGTCGGTGGCGGTGACCTCCGCACTCACCGGCGCCAGGAAGTCCTCGAGGTAGGGGTTGCCGGGTTTGGCGGTTGTCGTGGTCGCCATGGCTGAACTCCTATAACATCGTTATTTCAGCGTTATTGGCACGCTACGCCCCCGATGGGAAGATGGCAACGATGACTTCAGACGTTCGGCACGGTGTTCGCCAGGACATGCTGTCCGCGGCGGTCGACCTGCTGCACGAGCACGGCCCCGACGCGCTGCAGACCCGCAAGGTGGCCGGTGCCGCGGGCACCTCGACGATGGCGCTCTACACCCACTTCGGCGGGATGGGTGGGCTGATCGCAGAGGTGGCCGAGGAGGGCCTGCGGCAGTTCGACGCCGCCCTGGCCGCGCCCGAGACCGGCGATCCGGTCGCCGACCTGTTCGTCATCGGCGCCGCCTACCGGCGCTACGCGATCAAGCGCCCGCACATGTACCGGCTGATGTTCGGCAGCACCAGCGCGCACGGCATCAACGCGCCCGCCCACAACGTCCTGACGCTGACGATCGGCGAGATCGAGCGGGGTTACCCCAGCTTCGCGCACGTCGTGCGCGCGGTGCACCGATGCGTGCAGGCCGGGCGTATCGGCGCCGGCGCGGCCGACGACGACGCGGCGGTGGTGGCGATAGCGGCGCAGTTCTGGGCGTCGATCCACGGCTTCGTCATGCTGGAACTGGCCGGCTATTACGGCCAGGACAGCTCGGCCGTCGTCCCGGTGCTGGGTTCGATGACGTCGAACCTGCTTGTGGCCCTGGGGGATTCACCCGAGCGGGTGGCGCGGTCGCTGCAAGCGGCGATGCACGCCCACTGAGCGCACGTAACCCCCGGGATCTGCCTCCCGGGGGTTACGCGCAGTGACTTACTTGACGGTGACGGTGGCGCCGGCGGCCTCGAGCTTGGTCTTGGCCTCGTCGGCGGCCTCCTTGGCGACCTTCTCCAGCAGCGGCTTGGGCGCGCCGTCGACCAGGTCCTTGGCCTCCTTGAGGCCCAGGCCGGAGACGATCTCGCGGACCACCTTGATGACGCCGATCTTCTTGTCGCCGGCGGACTCGAGGATCACGTCGAATTCCGACTGCTCCTCGGCGGCCTCGGCGGGCGCACCACCGGCGGCCGGACCGGCCGCGGCGACGGCGACCGGGGCGGCCGCGGTGACCTCGAAGGTCTCCTCGAACTTCTTGACGAAGTCGGAGAGCTCCAGCAGCGTCATTTCCTTGAACGCGTCAAGCAGGTCGTCAGTAGACATCTTTGCCATGGGTGTGGGTCCTTCCTTGTTTTTCCAGGTTCCGGGTTGGGTTGTTATTCGGCTTCGGCTGGGGTTTCCGCAGCCTCAGTGGGTGCTTCCGACGCTGGTTCCGGGGCGGGTTCGGCGGCGGCAGGCGCTTCGGAAGCTGCCGGCCCCGCTGGTCCCTCCGCGGCCTTCTTCTCTTGCAACGCGGCCGCGAGCCGGGCCACCTGCGACGCCGGGGCGTTGAACAGCCCGGCGGCCTTGGCGAGGTTGCCCTTCATCGCGCCGGCCAGCTTGGCCAGCAGCACCTCGCGCGACTCGAGGTCGGCGATGCGCTCGACCTCGGCGACCGTCAGCGCGCGGCCGTCCATGTAGCCGCCCTTGATGACCAGCGCCTTATGCTCCTTGGCGAAGGTCTTGATGGCCTTGGCGGCATCGACCGGCTCGCCGGTGACGAACGCGATGGCCGTCGGACCGGCGAAGAGTTCGTCGAGGCCGTCGACCCCGGCTTCCGATGCAGCCCGCTTGACCAGCGTGTTCTTGGCCACCGAGTAGGTGGCCGATGCACCCAGCGAGCGGCGCAGCTCGGCCAGGTTGGCGACCGTCAGACCGCGGTACTCGGTGACCAGGGCCGCGGTCGATTCCTTGAACTGCTCGGCGATGTCCGCAACGGCGGTGGCCTTGTCAGCCCTGGCCATGCCTACCTCCTGAAGTGAAGTCATGCGACGTGTCGTCTCGATTCCCCCGAAAAACGACGGACGCCCCGGCGCAGGATGCGGCCGGGGCGTACAAACTCGCCGGCGCGAGCCGGCGTTGGTGCCTCGTCCTCCTGCGTGGGCCGCCGAGATACTCCCGGACCTTCAACCGATTGCTCGGTGACCGACGGTCTTCGGTGGAACGGCTAACACAATAGCGTGGCCTGCGCGTTCCACCAAAACGGCGACCTCAGCTGATGGCTCAGATGACGGCGAGGGTCAGCAGGACGAACACCGCCAGCAGCATGATCACCCGCACCCGGTGCCGCCGATCCCACCGGGCCGCGAGTTCGCGGGAGAGCTCACCGGTGGCCGGCCATTTGGCGATGCGATTGTTGATCGGCACCAGCGTGGTGACCGTCAGCAGGACGACCACCGCCAGCAGGCCGGCGGCGACGCCGTACAGCCAGTCGTCCGGCGTACCCCGCTCCTTGATGGCGAGCGCCACCAGGAGCAACAGGCTCAACGCGTACCAGAACGGCATTGTCGTGCCCAGCGCTCGGGCGGCGCCGCCGCGGGCCGCACGGAAGGCGTCGTCGGGCAGTCGCGCGATGAGCGGGTGGAAGAACACCGCCACCGCCAGTTCCACGCCCACCATCAGTCCCGTGATCACGACCGCGAGCGCGTCGATGCTGTGGTTCATGTCAATGACTGTGGCGGTTATGCTGACAAATATCAAGGTACTGACAAATTAGTCAGCGTAGGGAGCGTCCGATGGCCGTATCCAAGAAGGAAACCGGCGACTGCCCGATCGACGCGGCGCTGTCGGTGATCGACGGCCGCTGGAAGGGCACGATCCTCTGGCGACTGTGCGACGGGCCGATGCGGACCGCCGAACTGCGGCGCAGCATCCCGGGCATCACCGAGCGCATGCTGATCCGGCACCTGCACGAACTGGTCGACGCCGGGATCATCGAACGCCACGACGCCCGGACCGTGCCACCGTGCGTGCACTATTCGATTTCCGAGTACGGCATGACGCTGGGCCCGGTGCTGGAGAGCCTGTGCGACTGGGGCCGAAAACACCTGCAGCGGGTCAGCTGAGGGCCGCGAGCCGGGCCGCGCCGATCAGGCCGGCGGCACCGCCGAGCTCGCCGGGCACCACCCGCAGCCCGGACAAGAAGTCCAGCCCCGCGTAGGCGGACAGTTTGGCCCGCAGGGGGTCGAAGAGCAGCGGCCCGGATTTGGCCACCCCTCCCCCGATCACGACGAGGTCCAGATCGCAGACCGCGCCGACCGAGGCGATCATCGCGGCGAGCGCGTTCGCCGATCGATGAAACGCCCGCTGGGCCAACGGGTCTCCGGCCACCGCCGCGAGGGCCAGGTCGCTGGCGCCCGCGCCGGGCGGCGCCGACCACCCATTGTTTCGCGCCCAGCGCACCATCCACGGCCCGGACGCCACCGTCTCCACACAGCCGTGGCCGCCGCAGGTGCACGGCGACCCGTCCAGCTCGACCACGACGTGCCCGACGTGTCCGGCGTTGCCGGTGCGCCCGGCGTAGGGGACGCCGTCGAGCACCAAACCGCCGCCCACCCCGGTGGAGACCACCATGCCCAACAGGAACCGGGCGTCGGGTCCCACGCTGCGTCCCGCCCCGATCCAGTGCTCGCCCAACGCCATGCACACACCGTCGCCGCCCAGCACCACCGGCAGCCCCGGCACCGCGGCGGCGACCTTGTCGCGCAACGGGAAACGGTCCCAGCTCGCGATGTTGATCGGGCTGACCGATCCGGTGCGCAGATCGATCGGTCCGGCTGAGGCGATGCCGACCGCGGCGATCGGAACCTCCGCTGCCCGCACCGCGTCGGCGATCATCGCTGCGACGACGGCCCACACGTCGCCGGCGACGCTGGTGGCCGGGGTGGGGCGGATCGCGGTGTACACCAGCGCGCCCGCCGAATCGACCAGCGCGGCGGCGATTTTGGTGCCGCCGATGTCCAGGCAGAGGGTGACCATGGCACTCAATGTCGGTGGGTGTTGTCGGGTTGACGGGGATCGCCGGGATGCTCGTAGCCCGGCGCGAGCCGCACCAGCTCGGCGCGGCGCGCCTGCAGCCACAGTCGGAAGGCGCGGCGGCGCGCCGCGGCGCGCAGATGTTCGGCGATCACCGGCCGCACCTGCGCCAGCGGCGGGCCGGCCAACGCCGTTGTACGCCAGCCGTTTTGATCCTGCCGGGCCGCGGCGAACCGCAGCGGGTTGCGGGCGTGATAGGCGGCCACCTCGTCGTCGGTGACCCGCACGGCGGCGGTGACGTCGGCAAACAGCGCCCGGGCGCGCGGATCGGCCAGCACGGCCGCGGCGACACTGCCGATCTCGAGCCGCGCGGTCACGTCGGGCAACAGCTCCGCCTCGGCCGGCGCCCCGCGCGGGCCCAGCCCGCGCGCGTCCGCCTCGGCCGCGACCACCCGTTGGGTCACGACGAGTTGGGTCAGCCAGCGTCGCAGTTGGCGGCCCTCGCTGGTGCCGGCGGCCGGCAGCGCGCCCGCTCCCCGCGCGGCGCGCAACCGCCTTTCGGCCGCGTCGATCTCGGCGCGCGGCACGGGGATGCCGGCGACGGTCGCGACCGCGTGGCCGCTCATGTCACCGTCACCCGGACCGCGGGCGAGTAGACCAGCCGCCCCGCGCAGCCGATGCGCACCAGCGCCCACCACTGGCCGGGTTCCAGCCAGGCCGGCGGGGTCACGCGGAACCGAACGTCGACGGTGCCGCGGGCGGGCAGGACCGCGCCGAGCGCGGCGGGGCCCATCCACTCCCACGTGCCCCAGGGGCTGATCAGATGCGCCTCGAGCGACAGGTCGGCGCGGCCGTGGGTGCCGACGGTGACGGTCAGGTCGCCCGCTTCGCCGGGCCGCAGCGTGACCTCGCCGGGCCCATCGGCGAGGTAGACCAGCTCGCCCGGGTCGACCGGTCCCCCGCCCACCGCGACGACGCACACGTCCTCGACGCCCTGGCGCCAGGGAGCGGGGATTCCCTCCCCGGTGAGGCGCAGCTCGGCCCGGACGGGGTAGAGACCCGGTTCGGCGCTCGGCGGGATCGACACCACCACGTCGGCCTCCAGGTGGTCGCCGCTGCACAGCGTGACGGGCAGCTCGGCGGGCGCGGCCGACCAGCCTTCGGGGCATGCGAGGGCGACCCGGCCGCGCAGCGTGGCGTCGCTGCAGTCGCTGGCCGCGGTGAGGCGCAGCGTCAACGCGGCGCGGGGCTGCGCGCTGATCAGCTGCGGGTGCAGGTGGGCGACCGCCGGCAGCCCACCGAGCGGCGCCGGGCCGCGGTTGTGCAGCCAATAGCGCGCGTAGAGCGGCTGGGCGGCCTCGGCGTGCGGCGCCAGGGCGACGGCGTCGCACAGCGTCGCGGGCATGTCGAATCGGGCCCGCACGGTCGCCACCTGGTACCCGTGCAGGTCGACCACGTCCAGGCGCCCGGTGGGCGTCTCCAGGAGGTCGGCGCTCCGCAGGTCGCTGATCGCCGCGAAGTCCGAACCGAGGGCCACCCGCGCGCCCGCCCCGGTCGTCTCCACCAACCGCAGGGCGACCGCGTTCGGGTCGAGCGGCGCGGCGCTGCCCGCGGTCAGTGGCTCGCCGGCCGCCTTGAGGGCCGCCAGCTGCACCGAATCGGCCGGCTCCACGCGCAGCAGCGCACCGGCCGTCGGCAGCGCACCGGGCCGCCGGCCGCCGGCGACGGCGAGCAGCGGCTGCGCGAAGTGCGCGCTGCGGGTGGGGATGTCCGCGCGCCGCCAGTCACCGTCGCCACTGACCAACGCGTAGTCGAAATCGTGGGTCCAGTGCTGCAGCGCGAAGTTGGAGCCGTCCGGCGCGGTGCGGCGCGGGTCGTCGATCCAGATGCCCGACGGCCAGCCGGTGCAGGAGCGCATCAGCGCGGTGTGCAGGGTGCCCTCGGCATCGACGGCGAAGCTGGGCACCCCCCGATTGAGCAGGGCGACGGTGCGGTCGTCGAACGCGTCCGTCCCCGACGCGGGCTGCTGCGCGACGGCGATCTCGGCGTCGCCGAGGTCCTCGGCCAGCGCGGCGATCTCCGCCCGCAGGTCGTCGTCGTCGCGGCCGTCGATCACCAGCACCGGCAGCGCCCGCACCGGACGCAGGTCGGCGCCCGGCACCCACACCGCGGCCAGCGGCGTCTCGGCCGGCACCCACACCCGGGCCCGGCCGGTCGCCGCCAGCTGGCGGTCAACTTCCTCGGCGTACACCGGATCGGCGTGTGCCAGCACCGCGTCGGTGAAGGCGTTGCGGGCCGGCCCGCCCAGCGCAATCCGCACGTCGGGCAGGTTGGAATCCACCTCGAGGTGGCCGTAGCGCGGCTTGTCCGCCGCGCTGCAGGTGGCCGTGACTCCGGCGCGGACCAGCGCCACCATCAGCTCGCGTGCCAGCGGCCCGGACACCGTCTCGGCCGGCGACACCACCTCGGCGACCGAGATCGCCCGCACGCCCGCCCCCGAGACCCGGACCCGGGCCGCCGAGGACAGGCCGAACCAGCCGTACGCCGGGTTGTCCAGCGCCCAGAGGTGCCGGGCGGCGTCCACCGAGCGGGCGCCACCGGGGGCGTCGTGCAGCAGCGCGAAACCCCGGCCGACGACGGCGTCGCCCACTTCGCTGACCGGCATGGCGCCCGGCACCGGGCATGGCCAGCGCAGCCGCACCAGCTGATCGGCGCCGGTGAAGTCGTCGAGGGTGGTGCGACAGTCCACCCGCGCGACGCCTCGCCACAGCGTCAGGGTCTGGGTGTAGCGCAGCAGCGTGCCGATCCGGCCGCGGACCACCACCCGCTCGCCGACGGGCCCGCGGAAGGCCTGCACCCGCGCCGGGGACTCCGTCGAGCACACCACCGGCCCCTTGGGCAGCAGATGCCACGGGCCCTCGCCCTGCGTTGGGTGCGACGGGTATTCCTCGTAGACGGCGAGCTCGTTGCCGACGCGGCCGTCGGCGATCAGCTCGCGGCCGCCCTGGCCAGAGAAGTCGACCAGCGACGCGACCGCCCCGCCGCGGGCCGCGTCGACCTCGAGCCGGTAGTGCTCGTTGGCGATCACCGATCCCGGCATCGGCTCCCAGCCGGTCGCGCGGCCCGCTTTGTCCGCGGGAGCCAGCCGGTAGGCCCGCCAGCCCAACGACGGGACGTCGCGGGCCAGCCAGGTGACCGAGCTCCCGTCGTGCTCGACCAGCGCGGGCAGTTCGGCGCCGTCGGCGTCCAGCACCCGCACGCCCGCGCGCAGCCGCGGATCGACCCGGGCGGTGACGAGGTCGGTGCGCGGGTGGGCCAACGGGTTCCACACGATCACGTCACCGTCGATGGCCCCGGACAGCAGGGCCAGCGAGGAGTCGCGGGTCGCGCGGCCCAGCTCCCACGCGTCGCGCCAGCCGGTCAGCAGGTCGAGGTAGACCTGATCGGATTCCGAGCCGGTGATCGCGTCGTGGTGCGCGCCGTAGGCCAGCTGCACCCACGCCTTGGCCAGGGCCGCATGCGGGTAGTCGGCGCCGGTCATCAGCGCGGCGAACACCGCGAACCGCTCGGCCTCCAGGACGGCGTTCTCGGCGGCCCGGTTGGCCTGTTTGGTGTCGATGTAGGAGACGTCCTTGCCCGTGTAGATAGGGTTCATGTCGCGGGTCTGCGGCGAGGGTTCTCGAGGCGCGCCGCGCCCATGCGCCAGCTCGGCGCGCACCGCCGCGAAGAACTCGCGCGGCAGCGCGCACACGAACCGCGGCCAGGTGTAGCGGGCCGCCCAGTCGCGATGGATCGCGGTGACCCAGGCGTTGGGCGGCGTGTAGTCGGTGCCGACGGGCAGCAGCACGTTGCGGGTCAGCGCCACCTTTTTGAGCTGATCGAACAGCTCGTAGGTGGCGTCCTCGGCCTCGCCCAGTGACGCCGCGGAATCCATCCACCAGCCGGCCGAGTAATGCGCGGGCATGTAGTGGGTGAGCAGGCCGCGACCCGACGGCGAGATCCACTCGAACTCGCTGCAGAACTGCATGCCCCCCAGGCCGCCGTCGCTGTGCGTCGGGCCCCACTGGTGGTGCGGTCCCCGGGCCCACGAGCTGGACGTCAGGCCGGCGTCGGCGGCCAACCCCGGGAACTGCGGATCGTGGCCGAAGACGTCGAGCTGCCACGCGGTCGCCGGGTCAGCACCCAGGACGTGGCGCTGAAAGCCCATGCCGTGCACCAGGTTTCGGATGGTGGTTTCCGGGCTGGTGAGGTTGGTGTTGGGTTCGTTGTAGGTGCCGCCCATCACCTCGACGCGGCCCTGCGCGATGAACCGGCGCAGGTCGGCGCGGTCCTCGGGTCGGGTGTCCCAGTACGGCTTGAGGTAATCCACCTCGGCGAGCACGAACTTGTACTCGGGCTCGCGGCGCGCCACCTCCAGGTGTGCGTGCACGAGCTCGAAGGCGTTGGCCTGCCGGGCCCGCCCGGGCGGATCCTCGGTCCATTCGCTGGTGTAGGCGCCTTGGGTGTTCCACCACACCGGGTCGTAGTGGAAGTGGCTGACCATGAACATGGTCCAGCCCGGCTCGGCGACGGTGAACTCGAACGTCTTGCGGGTGCGGCCGACGTGCACCCGCGCGGACCGGCGCTCGCCGACCACCGGGCGCCGGACGTCGACCGGGACCTCGATCACTTCCCGGCCCGCCTCGGCGACGATCTGTCCGCTCAATCCGTCGCCGTCGATGCGGACCGGCGTCGGCTCGGCGCAACCCGAGACCGTGACCCGAACCAGCTGCAGCGGTGCGTCCGGCGGCCCCACGAAAAGCTCGGTCGCCTGCGCCGAAACCAGCTGCATCCCCGCACTTTACGGCGTCGGGGCGAACTACGATCGGACAATGCCCGCCCTCGCCCGGCCGGTGGCCGACGAACGCAGTGCCCTGCGCGAATTCCTCGCGTTCCACCAGAGCGCGTATTTCGCCGCTGCGTACGGCCTCACCGACGAACAAGCCCGGTCCACGCCCTCGGTCAGCGCGCTGTCGATCGGCGGGCTGGTCAAGCACGCCACCGGGATGCAGCGCAGCTGGATGGCGCGCGTCGCCGCCGCGCCGGACGCGCCGCCCAAAGACACCCGCCCGTTCGAGCAGATCAGCAAGGAATTCGCCGACCAGCACGTGATGGGCCCCGACGAGACGCTGGACGGGCTGCTGCGGGCGTTCGAGGCGCAGAACGCGGAGTCGCTGCGGCTCGTCGAGACGGCGGACCTCGACGCGGCGGTGCCCGTGCCCCGCGACATCCCCTGGTTCCCCGAGGACCAGCAGGCGTGGTCGGTGCGCTGGGTGATCCTGCACGTGATCAACGAGCTGGCGCGGCACGCCGGGCATGCCGACATCATCCGCGAGACGATCGACGGCGCCACGATGTTCGAGCTGATCGCCGGGGTCGAAGGCTGGGCGATCCCGGGGTGGGTGCAGCCGTGGCGAGGCGGGGAGCGGCCCCGGTAGAGATTGGGACTTGCCAGTACCGATTTGGCAGACTGCTGGAATGAGTTCTACCAAGCATCGAGAGGTGGCCAAGCTCGACCGGGTGCCGTTGCCGGTCGAAGCGGCCCGGGTAGCGGTGACCGGTTGGCAGGTCACCCGCTCCGCCGCTCGCATCCTCACCAAGCTGCCGGGCCGGGGTCCGTGGCAGCAGAAGGTGATCAAGCAGCTCCCCCAGACCTTCGCCGACCTGGGACCGACGTACGTCAAGTTCGGGCAGATCATCGCGTCGAGCCCGGGAGCGTTCGGCGAATCGCTGTCCCGGGAGTTCCGCGGCCTGCTGGACCGGGTGCCGCCCGCCGACTCCGGCGAGGTGCACAAGCTGTTCATCGAGGAACTCGGCGCCGACCCGTCCGAACTCTTCGCGAGCTGGGACGAGGAGCCGTTCGCCTCGGCGTCCATCGCCCAGGTGCACTACGCGACCCTGCACAGCGGCGAGGAGGTCGTCGTCAAGATCCAGCGGCCGGGCATCCGCCGCCGGGTCGCCGCCGACCTGCAAATCCTCCAGCGCTTCGCCCAGGCCGTCGAGGTGGCCAAGCTGGGCCGCCGGCTGTCCGCACAGGACGTCGTCGCCGACTTCTCCGACAACCTGGCCGAGGAGCTCAACTTCCGACTGGAGGCGCAGTCGATGGAGGCGTGGGTGGCGCACCTGCACGCCTCCCCGCTGGGCCGCAACATCCGGGTGCCGCAGGTGTATTGGGACTTCACCAGCGACCGGGTGCTGACGATGGAGCGGGTGTCCGGCATCCGCATCGACGACGTCGCCGCCATCCGCAAGGCCGGGTTCGACGGCGTCGAGCTGGTGAAGGCGCTGCTGTTCTCGCTTTTCGAGGGCGGGCTGCGGCACGGGTTGTTCCACGGCGACCTGCACGCGGGCAACCTCTATGTCGACGATCAGGGGCGCATCGTCTTCTTCGACTTCGGCATCATGGGCCGCATCGATCCCCGCACCCGGTGGCTGCTGCGCGAATTGGTGTACGCGCTGCTGGTCAAGAAGGACCACGCCGCGGCCGGCAAGATCGTGGTGCTGATGGGCGCCGTCGGCACGATGAAGCCCGAGGCCGAGGCGGCCAAGGACCTGGAGCGCTTCGCCACCCCGCTGACGATGCAGACGCTGGGCGACATGTCGTACGCCGACATCGGCCGGCAGTTGTCGGCGCTGGCCGACGCCTACGACGTCAAACTGCCCCGCGAGCTGGTGCTGATCGGCAAGCAGTTCCTCTACGTCGAGCGCTACATGAAGCTGCTGGCGCCCAAGTGGCAGATGATGTCGGATCCGCAATTGACGGGGTATTTCGCGAACTTCATGGTCGAAGTCAGCCGCGAGCACTCCTCCGACGTCGAGGTATAGGGGCGTGCAGGTCCGCACGGGACACGCCCTATCGGGCGAGCTGAAGCTGTACTACGAGGACATGGGCGACGTCGACGACCCGCCCGTCCTGTTGATCATGGGACTGGGAGCCCAGCTGCTGCTGTGGCGGACCGCGTTCTGCGAGAAGCTGGTCGATCGGGGCCTGCGCGTCATCCGGTACGACAACCGCGACGTCGGCCTGTCCAGCAAGACCGGGCAGGGCAGCTCGGGGCAGCCGCTGGCGACGCGGTTGGTGCGGTCCTGGCTGGGCCTGCCCAGCCAGGCGGTGTACAAGCTCGAGGACATGGCCGACGACGCCGCGGCCGTGCTCGATCATCTGGGCATCGACCGCGCCCACATCGTCGGCGCGTCGATGGGCGGCATGATCGCCCAGATTTTCGCGGGCCGATTCCGCGAGCGGACCCAATCCCTGGCGGTCATCTTCTCCAGCAACAACGCGGCCCTGCTGCCGCCGCCGGCGCCGCGCGCGTTGCTGGCGCTGCTGAAGGGGCCACCGCCGAACTCGCCGCGCGAGGTGATCGTCGACAACGCGGTGCGGGTCGGCAAGATCATCGGCAGCCCGCGCTACCGGGTGCCCGACGAGCAGGCCCGCGCCGAGGCCGCCGAGGGATACGACCGCAACTACTACCCGCAGGGCGTGGCGCGGCACTTCGCGGCGGTGCTGGGCAGCGGCAGCCTGCGGCGCTACAACCGCGGCACCGTCGCTCCCACCGTGGTGATCCACGGCCGGGCGGACAAGCTGATGCGGCCCTTCGGCGGCCGCGCGGTGGCACGGGCCATCGATGACGCCCGATTGGTGTTATTCGACGGGATGGGTCATGATCTGCCACAGCAGTTGTGGGATCAGGTGGTCGGCGTCCTGACAAACAATTTCGGCAAGGCGCGCTGAGCCAAAAAGCATTCTGCAGAAACATTTCCCCGCATTTTCAGTCCAAGGCGGCGGGTTGTACGGTTGTCAAAGGAGGGTGGGTGTAGCGATGGTCAAGCTGGAGCCGTATTACGAAGAGTCGCAGGCGACCTACGACATTTCGGACGACTTCTTCGCGTTGTTCCTCGACCCCAACATGGTGTACACCTGCGCCTATTTCAAAGACGACGACATGACGCTGGAACAGGCACAGCTGGCCAAGCTGGATCTGGGACTGGACAAGCTGAACCTGGAGCCGGGAATGACGGTCCTCGACGTCGGGTGCGGCTGGGGCGGGGCGGTCGTCCGTGCGCTGGAGAAATACGACGTCAACGTCATCGGCATCACGCTGAGCCGCAACCACTACGCGTGCACCAAGGCGAAGCTGGCCGCGATCCCGACGACCCGGCGGGCCGAGGCCCGGCTGCAGGGCTGGGAGGAATTCGACGAGCACGTCGACCGGATCATCAGCTTCGAGGCCTTCGACGCGTTCAAAAAGGAACGCTGGCCCGCATTCTGGGATTGGGCCTACGAAACCCTGCCCAACGACAGCCGGATGCTGATGCACAGCATCTTCACCTACCCGCAATCGCACTGGAAGGAAGTCGGCATCAAAATCACGATGACCGACCTGCGTTTCCTGCACTTCCTGGGCAAGGAAATCTTTCCCGGCGGGCAGATGTGCGGCGAACCCGACATCGTCGACCTTTCGCGAGCCAGCGGTTTCTCGCTCGAGCAGACGCAATACCTGCAGCCGCACTACGCCCGGACGCTGGACACCTGGGCGGCCAACCTGGAGGCCAATCGCGAACGCGCGATCGCCCTGCAGTCCGAAGAGGTCTACGACCGCTTCATGCGCTACCTCACGGGCTGCGCGGGATTGTTCCGCAAAGGCATCTCCAACGTGGCCCAGTACACGCTGACCAAGTAGCGTCTGCGGAAAAGTAGAGTTCGCCTACGCGGTCGGGCCCGCGACGCGCACTCGCACCCTTAGGAAGCGATGCCTCGACGTTGGGTATCGTTGCTGCTCACACCGGACCCCTGCATGCGCGTGTGAGCACAGGCACCCAACGTCATTCAGGAGAACAGGACGAAAATGGCTGAGCAACCGACTGGCCCGACGAAGACGCGGACGCGCTCGGAAGACATCCAGGCGCACTACGACGTCTCCGACGAATTCTTCGGCCTGTTCCAGGACCCGTCACGGATCTACAGCTGCGCCTACTTCGAGCGCGACGACATGTCCCTGGAAGAGGCCCAGTACGCGAAGATCGACCTCAACCTCGACAAGCTCGACCTGAAGCCGGGCATGACCCTGCTGGACATCGGCTGCGGGTGGGGCACCACCATGAAGCGCGCCGTCGAGCGGTTCGACGTCAATGTCATCGGCCTGACGCTGTCCAAGAACCAGCACGCGCGCGCCGAGGCGCTGCTCGGTTCCGTCGACACCGGCCGCTCGCGGGAGGTGCGCCTGCAGAACTGGGAGGACTTCGCCGAGCCGGTCGACCGGATCGTCTCGATCGAGGCCTTCGAGCACTTCGGCCACGAGAACTACGACGACTTCTTCAAGCGGACCTTCGACATCATGCCCGACGACGGCCGGATGACCGTCCAGAGCAGCGTCAGCTACCACCCCTACGACCTGGCCGCGCGCGGCAAGAAGCTGAGCTTCGAGACCGCGCGGTTCATCAAGTTCATCGTCACCGAGATCTTCCCCGGCGGCCGGCTGCCCTCCACCCAGATGATGGTCGATCACGGCGAGAAGGCCGGTTTCGTTGTGCCCGAACCGCTTTCGTTGCGGCCGCACTACATCAAGACCCTGCGCATCTGGGGTGACACACTCGAGTCGAACCGGGACAAGGCCATCGAGGTCACCTCCGAAGAGGTCTACAACCGCTACATCAAGTACCTGCGCGGCTGCGAGCACTACTTCGGCGACGAGATGCTCGACGTCAGCCTGGTGACCTACCTCAAGCCGGGCGCGGCCGCCTGAATTTCGGCGGTGCCCGTCGGATTGGCGCTGCGCGGTTCGTCGAGTAGGTAGAGAGTGGAGCAGACGGCTTCGCTCACTACCTGGAGGTGACGACCATGCAGTACTTCGCCTTGTTGATCAGCAAGGAGCAAGACCGTACGCCCGACGATGCCGCCGGCGCGATGGCGGCATTCGAAAGCTTTCACGCCAAGGCCGGACCGGCGATCAAAGCCGGTGACGCCCTGGCGCCCGCCGCGGTCGCCGTCGCCATCACCGGCGGTCCGGACGCGCCGACGGTCACCGACGGCCCGTTCGCGGAGGCCGCCGAGGTGGCGTGCGGCTATTACCTCTTCGAAGCCGAGAACCTCGACGAGGCGCTGGCACTGGCGCGTGACGTCCCGGTGGCCGCGTTCGGGGCGGTGGAGCTGTGGCCGGTGGTCCACGCCGTCGAACCGTCCCGCGCGCTGACCGGCAACGACTGGCTCGCGCTGCTGGCCGAGCCCGCCGAATCCGCGCACACACCGGGCACGCCGGAGTGGGAGGCGGTGGCGGCCAAGCACGTCGAGCTGCACGCCGCGGCCGGCGATCACGTCATCGGCGGCGCCGCCCTGCACGACCGGTCCACGGCGACGACCGTGCGGGTGCGCGACGGCGAGGTCCTCATCACCGACGGGCCGTACGCGGAGGGCGCCGAAATCGCCACCGGGATCTACCTCTTGAGCGCGACCGACCGCGACGAGGCTGTCAAGATCGCCTCGATGATTCCCGCCTCGTCCGTGCAGCTGCGCCAGTTGGCGGGCGTCTCCGGCCGGTAGGGCAAGTGGCCGACCTGGACGGCGTCTTCCGCCGGGAGTGGGGCCCGGCCGTGGCCGCGCTCGCGCGGTGGTCGGGTGACCTCACCGTCGCCGAGGACGCCGTCCAGGAGGCCTGCGCCGAAGCGCTGCGCACCTGGCCGCGCGACGGGGTGCCCGCCAGCCCGGGCGGATGGCTGGTGACCGTCGGCCGTAACCGCGCCCGTGATCGCCTGCGCCGCGAATCCGTGCGCCCCGGAAAGGAATTGGCGGCCGTGCTGGACGACATCAGGGCACGCACCGAGCACACCGACCCGCAGCCGGTTCGCGACGACGAGTTGCGGATGATGTTCACCTGCGCGCACCCGGCGCTGGACCGCCAATCGCAACTGGCGCTGACGCTGCGGCTGGTCTCCGGCCTGACCGTCGGGGAGATCGCCCGCGCGCTGCTGCAGACCGAGACCGCGATCGGCCAGCGCATCACGCGCGCCAAGAACAAGGTTCGGCACGCCAACATCCCGCTGCGCGTCCCGCCCGCCGAGCTGCTGGCCGAGCGCACACCGCACGTATTGAGTTGCGTCTATTCGGTATTCACCGAGGGCTACTGGTCGACCGCGGGCCCGTCGGCCATCCGCGACGACCTGTGCGACGAGGGGATCCGGCTGGGCGGCGAGCTGTGCGCGTTGCTGCCCGCCGAGCCGGAGGCGCACGCGCTGTCCGCCCTGATGCTGCTGCACGATTCGCGACGCGCGACCCGCGTGGACGAGTTCGGGATGCTGGTGCCGCTCGAGGATCAGGACCGCCGCCGGTGGGACCGCGCGCGCATCGCCCGCGGGCTCGCGCGGTTGCGTCGTGCCCGGGGCTCGACGGGGGCGTACCTGCCCCAGGCGGTGATCGCCGCGCTGCACGCCACCGCCCCGTCCTGGGAGCGGACCGACTGGGTCGCCATCTGCTCGGCCTATGACCGGCTGTGGCAGCTCACCGGGTCCCCGGTGGTGGCCACCAATCGCGCGCTGGCGATCGGCTTTCGCGACGGTCCCGGCGCCGGTTTGGCGGCACTGGACGAGGTGGCGGGCGATCCACGGCTCGCCCGCTCGAACCTGGTCGCGCCCGTGCGCGCCGACCTGCTGCGCCGCGCGGGCCGACCGGGCGACGCGCTCACGTGGTATCGAGCGGCGTTGGAGTCCAACGGATCTGAGCCGGGCCGGGAGTTTCTGCGGCGCCGCATCGCCGAGTGCGGCGGCTGAAGTTCGCCGAGCGTCGACTTGTTGGGCCGATTACCTGCGAGATCGCACCACAAGTCGCCGGTCGGCCAGGAGAGATCAGGCCTCGGAGAAGTTGCGGGTGACCGACGGGTCCACCGGAATGCCCGGGCCCGTCGTCGTCGACACGGTGATCTTCTTCAGGTAGCGCCCCTTCGACGCCGACGGCTTGAGCCGCAGCACCTCGTCGAGCGCGGCGCCGTAGTTCTCGGCCAGGGACTTCTCGTCGAAGGAGGCCTTGCCGATGACGAAGTGCAGGTTGGCCTGCTTGTCGATGCGGAAGTTGATCTTGCCGCCCTTGATGTCGGCCACGGCCTTGGCGACGTCGGGGGTGACGGTGCCGGTCTTGGGGTTCGGCATCAGGCCGCGCGGGCCGAGCACCCGCGCGATGCGACCGACCTTGGCCATCTGGTCCGGGGTCGCGATCGCGGCGTCGAATTCCAGCCAGCCGCCCTGGATCTTCTCGATCAGGTCGTCGCTGCCGACGACGTCGGCACCCGCGGCCTGCGCCTGCTCGGCCTTGTCGCCGACCGCGAACACCGCCACCCGGGCGGTCTTGCCGGTGCCGTGCGGCAGGTTCACCGTGCCGCGGACCATCTGGTCCGCCTTGCGCGGGTCGACGCCGAGGCGGATCGCCACCTCGACGGTGGCGTCCTGCTTGCTCGACGACGTTTCCTTGGCGAGCTTGGCCGCCTCCAGCGGGGAGTACAGGCTGTTGCGGTCCACCTTCTCGGCGGCGGCGCGGTATACCTTGCTGTTCTTGCTCATTGATTCATCCAATCTGATGTTGGG